>NZ_FNUC01000003.1:1330000-1662500 GCF_900106035.1 Jiangella alba
CTTGAGCCGGGCGCGGACATGAGCGGTGCCACCATCGCCGAGCTCAGGGCCCGAGACCACGGCACCATCGCTACCGCGTACCTCTATCACTCGGCGCGATTGCTCGCACAGGTCGCGGCAGCGCTGGACCGCGCGACCGACGCCGGCCGGTACTCGGACCTCGCAGAGTCTGTGCGGCTCGCTTGGCAGACCGAGTTCATCCGCGAGGACGGCACCATCGAACCCGACACCCAAGCCAGCTATGTACGCGCGCTCGCTTTCGACCTGCTGCCTCCGGAGTTCCGGCCAGGTGCCACGGAACGCCTGGTCGACCTGATCAGGAAGGCGGACAACCACCTCGGCACAGGATTCCTGGCCACGCCGTATCTGCTTCCGGTCCTGGCGGACAACGGGCACCTCGACGTCGCCTACGAGCTGCTGTTCCAGGACACGGAGCCCTCGTGGCTCGCCATGATCGACCGCGGTGCCACGACCATCTGGGAACAGTGGAACGGCATCGACAAGACCGGAACGCCGAACGCCTCACTCAACCACTACAGCAAGGGCGCGGTCGTGTCATTCCTCCACCGCTACACCGCCGGGATCAGAATGCTGGACTCGGCACCCGCATACAGGAGATTCATGATCGAGCCGCGGCCCGGCGGCGGCATCACGTCGGCGCAGGCGACCCACGACAGCCCGTACGGACGGATTCGGTCGTCCTGGCGGGTCGACGGAGAGCGGTTCAGCCTCGACGTCACCGTGCCTCCCGGGACGACCGCGGAGGTCCGCCTTCCCGACGGCAGGACGTTCGAGGCACGACCAGGGCATCACCGAACTCGCAGTCCGTTCCATGCCCCGGCCTGGTGACCAGGTCCTGCGTGGATAGAAGGGAACCACGATGAACCGTACGTCGCGAGACACACGCGTATCCAGGCGCCAGGCCGTGCTGGTGTCGTCGATCATGATGACTCTGCTGGCATTGAGCGCTTGCTCCACAGAGTCGACCGACCCTGGCGCTGGTGGAGGGGATGCCGGGAGTGCCGGCAGCTCGCCGAGCATTCTGAGATACCAGGCGCGACCGACGCCACCGGCGACACTCGATCCTGCCAGGGACCCACATTGGAACGACATGTTGGCCTTGGCCTATGACGTCCTGATCTACCAAGCACCGGACGGCAGTCTGCAACCGCAGCTCGCGACCTCGTGGGAGTACGTGGGTGATGGCAACACCACCTTCGAGCTGTCGCTCCGTCCCGACATCGCGTTCGTCGACGGGACGCCTCTGGACGCCCAGGCAGTCAAGGCCAATCTCGAGTACCGGCGCGACCCGGCGGTTGGCAGTCAGTCCGCGGCGCAGCTCGCCGCGGTCTCGGAGGTCGAGGTGGTCGACGACCTCACGGTCCGCATCCATCTCGCAACGCCGAATCCCTTGTTGCCGTCGCTGTTCACGCAGAGTGGCGCCGGCGCCATGATCAGCCCGGCCGCGCTGGCCGATCCGGCTGGTCTTGCTACTGAGACCTTCGGTGTGGGGCGATATCAGCTGGACGCGAGCAGGACGGTTCACGGAGACCACTACACGTTCGTGTCGAATCCCGACTACTGGAGCCCCGACGATGTCCACTGGGACGAGGTCGTCGTCTCATTCCTGCCAGAGGAGAGTGCTGCGCTCGCCTCACTGCAGGCAGGGCAGCTGGACGCGGGGATGGCGACGTCCGCCACCGTTGACTCAGGCCGGGCGGCCGGTCTCTCGGTCGCGGGACCTGGCTTTCCGATCGTCGCGGGCCTCAACATCTGGGATCGCGACGGGGAGGTCGTGCCAGCGCTCGGTGACGTGCGAGTCCGGCAAGCGCTCAACTATGCCGTCGACCGTGAGGCGATCGCGTCCGCGTTGGTCGGTGACTCGGGAAGCCCGACCGACCAGCTGTCGGCTCCCGACCAAAGTGGATGGAACGACGACGGGTACTACCCGTACGATCCGGACAAAGCGAGGGAGCTGCTGGCCGAAGCGGGATACGCAGACGGTTTCACGCTGCCGGTCCGAACTTTTGCCGGCGAACAGCTGACGCAAGCCATCGCCGACAATCTGGGCGATGTCGGTGTCGTGCTCGAGATCAACGCCGATGAACAGATGGACCAGGCGGACGATGCCGGAAACAGCGAATACGGAGCCGGTTTCCTCGGCTGGGGCATCTCCCCGCCGGTCCAGATGGCCACCTACTTCTGGCTGCCCGACGCGCTCAACAACCCGGCGGACAGTCTGGACGACACCCTGGTCGAACTGCACCAGCAGGCCTTGGTCGCGGACGAGAAGACCTTGGACGAGCTCAACGGCCAGATCGTCGCCCGCGTGGCCGAGTTGGCCTGGTTTCTTCCGGTCTATCTCCAGGGGGAGTCCGTCTTGTACGACGCCGACGTCGTGGACGTCCCCTGGGCGAACTTCCAGAGCGTGCCGACAGTGACGGAACTCCGGCCGGCGTCGTCGAACGGTGGGTAATGTCGACGATCCACAGCAGAAAGGCGCCAGTATTTGGCGTCGCTGACAGCGCGCGGGGTCCAGGGTCGGTATCGGCCGCGGTGAGACGAAGGAGTGCGCGACCATGACGCGACTGGTGGCACGTCGACTGTTCATCTCCGTGGCCCTGGTGTTCTTCATCTCCCTGTTGACGTTCGTCCTGCAGACGTTGGCGCCCGGCGATGTCGCCAAGACGATCCTCGGCTGCGCGGGGGAGACGGCGAGCTGTCCCGAGCAGCAGTATCAGGCCTTGCGTCACGAGCTCGGCTTGGACCAACCGCTGATGGTGCAGTACTGGCAGTGGTTCAGCCAGGCGATCACCGGTGATCTCGGCGTCTCGCCCGTCAGCGGGCTCGACGTGAGTTCCGCCATCCTCAGCCGACTGCCCGTGACTGCGTCGCTGGTGCTCCTGGGCACGGCGGCGACGGCGCTGGTCGGTGTCTCGGTCGGCGTTCTCAGCGCCGTTCGTGGCGGACGGCTCGGACGCGTTGTCGACGTCCTCTCCCTGGTGGGCTATGCACTCCCCAACTTCTGGCTCGCCCTCGTCTTCATGACCCTGTTCTCGGTGACGCTCGGACTCCTGCCAGCCACGGGGTACGTGCCCATCGATGTGTCACCACGGGGCTGGGTTCTCAGCCTGATCCTGCCCGTGGGGACACTGATGCTCGCGAGTATGGCGGGGTTCGCCAAGCAGACCCGCGATTCGATGTTGGAGTCGCTTTCTCAGGAGTATGTCCGGTTCCTGCGTGCCAACGGCGCGTCGGAGCCTTCCATCGTGTTCCGCCACGCGTTGCGCAACGCCGCGATACCGGTGGTGACCATGGTCGGCATGCTCTTCGTCGGTCTCTTCAGCGGTGCGGTCTTCATCGAGAGCGTGTTCGCCCTGCCAGGCATGGGCCGGCTCGCCGTTCAAGCGACCCTCGGCCACGATCTCCCCATCGTCCAAGGCGTCGTCGTCATCTTCACATTGATCGTCGTCATCACGAATCTGGTGGTGGACCTCGTCTATGGCTGGCTCAACCCGAAGGTGCGTGTGACATGACGACGACAGTCCCGCACAGCGAGGGTGCCGTCGACATGGACGGCATCGCCTCCCCCCTGGGCGCTTCCGGGCGGAATCGACCGGACGGGCGGGGGCGCAGCCTTTGGCGTGCCGTGTTCCAGCAACCACTCGCGGTACTGTCGCTCGGGTACCTACTCGCCGTGGTTCTCGCGGCGGTCACCGCCGGCTTCCTGGCGCCCTACGATCCGTCTGACGTCGACCTGAACCACATCCTGTCCGGGCCGACAGCAGGCCACTGGCTCGGTACCGACTCACTCGGCAGGGATGTGCTGAGCCGGCTGATGTTCGGCGGCCGACTGAGCATGGCACACGCCGCGATCGCCGTGACGACATTCCTCCTGGTCGGAGTGAGCTGGGGCCTCGTCGCGGGGTTCTTCGGCGGGTGGGCGGACCGCGTGTTCACCTGGCTGATCGATGTCGTCATCGCCATCCCCGCTCTGGTCATCCTGCTGGTGGTGCTCAGCGTGTTCGACGGCGACATGACCATCGCGATGATCGCGTTGGGCGTGCTCGCGGCTCCGGGGTTCGCGCGAATCGTGCGCGGCGTCACGCTCGGGGTCAGGGAAGAACTGTATGTTTCGGCAGCGCGCGTGTTCGGGATCCCGAACCGGCACATCGTCGTGAAGCACGTCCTGCCCCGCGTGGCTGGGCCGATCCTCGTGCACGCCTCCTTGTTCGCGGGCGGGGCCTTGCTCATCGACGCTGGCCTTGCATACCTCGGATTCGGGCCCCAGCCGCCCACGCCGACGTGGGGCGGGATGATTATCGAGGCATCGAGTGTCGTGAGCCGGCAGCCCTGGCTCTTGGTGCCTCCTGGAGTAACGCTGGGCCTGGCGACGCTGGCTCTGGCTCTACTCGGCGACGCCATACGAGACGCCGGCGCCGAGCGGTCCGGTCGTGCTCCAGCCAGCGGGCGCCGTCCAGGTTCCGACAGCAAGGTTCGAGCTTCGATCACGAGTCGTCCGGCGGGCGCGAATGCTGACGACGCACTCCTATCCGTCCGCGACGTGTCGATCTCACTCTCGCTGAATGCGCGGGAGGTCGAGGTCGTGGCTGGCGTCGACCTCGACATCCGGGCAGGCGAAACGGTTGGCCTCGTCGGTGAGTCCGGATGCGGCAAGTCCGTTCTGGGCAGCGCGATCCTCGGGTTGCTGCCTGCGGCCGGCCAGGTCACCAGCGGCAGCATTGTCTACAACGGGATCGACCTGGCTTCGGCCAGCCCGCGAACGATCCAGGGCCTGCGTGGATCCGGGATCGCTCTGATCGCACAAGACCCCATCGCTGGTCTGGACCCGGTCTACACAGCGGGTCAGCAGGTAGACGAACTGGTGCGGCGCCATCATGGGGGATCGCGGAAGGCGGTTCGCGCACGCAGCCTCGACCTGCTCAGTGATGCTCGGCTGCCGGACCCGATCAGTGTCGCCGGGCGTTTCCCCCATGAGCTCTCGGGCGGGATGGCACAGCGGGTCGCCATCGCCATGGCGCTCGCCGGCGAACCGAGTCTGCTCATCGCCGACGAGCCGACGACGGCCCTGGACGTCACGGTCCAGTCCGAGATTCTCCAACTGCTCCAGAGACTGCAGCGCGACCGCGGCATGGCGATCATGCTGATCACGCATGACTGGGGAGTTGTCGCCGAGATGTGTCAGCGAGCGCATGTGATGTACGCGGGTCACATCGTGGAGTCGTGCTCGGCCAGGGAGATGTTCGGCCGTCCCTCGCACCCCTACACGCTCGGGCTGTTGGGTTCCATGCCGCGTCGGTCACTTCCGGGACGGGCGCTTCCGGCGATACCTGGAGTCGTGCCCGCGCCTGGGAGCTGGCCCGTCGGATGCCACTTCGCGCCACGGTGTGATTTCGCGACGCCCGAATGCACGGAGGAACCGATCCCGATGCTCGACGCCGGAGCAGCTCACAGTGTGCGGTGCCTTCGGTACGAGGACGTACACAGGAGCTCGCGATGATCGAGCGGATTCTCGAGGTACGTGACCTCAGGGTCCAGTTCGACGGACGCCGACGGGGGGATCGGCCAGTGCTCGCGGTCGACAACGTCAGCCTGCACGTCGACGACGGCGAGACGCTTGGGCTGGTGGGCGAATCGGGCTCGGGTAAGTCCACCATCGGCAACGCGGTCCTCGGGCTCGTCCGTCCCACTCGCGGCCAGGTGCTGTTCCGTGGCGCCGACATCACTTCCGTGACCTCCGAGCAGCGCCGTACGCTCGGCCAGCAGCTCCAGGTCATCTTCCAGGACCCGTACAGTTCACTGAATCCCTCGAGGACGATCGGGAGCACCCTTGCCGAGCCACTGCGCATCGTCCGGCGAGCGTCTCGCCGCGACGCGACCACGCAAGTGGAACGTGTCCTCGCACAAGTAGGTATGGCACCCGAGACCTTCCACCGGTATCCCCGCGAGTTCTCCGGCGGTCAACGACAGAGGATCGCGATCGCTCGCGCTCTCGTCCTGGGACCGAAGCTGATCATCTGCGACGAGCCGACCAGCGCATTGGATCTCTCTGTGCAGGCGCAGATCCTCAACCTCCTCCTCGACCTGCAGCGCCAATTTGGGCTCAGCTACCTATTCGTCTCACACGACATCGACGTCATCCGGCACATGTCACACAGGGTCGCCGTCCTGAGCAAGGGATCGATCGTCGAACAGGGGCCGACGGATGAGGTAACCGGCTCTCCAGGCCACGTGTACACCCGCGCCCTGCTTGCCGCGGTACCGGTCCCCGAACCTCGGACGAGGCCGGGGTAAACGCCGGACGGGCAGCCCGTGCGCTGCCACGAAATGCACGGAAGTGGTTCTGACAGTGGGGAGGAGTCCGGTGAGAGCGCTACGAAATCACGGGCAGGGACGAGTGTCCTTGGTCGAAAGCCAGGACCCTGTGCCGGGCCCAGGCGATGCCCTTGTCCGGATCGAGGCGTCGGCGGTATGCGGGTCGGAGCGCGGTGCGCTGATGGAGGGTGTGGACGGCAACACCGGCCATGAAGCCGCCGGGACCTTGGTCGACCCCGGATCCTCGCGGTTCCGGGCCGGTGACCGGGTCGGGCTGTCGGCCGTTGTGGGCTGTGGGGAATGCGATCGATGCACGGCGCGGCAAGAGCTTCATTGCCGCCGGGGCCCATGCTCGGCCGCGAAGAGTGGCGGCTGGCATGCGGAACTCGCAGTGGTCTCGCCTTCGGCGCTGCGGGAACTGCCGCCCGGCATGGACGCCGGCGTAGGCGCGTTGTTCACCGGTGACGCGCTCGGCGTGCCGAGCCGAGGCTACGGCCGTGTCCCATCCGAACCGGCTGAACGCGTCTTGGTCATCGGCCTGGGCCCGGTCGGTCTCGGCCACGTGCTCGTTCGTGCCTTCGAGGGCGCTGAAGTCGTCGCCATCGAGCCGGCCGAGTTCCGGCGGGACCTGGCCTTGAAACTCGGCGCGAGAGCGGTGGGTAGGCCAGGGGACGACATCGGTCACCGGCCCCGCCTCGTCATCGAATGCAGCGGGCGTCCAGAGTCCATCGCGTATGCGCTCGACGTCGTCGATAACGGGGGGGTGGTCCTGCAATCGGGGGAATGCCACAGCGATGTTCTGATCAACCCGTCGGACACTTTCATCCGCCGTGAGATCACCTACACCGGTGCGTGGTACTACGCCACCGAGGACTACCCGGCTATGTGCGCGCTCCACGAGCGTGGTCTGCCCCTGGCGCACATGTGCACCCATGATGTGGATGCGGCACATGCCCAGGACGCCATCACGGACTTCCTCGGACAACGAGCGGGCAAGGTGCTGCTCCGATGGAGTTGACGACCACCGGGCCCGCGAGCGTCACGATGCTGGGAGGACGGCGACGATGCGTATCGGGTTGATCGGTGTCGGCGGGCATTCCACCACCAACCTCCTGCCCCACTTCCGGGCCGCCGGCCTGGAACTGGTCGCCACGTGCGCACGCCATCGCGAGCGCGCCCGCATGGTTGCCGATCGCTGGGGCGCGGCCCATGCCTACGACGACGCTGAGCAGATGATCGCGGAGGCGGAGATCGATGGTGTCGTCGTATGCGTCCAACCCCGGGACTACGCGCCCCTCATCAGACTGTGCCTGACGGCGGGCAAGCCAGTCTTCTGCGACAAACCGGGTGCCGGTTCGTCGTCCGAAGCTCGCGAGCTGGCCGGTTTGAGCGCCGCGACCGGAGTCCCTGTCGTGGTTGGCTACATGAAGCGTTTCGCGCCCGCCTACCTCCGCGCACGTGAGATCGTCCAGTCTCCGGAGTTCGGCGTGCCGTCGCTCGCGTCCTTCACTTTCGCCGTCGGGCAGGGGTTCGGTGATGATCTGCGCACCTATCTGATCGACAATCCCGTCCATCCGCTGGATCTGGCGCGATACATCGTTGGCGAGCTCGACGGACTGGAGGCCCGGGTCGTGGACACAGCAGGCCGTGGGTTCGCGGTAGCGGCGGTCGCCACGGCATCGTCGGGCGCGGTGTGCACGTTCAATCTGTGCACGACGGCCAGCTGGAGTCAGCAGAACGAGCGCGCCGAAGTGTATGGAGCCGGCCACTCAGTCATCGTTGAGAACATCGACACCTGCATCCACCGCCCGCCGGAGCGACCGGAGCAGAGATGGCGCCCCAATTACACCGTTGGAACGTCGATGAACAGCTCGCCGACGATTTCTGGATTCCTGCCTGAGCTGGAGCACTTCCGGCGGGTTGCCGTTGAAGGGGCACCGAACCAATCGGACATGCAGAGTGCGGCGGCTACACTGGCCCTGGCAGAACGACTCTGTCGCATCGCCGGCGTCTGAGTCACCTGTGGCCGTCGAGCCCTGCCCGACGCTGTGCTCGTTGCTCGCGGTCACGGTACGTCTCGCTCTCGACGAGCGCGAGCACTGCTTCCGCCAGACTCTTGAGGTGCGCATGGGCGGCGTCGGAGGTTCTCGCCGCCAGCTGCCTTACCTCACGGCGGCGGGCGGCTGCGAGCGCTGCGGACGTCGCATCGTCAAGGTTGCCGAGCGCGACGTCACAAGGCATGTACGGGTCCCACAACGTCAGGTATCGCGTCTGCTTGGCGCCGATCTTCAGCGTGACGCGAGGAACGTTGTACGCGCAGGCCGTTATGCGGAGGTGAAGTGATGTCCCGATGACGATGCGAGCGCGACTGATGTGATCGACCAGGTCGAGTGGCCGCCGGTCGTCGATGATCGTGATGTCTGTGCCAGGTGCGAGTTTCGTGACCGCGTCGACAAGTTCCTCGTCCAGCGCGCGCGAGTCGCCGAGATCTCGGTACGTACCCGCGAGTAGGACCCGGATCCGCAGGCCACGTAGGTCTGGGTTCCGAATGAGGCTCCGGGCCACGGCGGCGGTACCCAAATCGGCCAGGACGGCGCCATTGACCTGGATGATGGCCGTGTCGGTCCGCTGGGTGTCATCGACAGGGCGCACGATGCTGAGCGCGTGCACGGCATCCGGAGCCAGCTCGTGGTCGATTCCGTGTTTTCGGAGAAGGTCGCTGGACTCGTCGTCCCGGACACTGAGGAACGTGGTCCCCGCGAGCAACGACACATACTCTCGCTGGCGGCTGGGACTGAGCCCTCGGATGTCCGAGATGCCGACGGAGTTGACAACTGAAGGTGCGCCGGCGTTGAGGGGGTGGTCGATCGGGGACGGCAGGTACGGATCGACCATGGATGTGGCTCCGGAGACGGATTCCAAGATGCACCGCCGTTCCGCCGGCGAAGCCTGCTCGTAGCGCCTATAGAGTTGCTCAGGCGCGGAGATCCGAAACGCGTCCTCGAGCGTCCCCCAGGCACGTTCGCCCCCCACCGTCCAGATAACGTCGAACTGCTCGGACGACAGGAGCGGTCCGAAGGCTCGGATCCGTTCATCCATGATCCCGTTCATGTCCCATCCGAAGGGCCCAGCTGGCACGACCTGCGCGTCCCGCAGATACCGCTCGGTGATCAAGAAGAACAGCAGATCTCCGAAGTTGTCGACGTCACACGAGCCCGCGGTCAGCACGCGGGGAGTCGTAGATCTCGAGCTCATGGGCTGCTCATCCGCTCTCTCGTCCTGATTCGTACGGTCAGTTGCTGTCTATCCGAAGCTCCGGCCGATAGATCTCCAGCCAGTGATAGAGATCGAGCGCCATGTTGATCTCACCGGACAGGTTTCTGCGTGTCTTGGCCGGATCCTCCTCGGTCGCGGTGTGGAGCCACGCGGGATCGACGAGGTCGAAGACGGGATGTCCTTGCTCACTCAGCACGTCTCGCGCCTGTCGCTGCAGCTCCGTGGCGTAGGCGAGGTCACGCGTTCCGGGATAACCGCTCTTCTTTCGCTCGACCACTGACGTTGGGAGCAGGTCGGTCACAGCGTGCCTGAGGACGCTCTTCTCTCTCCCGTCGAAGATCTTTATCGACCACGGGATGTTGTAGGCGTATTCGACAAGCCGGTGGTCGCAGTACGGCACGCGCACCTCGAGCCCGACGGCCATCGATAGCCGGTCCTTCCGGTCGAGCAGCATCTGCATGTGCCGGTTCAGGGCGAGGAAGGAGATCACCCGCATCCTGCGGTCCAGCGAACTCGACCCTTCGAGGTGTTCGACACCCGACAACGCGACGGCGAGCTGGTCGCCGGTGCGAGTTTGTACGTCGAGCGTCCTTGCGATCTCCGGCCGGAACATACTCAGGACCGAGCCCGGCGAATATATCGGAAGCTGGGTGAGTGCGCTCCACGGGAAGGCGTTCTCGATCGACGCCGACTCATCGTGGAACCACGTGTACCCGCCAAAGAGTTCGTCCGAAGACTCTCCCGACAGAGCGACTACCGACTCCTCGCGGATGGATTTGAACAGCAGATAGAGCGAGGCGTCCATTTCGCCCAGGCTTGGTGCGTCTCGTGCCCGGATGACTGCTCTACGAACGTTCGGGTCAGCGACGTGGCGCGCATCTACGATGACGTTCGTATGTGCCGAGCCGATGCGCTCGGCGACCTGACGCGCGTAGTGCGCGTCTTCGAGTACATCCGGGCGACGGTGAGACGAGTCGCGCGCCTGGCCGCCGGGATCGACGGAGAACGTTCGGACCCGGACGCTGCGCTTGTCGAGGTGGGACGCGGCAAGCCCGCTGATGGCGCTGGAGTCCAGCCCGCCGGACAGGAGCACGCACTGGGGGACGTCGGCGACCAGCTGTCGACGCACGATATCCGTCATCAGCTCGCGAACGGTGTGAACGGTCGTCTGAAGATCATCGCCATGAGGGTTGCTGCGAAGTCGCCAGTAGGTGCGAGTGCGAACACCCGATGCGGCCACAGTGATCATCGTCCCCGGGGGGACCCTATCGATGCCTCGCCAAGGTGATCGATCCGGTGACTGAGTGTCGAGGAAGAGGTTATAGAAGCCTTCCGCGTCGATGACGCTCTTGGAGCGTGGATTGGCCAGGATGGCCTTCGGCTCCGACCCGAAGATCACGCCGTCGTTGGTGCGATGGTAGAAGAGGGGCTTGATCCCGGCCCGGTCGCGTACCAAGACCAGGTGAGAGCGACGCTCGTCCCAGATGGCGAAGGCGAACATGCCGTTGAGGTGATCCGGGAGGTACTCGCCCCACTCCAGGTATCCGTGGAGAACGACCTCGGTGTCGCTGTTTGTCGCAAACCGATGGCCACGCTGCATGAGGCCCCTCTTGAGTTCGATGAAGTTGTAGATCTCACCGCTGTACACGATCACGAGACGACCGGTCGGCGTCTCCAAGGTCATTGGCTGGATGCCGCCGGGAAGATCGATGACAGCGAGTCGCCGATGGCCGAGCGCGGCTGCGCGGTCGAGCCAAATGCCGGCGGCATCGGGGCCGCGGCAGGCCATGGTTGCCGTCATGGCCTCGACAGTCGATCGGCGGCGTCTCAGGTCGTCGTCATACGCGATCCATCCCGTGATTCCGCACATTGGTGCGCCCTTCGCGTCGGCTCATGTACTCGGTCCATCGTGAGGCGAGGGCATGAGGACGAGCAGAGGGCGGTTTCCGCCTGGGCTGAGTGGTGGCATGCGTGTTGCTGCGCTCCTGCTGCCCCCGTACAGTAAAGAGAAACGCACGTTTCACACGCGAACCTGAGTCGCTGACCTTGGGTCGGCCCGTCACATGCGATCGCTCCTGCCGTATCGAGTTGGACCCAGCGGCCGGCGATACGGACTCATTGCAGACCATGAGATTCGAGAGTGCCGAACGAGGAGGTGGAACGTGACCGAGAGAGATGGCGCGCGGCCGCGGCCCGGTGGAGATCTCCCCGCCCTGCACTGGCGCCACGGTGAGTGAGGTGCCCGATGTGGCGCACTCCAGGTCGCTGGAGCCGCCGAGCACAGATCAACTGGTTGCCTACTCTGTGCGCCAGGGAACCCGTGTTCCGCCGGAGGAACTGGAACGGGCGCGTGCGCAGGTGGCCGACTACCTTCGCGTCTTCGAACGCTTGGAACGGTTGGCGGACCCCCATGTGCCGGTTCGGCACCACCACCGTGATCCGGGGCGTCCGCCGCTGCCGGCCGAAGACCCATTCCACGCCGTCGTTCGGTTCTGTGAGGTCCGGGGATCCACGTCGGGACCTCTGGCCGGGATGCGCATCGGTGTCAAGGACAACATCGCGGTCGCGGGCGTGCCAATGACTGGTGGGCGCCCCCATGCGCGTGCGGTGGTCCCGACGGAGGATGCGGTGGTCGTGGAACGCCTTCTCGACACCGGCGCGGTGATCGTGGCGAAGACGAACATGAGCGGATCGGTCTTCGAAGAGACACGGAATCCGCTGGATCGCCGCTACTCTGCCGGCGTCTCATCTTCGGGCTCGGCTGCCGCCGTCGCGAGCGGGTTTGCCGATGCGGCACTGGGAGTCGACCAAGCGGGCAGCGTGCGGTGGCCGGCCGCGTGGTGTGGTCTTGTCGGGATGAAGGCGACGCACGGCGTCGTGCCCTCATACGGCCTGCTGAGCCAGGACCACACCATCGACCACATCGGGCCGATCACGAGATCGGTCGCCGAGAACGCGGCGCTGCTAGAGGTGCTCGCCGGGCACGACTGGAGGGATCCCTATCCGATGGCCGTGCCTCCCGTGGAGGCGGGCTACACACGTGCGCTCGATGGGCGAATCAGGGGTCTTCGAATCGCCGTGGTCGGGGAGTCCCTCGAAGCGTCGGGATGCACGGACGACACGCTGCGCGAGTTCGAGAACGCTCAAAAGGTACTGATCGGACTCGGCGCGGAGGTCGTGCGTGTGTCGGTGCCGCTCTGGACGGACAGCTTCGCCATCTGGCTGGCCGGGGCGATCGTCGCACAGACCGCAATGATCGACTCCCTCGGCCAGGGATATGGACACTTCGGCAGGGTGGATGTCTCTCGCGTCGCCAAGATGGCTGCCGAGCAGCTCATCGGCGACCACGGAGCGACGACGATGTTCCTGACGCGTGAGCATGTGCGCAGCAGGTACCTCGGTGTGCCCTTCGGCCGAGCCCAGAATCTGCGTCTGGAGTTGCGACGCCAGGTCGATGCCGCCCTCCGCGATGCCGATCTGCTGATCACACCCACCTCGCCCATCGGGCCTGCGGAGGCTCCATCGTCTTCATTCGACCTGGTGGATCTTGCCACGAAGCCTCCAGGGATGCGCAGCGAGGCGTTCATGCGCGCGGCCCCAATCCTGACCTGCTGCCCGTTCAACCTCACGGGACACCCCGCGTTGACGGTGCCGTCGGGTGTGGGCGACGACGGAATGCCGAGAGGACTCCAGATTATCGGCCCGCATTTCGGTGAGCACCTCATGTACCGAGCCGGGCATGCGTTGGAGACGGCGACAGCGTAGCCAGAAGTTGTTTTGCAGGACAGCCGCCACTGGTTGCGTCAGGCCACCGCCGATTCGATGGTCCTCACCGCGGCGCCCAGTCCGTCTTCGTCGCGTATGCGGCGCCCCACCTCTGCAGCGCGCTGGGCCATGCCATCGTCGGTGAGCGCGACATTGATCGCCTTGGCCAGTCCGTCGGCAGTAAGGTCGCGTTCCGGCTGGGGAGGTGGAGCTACTCCGATGTCGTGCATGCACTGTGCGTTGAACGGCTGGTCGAACATGAAGGGGCAGAGCACCTGCGGGCGTCCCGCGGACAGTGCCGCGCCGATCGTGCCGCCACCGTGGTGCACGACGACGGACACACGTGGAAACAACCAGTCAAACGGCACCTGCTCGAGACAGAAGACGTCCTCTCCGAAGCCATCCGGATCCAGCCCTCCCCAGGCCGTGGCCACGACTGCGCGGGACTTCGTGTTGCGCAGGGCATCGGCCACAACCCGCGTGGTGCGGCGAGGATCGGCGCCTACCATGCTTCCGAAGCCGACGAATATCGGTGGCTCGCCGTCATTGACGAACTCGGCAAGGCCGGCCGGGGGCGACCAACCCGGCGATGCTGGTAGGTACCAGAAGCCGGTCGTCTCGACCCAGTCCGGGTAGGTCACCGGGGCTGGGAGCATGTGGCGGCTGAAGGCCTGGAGAAACGTGACCCTTTCTCCGTCGGGTCGGCGGAAGAGATCGTGCTGACCGCGTCGCGCTGGCAGCCGCAACGCGTCGCGCCGCCAGCGGCTCAGATGCTTCTTCGAATAGAGTCGGAGCAGAAGATTCGTGGGTAGCGCCTTGTTGAGGCCGTACGAGGCGCGATTGAGCGAAGGCGGCAGCGCGAAGGGCAGGGTGGGGTCCGGGAACGAACTGGTCGGCACCCAGTAGGGGAACGGGCATACCGGAACCGCTGGTATGCCCAGCCATTCCGCCAGATGGTGACCGGGCACGTTGGTGTGGTGCACGAGTACGTCCGCGCCTCGCGCCGAGGCGTCAGCGAGCTCCCGCAGCTTCCCGCTGGGCTTCATCCGATTCTCACGGATGATCCGCAGTGCGAGATGCATGCGCATCAACCCGTTGCGGCCCACCGTATTGGGCGCACGTCGTTCGACGATCTCTGTCCGCGCACTGTCAGTCAGCGGGACGAAGGGAACGTCGTGTTCTGTCGCGAGGCTCATCGAAGACTCGGGCCCGACGAGTGTCACACGGTGGCCAGCGGTGCGCAGTGCGCTAGCCAATGCTACGAACGGTTGTACGTCGCCGCGGGTGCCGTCAGTCAGAACCAACGTGTCCATCCGGTGATTAGGTCCCTTCCAATTGTGGCTTGACGTCCGAGGCGATCAGTTCGATCTGCTCAAGGTCCCAGACGTCGGGAAGATCGAGATAGAGGCGGGTGATGCCGGTAGCCTCGCGGTACCGCCCGATCTGGTCGACCACGTGGTTCGGCGAGCCCGCGATGACCTGCCCGAGGTCCTCGGCCTCAGATCGCAGCCACGGAAGGAACTGGCGAATCACGCCCAGGCGACGCATCGAGTCGCCGTTGGTCCTGCCGACGGCTGGCGCGACCGCGGCGGATCGGACGATCCCACCCGGGTCTCGCCCGATCGCTCGGGCGGCGGTCGCCACCCGAGCGAACTGCGCCGCCGCGTCCGCGGCACCTGCGAAGATCACGTTGAACTCGTTGGCGAAGCGGGCAGCGAGGCGCGGGGTCCTCTTCTTGCCTACGCCACCGATGATGATCGGTGGCGTAGGCGACTGGACCGGCGTACGCAAGGCCGGTGCGCCGGATAGCGTGTAGTGCTTTCCGTTGAAGTTGAATTGTGCGCCGGCAGGCGTCGTCCACAATCCGGTGATGATCTCGAGCTGTTCATTATAGAGGTCGAAGCGCTCTTCGATAGCAGGTATGGGAACTCCGTAGAGACGATGCTCTTCTTCATCGTGTCCACTGCCAAGTCCGAAATCGAGTCGACCGTGCGACATCCGGTCGACTTGAGCAGCCGAAATGGCCAGCACCGAGGGATGTCGGAGTGTCGCGGCGGTGACGAGGGTGCCAATGCGAATGGTGGTGGTCTCCCGCGCCAGGCCAGCCAGTGTCGTCCACGCGTCTGTTGGTCCGGGCCATGCCGACGGATTTGTTCGGTTGAGGTAGTGGTCCGACCTGAAGAATCCGTCGAAGCCCGAAGCTTCGGCAGTGCGCGCTGCGGCCAGCTGGTCCTCGTAGGTTCCTCCGAACTGCGGCTCGGTCAAGATCCTCAGGTCCATGTGATGATCTTAGAACTGCTCCTCGACCGCCGGTACGGGGCCGTTTTTGCCGATGCTGATGCAAACGGCGCGCGGTCAAGGCCTGGGCAAGCTGCTTACTGGCTGGGCGCGAAATTCGCCCCCTTTGAGTATTCACCCAGCGGAGGGAGGCTCATGGCGCCGGATCTACGTAAAGGGACGAGGACGGTGACTGAAATGGACCGAGGACGGTGGCTGATGCGCACGCATCGGTCGACGTGTGAACTCAACGCACGTGTTCGACAGGATTCTGCCGGATGAAGGCCCTACTCATCACCCACGGCAGCCGCGGAGATGTACAGCCGTTCGCTGCACTCGCGAGCGCGCTCGCGAGTGCCGGTCATACCTCCGTCCTCGCGGCGCCGGCGGCCTCCGCAGATCTGGGCGAGCCGTTCAGTGAGCGCGTGGTCAGGCTCCACGACGGGCCGAATGAGTTGGCGCGTGACCTGGAGGTCGTTAAAGGCCTTGAAACGGGCTTCCGCGGACTCAATGGGCGAAGACGCCTGGTGACGACTGTGCCGAAGACCCGGCGATTGGTCAGAGCCGTGCTCGACGATCTGTCATCCATGGCCCGCGATATCGTGGAGAACCGTCGGGAGTCCTTCGACGTTGTCGTCCACCATGTCAGCGGCGGTGGGCACGATGTCGCAGAGTTCCTCGGTGTGCCCTCCGTGCTGATGTGTCCGCAGCCGTACTGGGTGCCGACCGGAGCATTTCCCGACCCGTCGTTCCGATGGCGTCCACCCAGGCGGTTCAACCGAGCAACCTACATCACCAGCCGCGCGATCTGGTGGCTGTTCAGCGGGAGCAGCACCCAGTGGCGTCGAGAACGGCTCGGTCTGCGTCGTCGTCCTAGCGGGAGGTTCCGACAGGTTGACGGGTCGCCAACCACAGTGTTGCACCCATTCACCAGACGGCTCTTGCCGCGGACGACAAGTTACCCGCCATGGGTGCACACGACAGGCTTCTGGTCGCAGCCTGCCGCCGGGACCTGGGTGCCGCCGGCATCGCTGGCGGCGTTTCTGGCCACCGGTCCTCCACCGGTCTACGTGGGATTCGCCAGTACGGTGACTTCGGACCCCCACCGGTTGGCGCGCCTTGTCCGTGAGGCGGTGCGGCTGGCCAGGGTGAGGGCCGTCGTCGTCGGCGGGTGGAGCGGCATGGCTGCGCCGGACCTCGGGGGCGACATCGCGTTCGTGGACAGCGTCCCCTTCGGTTGGTTGTTTCCGCAGATGGCCGCGATCGTCCATCATGGCGGCCTTGGCACCACTGGTGAGGCGATGGCGGCCGGGCGGCCTCAGGTCGTCTGTCCATCACTGCCGGATCAGCGTTTCAACGCGCACCGGCTCTACGAGCTGGGCGTTGCCGCGCCTACGTCACGCCTGCGTGAGGTCACCGCGGAGCAACTCGCCTTGGCCATCCGGCGAGCGGCCCATGACAGGCGCTTGGCGGCTCGGGCGGAACAACTCGGACGTGAGATCCGCGGCGAGGACGGCGCGGCCGAAGCTGTTCGCATAGTCGAGGCGATCGCCACGGGTGATCGTCTGAAGTTGGTCCGCCAGAGCTAGATTGCGAGGCGTGAGGTGAAAGGAATCATCCTGGCCGGCGGACATGGCAGCCGGCTCCACCCGGTGACGTTGGGTGTGTCGAAGCAGCTCGTCCCGGTTTACAACAAACCCATGATCTATTACCCGCTGTCCGTGCTGATGCTCGCCGGAATTACCGACATTCTCATCATCACAAACCCGCAGGACAGGCCGCAGTTTGAGCATCTCCTTACCGACGGCTCGCAATGGGGAATACGACTCGACTATGCAGCACAAGATGAGCCGAGAGGGCTGGCAGATGCTTTCATCGTGGGTGCGGATCACGTCGATGGAGATTCGGTGGCGCTGATCTTGGGCGACAACATTTTCCACGGTCCCGGATTCTCCACCCTACTCTCGAGCGCCGTCAGCGAAATGAAGGGATGCGTGCTCTTCGGGTACCCAGTCGTGGATCCTGAGCGGTACGGCGTTGGCTACACCGATGAAACCGGCAATCTGATCGCGCTCGAGGAGAAGCCGCGCCATCCCACATCCAACCGCGCCATCACCGGGTTGTACTTCTATGACAGTGATGTCGTGGAGATCGCGAGTGGGCTCGAGCCGTCCGCGCGCGGAGAACTCGAGATCACCGATCTGAATCGCGTCTACCTGGACCGTGGGCTGGCCTGCTTGGTCGAGCTCGGTCGCGGATTCGCCTGGCTGGACACGGGCACACATGACTCGCTGCTCGAGGCCAGTGAGTACGTGCGCACCTTGGAGTACAGGCAAGGGCTGCGCATCGCCTGTCTCGAGGAGGTCGCGCTGCGGATGGGCTATATCGACGCCGAGCAGTGTCTGCGTCTCGGCCGGCAGCTCACCTCGTCCGGGTACGGCCGATACGTGATCGATGCGGCGCTCGCTGCCGGTGCTCGTGAGGAGATGGGGGTTGGGCCCGGACGGGGGACTTGATGGCTCCAGGCCCTCGGCAGGCGACGGCGACGCATGGACACGTCGTTCGCGCGCTCTCCGGCCTGCTGCTCGCCGTATTCGTCGTCTCGCTGTCGGGCACCGTTGTCGCCACCGCGCTGCCACGCATCATCGCCGAGCTCGGCGGCAGCCAGCGGCAGTACGCCTGGGTGGTCACGGCGACACTGCTCACGATCACAGCCTCCGGACCCATCTGGGGCAAGCTGGCAGATCGTGCGAGCAGGAGAACGCTGGTCCAGCTGGCGTTCTCGATCTTCGCTCTCGGGTCGGTCCTCGCCGGCTTCTCGCCGAACACCGAGATGCTCATCCTGTTCCGGGCGTTCGAGGGCGCGGGCATGGGTGGGTTGGGAGCTCTGGCCCCGACCGTCATCGCATCGTTGGTTGGTCCGCGGGAACGTAGCCGGTACGTGGGCTACTTCGTCGCCGTCGGGGCCATTGCGACCCTTGGCGGGCCGCTGATCGGCGGCCTCATCGTCGATGTGCCGCTTCTGGGGTGGCGGTGGTGCTTCTGGATCGTCGCACCGATCGCAGTGGCGGCCGTCTTGCTGCTTCGGCGGATGCCGGAGCTCCCGGTGGTTCGGCCAGGCTGTCGCTTTGACTGGCTGGGCGCGTTCCTCGTACCGATTGCGATCTGCATCCTGATGATCTGGGTCACGTCGGCAGGTGCCGACTTCGGCTGGCGATCGCGCATCAGCCTCGGCCTGCTCGTCGTGAGTGCGACGCTGATCGTCTGTTCTGTCTTCGTCGAGCACAGAGCGGCCGATCCACTGCTCCCGCTGTGGCTGTTGCGGAATCGCACGATGCCGATCGCTCTCTTCGCAATCACCGTCGCTGGCGCTTCCCTGGTGGTCTCGTCGGTGTTCCTTGCCCAGTACTTTCAGATCGCTCGTCGGTACTCGCCGACCGAGTCAGGACTGTTGCTGCTCCCCTTACTCGCCGCGGTCGTCGGCGCGACACTCGTGTGCGGTCGGATCACGAGCCGCACCGGCCGCGTCAAGGCGCCCCTGGTGGTCGGCGGAGCACTGAGCGTGATGGGCTTCGCACTTCTGGGTGGGGTCGACGACTCGACGTCGCTGGGGTCGTTGTGTCTGAGCATGATGATTCTCGGGCTCGGGATCGGGTCCTGCGCGCCAAACCTGGTCGTGGTGGCGCAAAATCTCCTCGACTACCCCGACCTCGGCGCCGGCACGTCCCTGCTCACGTTCTTTCAATCGTTCGGTGGAGCGGCCGGCATCTCCGTTCTGGGCGCGGTCTTCGCGTCGCAAGTATCGGATCGGGCGTCCGACCACACCGGGATCGAATACGCCTACGGTGCTGCATCCGGCCGTGTCTTCCTCATCTGCGCAGCCCTCGCTGGTGCCGCGTTCATCGCCGTCCTGTTCGTGCGGGAATCGCACGTCGCTGCCGAACAGTCAGGCGGGGACGGTGCCGCCCATGATCTCGGCGCGCAGCGGCCAGTGTGACCAGAAGGCGCCCTTGTAGCCCAGTTCCGTCAACCGCAGCAGGAACGGGTTGTCGGCGTAGTTGTTGTCCTCCGGTGTCAGGCCGGGCGCTGTCGGCAGCATGACCCGCGGGCGGTCGTGCAGCGGGACCCACTCCCACAGCAGCTCCAGGCTGGTCAGCCAGCGGTCGCCGGAGCGGGTGTTGCGTGCGCCCTCGGGCAGCGCGGGGGAGAAGTAGTAGACCGGCCGGAACCCGCCCATCGGGTCGAACATGAACTGCCGCTCGTACTCCACCCTGCTGTGGCACTGCTCCAGGGTCGACAGCAGGATCGGCGCCGTCGCGGTGTTGGACTGCAGGCCTGGGACGGCGCGCGTGCCGCCGCTGCGGGCGGCGAGGTCGCGGCCCAGCGGCGAGTACGGGAACGCGCGGAGGCCGAGCGTGAAGCCGACCACCGTCGCATCCAGCGCGAGCAGGCCGTCGACGCAGTCGTGCATGGTCTCGGCGGTCTCGCCGGGCATGCCCAGCAGCGCCTCGACCATCGTCAGCATCCCGTACTGCGTCGCCAGGTCGCACAGCCGCTGCACGTCGGCGTAGCCGTAGAACCGGGTGCCGCGGCCGGTCACCTTCCAGCCGTTCAGGACGTCGTCGCGGACGTGGTCGGGTGCCACGTTGATGCCCGCGCAGCCGGCCTCGGCCAGCAGCGCCGCGTACTCCTCGTCGAACGGCGCCGGCTGCACGTAGATCCACAGCCGGAGGTCGTGCAGCGGCGAGGACCGGTCGGTGCGCTTGCGCCGGACGATCTCGCGCAGCACCGCCTTGCTGTGCGCGATGTTGAGGTTGAACTCGCTGTCGGTCGTGTGCAGGTCGTGCACGCCCTGCGCCGTCAGCAACTCCATCTCGTCGACGACGGCGGCCTCGGCGCGGCGGGCGAACCGGTTGCCCTTCGCGTCCGGTTCGACGCAGTGCGCGCAGGCGTACGTGCAGCCGTTCTTCGTCAGGATGTTGCCCAGCCCGCCGCGCTCGTAATAGGCGAGGTTGTCGACCTTGTCCGGCCGGCCGGAGCGCCGCAGGTACGGCGTCGACCGATTCACCAGGTCGACCCGGCCGTCCGCCGTCAGCTGCGTGCGGTGCGGGATCTGCCGGACGTCGCCGCGGCCGAGGTTGATGATCAGCCCGGGCACCTTCGCCGGCGAGTCGTCGTTGGCCAGCATCGTCGCCAGCTCGACCAGCGTCATCTCGCCCGGCCCCTTGACGCCGTAGTCGATGCCGAACCAGTCGACCAGCGCGAACGGCATCGACGAGAACCCCACCCCGCCGCCCACGATCGGCGCCGTCGTCCAGCGCTGCACCTCGCGCACGATGTCGCGGTGGGAGTCGAGGAAGACGCGCTGCTCCTGCGGGTAGATCGTGTCCGTGTTCCGGAACGTCATGCCGACCAGCACCGGCCGGTGCTCACCGAAGTAGGTCGCGACGGTGTGCCGCCACCGGTCGCGCACGAGCGTCAGGTCGACCACGTCCACCTCGAAGCCGGCGGCCTCGAGCGACGTGGTGAGGATGTCCAGCGCATACGGCGTGATGGGCGGGTGCACCAGGTTCGGGTTCACCAGCGTGACGAGCGGGCGGTTCACGTACGCCTCCCCGGGGATGGAGTCGATCACTCAGAGTGACACCGGAACCAGCCCTTGGGGAGGGGGCCGATTTCGAACCATCCCTGACAAGCCGATCTGACCTGCACGTTTTCGCAAACTGGACAGGATTCTTCGTGTTCTGTCCTGGTGTGACCGCTCAGAATTCATCACGCTCGGTGTGTGAAGATGATCGTCCGCGCCGCAGGCGTGACGTCCCCCGACGACACCGTCGGCACCGTGATCCGCCAGGCTCGGCGCCGGCTCGGCTACAGCCAGTACGCCGTCGCCGACGAACTCGTGCGCATCTCCGGCAACGGCGCCCTCACCCGCGACGAGGTCGCTCGCTGGGAGCGGGGCAAACGCATCCCCGGCCCGTACTGGCGGCAGTGGATCAGCCAGGTTCTGGACGTGGGCTCGTCGGACCTGGAGCGAGCCGCCCGGGCCGCGCGGGTCGCCCGGCGGGCTCGCCGGGCGCGAGCACGGCCGTGAAGTGCCGCAGCGGCCCGGTCTGCTCGACGATCCGGTAGCCCGGGATCTCCGCCGCCTTCGCCACGACGGTGGCCGCGCTCTCGGCGACGTACTCGAGGTGGCTCCTGGTGTAGACCCGCCGGGGCAGCGCGAACCGGACCAGTTCGCGTGGCGCCGGAAGATCGTCGCCGCCATCCGACGCCGGCCGGCCGAACACCAGCGTCCCCAGCTCCGAGACCCGCACCGCGCCGGCCAGGTACAGCTCGTTGGCCAGCGCCGTCGCGGGTAGCCGGTGCGGCGGCACGTGCGGCAGCAGGGCCGCGGCGTCGACGTACACGGCGTGGCAGCCGGTGGGCTGCAGCACGGGCAGGCCGGCCTCGGCCAGCTGCTCGCCGAACCAGCGGGCCGTCTGAGCGCGATACCGCAGGTAGTCCGGGTCGGTCACCTCGAGCAGGCCCTGGGCCAGCGCCTCCAGGTCGCGTCCGGCCAGCCCGCCGTACGTCGGGAACCCCTCGACGGCGATCAACTGGTCGCGGCATCGGCGGGCCAGCTCGGCGTCGCGCAGTGCGATCAGTCCGCCGATGTTCGCCACCCCGTCCTTCTTGAGGCTCGCCCAGCAGCCGTCGGCGAGGGCGAACACCTCGCGGGCGACGTCTCGGGGCGCCCGGCCGGCGTGCGCCGGGTCGCGCTCGGTGATGAGGTAGGCGTTCTCGGCGAACCGCGACGCGTCCAGCAGCAGCGTCACGCCGTGATGGTCGCACAGCTCGCGGACCGCGGCGACGTTGTCCAGCGACACCGGCTGCCCGCCGCCGGCGTTGTTCGTCACCGTCAGCACGACACACCGCACCCGCGAGCCGCCGGGTCCGGACAGCAGGTCGCGCAGGGCGGGGACGGACAGGTCGCCGCCGAACGGCGCCGGGCCGGTCTGCTCGGCCGGGAGGTCGACGGCCTCCGCGCCGGCCGCCTCCACGCTGGCCCGCGTCGTGTCGAAATGCGTGTTCGCCACCGAGACGTCGCCGGGCCGCAGCAACCGGCCGAGCAGGATCCGCTCCGCCGCCCGTCCCTGATGCGCCGGGATCACCTCCGGGTAGCCGGTCAGCTCGCGCACCACCGTCTCGAACCGCTCGTACGACCGCGCGCCGGCATACGACTCGTCGCCGACCATGAGGGCCGCCCACTGTGCGGCTGACATCGCGCTCGTCCCCGAGTCGGTGAGCAGGTCGATGGTGATGGCGCGAGCCGGCACCCGGAACAGGTTGAATCCGGCCTCCTTCAGGGCGCGACGACGCTCGGGCACGCTGGGGAAGGGGATCGGCTCGACGGCCTTGATGCGGAACGGCTCCATGAACGCGGGCACGGATAGTCCCTTCGCACGCTGCGACTCGACGTCATCAAGTCTGTGCGACGTGAAGCGTCGCAGGTAGGGGCCAATTCGAGGACACCGACGATCTTGTGACAATTGGCCTGCATCTGTGACACTCTGCGGTCGTGACTGCCGGCTCCGACCAGCGCTATCGTGACGGAGTCTTGCCCGGCCAGGGCTGCTGACGCGCCGCACGGCATTCTCGCGGCCGAGGCTGGGTGCCCGCTCCGAGGTCGGGAGAATCCGCAGGGGACCCGCCATGATCGCACCACCGTTGCAACGGTTCGAGCTGTTCTATACCGAGGATCTCGACGACGCCCGTGACCTCGTGGGTCAGGTCTTCGTGCCTCACCGGCTGGATCTGGCTGGCGGGTGCACGAAAGTGCGCGCACGCATGCACACGAAGCGCCTCGACCGCCTCGCGGCGAATTATGTGACCTACGGTGGCGGCGTCCTCATCGAACCCGGCGAATTGGGGTCGTTCTTCGTCGTCCAGATGCCGCTGGCCGGCCAGAGCCTGGTCCGGTACGGCGGCGAAGAACTGCTGTCCACGCCCGATACCGCTTCTGTGGTCTCGCCCACGATCCCGCTCACCCAGCGCTGGTCGACGGATTGTGCGCAACTCATCCTGCGGCTGGAACGGCCGGCGCTCGAAGCGCACCTGCGCCACCTCACCGGCGCGCCGCTGCCGACACCACTTCGGTTCGACCTCGGTATGGACATCAGCACGGGATCCGGCCGCACGTGGGCGGGGCACTTCCGTCTGCTGGTCGCCGAGCTCGATCGCACCGACGGCAGCATGGTCACGAATCCTCTGGTGTTCACTGAGCTCGAGGACCTGCTCATGACCTCACTACTCGTTGCGCAGCCGCACAACTACTCGCACCTGCTGGCCGAGTCGCAGCTCAGTCCGATTCCGAACCGTGCCGTCACCATGGTCCGCGAGATGATCGAGAACCACCCCGAGTGGGAGCACACTGTCGCGAGCCTGGCCAAGATGGCCCAGGTGAGTGTACGGGCGCTCCAACTCGCTTTCCGGCAACACGTCGGCGTCACACCGCGCGAATACCTGTGGTCGGTGCGAATGCGGCGGGCGCGTGAGGAACTGCTCGCCTCCCAACGCGAGACGACGACGGTTGCCCGGGTCGTCGCCAGGTGGGGCCTGGGCCATCCCGGCCGGTTCGCCGCGTTGTACGTCAAGCAGTATGGTGAGCTGCCATCGGAAACACTGGCGCGGTGAGCGGCATAGGTGCGATCTGAGCGCGTCTACTCGACCGCCACCCCCGGGTCCTCCTGCGTAGTCCGCTGTCACCCGTCTGTGCAGGCACGGCCCGGCGACCGCATCGACGCGTCGTTGATAGCTGGTGAACCGATCTGGTCGCGATCAGCTACCCGATGTGCGGCGCGGAGGTCCGTACGACCCCGGCCCGCCTGGACTGCCGCGTGCTCCAGATGGTGCCGTCCGGGGTCGTACGCCCTGTGGGCTGCCGAGGCGGCCACGTCGCGGCCGCCTCAGCCCGGTGTCAGCCGAACAGATCCAACTGCGGCGCCAGCGTGCGCGCCTCGTCCACCAGCGACCGGACGGCGGGCAGCGCGGCCTCGACATCGGCGTCGTCGACCCGGTTGTCCCGGCCGACCGGACGGCCCAGGCTCAGCTGCCGCTGGCGCAGGAGCTCCAGGTGACCGAACCGGTCGCCGAACTGGGCGATGACCGACCGCGCGACGACGTCGCCGTCGCGGCCCGGCGCGGGCCGCAGCCCCTGCGCCGCCAGCAGTCCGCAACCCACCAGGTGTGCCGCTTGGCAGACCAGTACGAACGCCGAGCCCGCCGATGCCGCCATGACGTCCTCCGCTGCCGTCAGGTGGTGTGTGGCGAGGTCGAGATACGGTCGTGCGTCGGCGGCCGGCCCGCTGAACAACTCCAGCCGGTTGCCGGCCAGCAGTTCCGCGACCACCTCGACGCCGGCCGGCCAGCCGCCGGTCGCGACGGGCGCGCCGTCGGCCGATGCCGGCGGTGCGACGTGGACCACCGGCACGCGGCCGCGCTGGCGGGGGATGCGGATCCGTTCCGGCTGCCGGGGCCGGGACAGTGTCCGCAGGGGCAGGCGCGCGTCGTGGCCGGCCGGTACCCGGCGGGCGGCGTAGTCAGGACGTCCGATCAGTGCGAACGCGACTCGCCGGTGCAATCGCCGTTCGGCCCTGCGTGCCGCCGCTGCCAGTTCCGGCCGCCCGGGCGTGTGGTCGTCGTCGGGGGTCAGTCGCACCAGGATGACGTCGGGCTCCGGCCCGACGACGCCGGCGAACCGTTCGGCCCAGGTGCCGGTCAACGCGATGCGGGCGACGCCGGTGACCCTGCCGAACTCCTCGCCGACGATCTGCGGCACGCCGTAGGTGCCACGGATCAACTCGGTGAGCGGCCCGATCGTCGAGCGGTCGGTGGCTGCCCGCATGAGCCGGATGGCGCCCTCGTTCCGCCTGGTCAGGATGCCGGCGTCCTCGAGCAGCTTGGCTTCTTTCGACACCGACGCGAGTGAGCCGCCGGCGTGTTCGGCCAGCTCCGTCAGGCTGAAGGCGCGGTCCGGGTTCAGCAGAGTGGCCGCGAGAATGCCGGCCTGGACCCGCGATCGGAACATCGGCAGCAGCGCTGGCGTGCCCTGTGGCCGGCGGGCCGTGCCGTTCTGCGGTGCCGGCGTGACCGCCGCCGCGTGTCCCAGCCGGCTCTGACGCCGGGCCGTCGCCGCCCCGGCGTCGAGGTGTTCGGACGGGACCTCGAGAACCACCGCGAGCCATTGCCGCCACTCGCGTCGCGGCACCTGCCTGCCGCGTTCCCACCGGGCGACGCGGTCGCGGCCCATCGTGGGCTTGCCGGAGACCGCCGCGAGGCGGTCCGCAAGGGTGTACTGGCTCATGCGCAGGCGTTGCCGGGCTGAGCGGATCATCTGTCCGATGGGCTGTTCCGAGTCGCCGTGCGATTCCGCGTTCATCTCTGCACACACCTCTTTCGGAGGCACTGCTCCGGGGGTATTGCGCTGGCCTCCTGGTCGGAGATTACGGCGATCTTCGTCGCCTCGCCGGTGCACTTCGCGACGAACACTGTCCACTTTGCGAAAGTGTAGGTTCACCCCCTGATGTCGACGTTTCACCTGGTCAGCGCGATGTTGCGGGGTGGAAATTCGTCCCCTGCCCGGATCGGCCGAAGGGTCGTCACGCTGACCTCAGTGATGCGACTGGGAGTGTGCGACACGAGCCGACGGGGAATGTCTCTCGATGATGTACTGGTGGGCGGCGACGCGTCGATTCGCGAATGCCTGACGATCATCGACACCCACGGTGTGGGGACTGTTTTCGTCGTTGATTGCGCCGGGCGGTTGCCCGCGGCCATGGACCACCTCGTTCGGCAGGGACCCTCGACCGCCCGGCACGCGTATCGGCGTCAGTCCAGTTCGTACGGACGGGGCTCGAGCAGCCGTTGTGGGATGCCGTGCCGCGGGAACGACCTGGTCGGCTGCCCCTTGACCGGAGTGGTGACGACGAAGACGTCGCCGGCCAGACGGCCCTGGCGGCCATACGACGGAGCCGCCTGGGCCGCCGTCGTGATGTACAGCTCGTTGCCGTGCGGACCGCCGAACGCGCAGCTGGACACGTTCGGGGTGGGGACCGAGACGGCGCCGAGCGGGCGGCCGTCGGGGGTGTAACGGCGGACCTCGCCGGCGCCCCAGACGGCCAGCCAGAGGCAGCCCTCGCTGTCGACGGTGAGGCCGTCGGGCAGGCCGTCGCTCGCCGGGATCTCGATGAACGGCTCGGGCTCGGACGGGATGCCCGCGACGGCGTCCCACCGGTACCGATTGACCGTCTGCGCGATGGTGTCGGCGTGGTAGAACCAGCGGCCGTCGGGGCTCCAGTCGAGACCGTTGGACATGCCGATGCCGTCGGCCAGCGCCGCCGTGCTGCCGTCGGCGTCGACGCGGTAGAGCGTGCCGGTGAAGCGTGGGTCGTGTGCGGCGGTCCCAGCCACGAACCGGCCGCCGGGATCGCACTTGCCGTCGTTGAACTGGGTGGCGCGGTCGGGTTCGACCTGCTGCCAGAGCACGGGCAGATCGTTCCAGCCGGGCAGCACCAGGAGGCCGCGACGGCTCGCGAGCAGGTAGCCGCCGCCCTCGATGAGCGCCATGCTGCCCAAGGGCTCACCGATCTGGCGGTACGCGACGTCGCGGCTGGCGCGGTCCCACCGCCACAGGTGGCCGGCCGGGATGTCGACCCAGTAGAGGCTGTCGGTGGAGATGTCGTAGACGGGGCCCTCGCCGACGTCCGCGCGGCAGTGGACCAGCAGGCGCGGCTGGATCGTGTTCACCATCGTCGGTCGGCCCGTCCTCTCGTCGCGATGTCGTTCGGGGCGCGGGCCCGGACCGCCCGCCCCTGCACCACGGGCGGGCCGGGTCAGCTGCCGATGCTCTGAGAATTGGGGTCGCCGGCCAGCGCATCGGCGACCTCGGTCAGCCGGGCGGCGACCGCCGGGATGTCGCCCATCGCGAACCGGCTGGCCGGCGCGCTGACGCTCAGCGCGGCGGGCAGGCGGGTACCGAGGATCGCCACGGCGACGCAGCGGCCGTCCTCTTCGTTCTCGCCGTCGTCGATCGCGTAGCCCTGGCGTCGAATGCGGTCGAGCTCGGTGAGGAACTGGTCGGACGAGGTGATGGTACGGCCGGTGCGCGGCTTGAGATCTACCTGCTCGAGCAGCTCGGTGACCTGGGATTCGGGCAGCTGCGCGGCGATGGCCTTGCCCAGCGCGGTGCAGTACAGCGGGTCGCGGCTGCCGCTGACGCTCACCATGCGCACGGCGCGCGAGCTCTCGGCCACCTCGACGTAGCGGACGGCGGTGCCGTCGAGGACGCCCAGGTTGGTGGTCTCGCCGGTCTCGTCGCGCAATCGCTCCAGCATGGGCCGGGCGCGGTCCTGCAGGACCTCGAGGTCGCGGGACTGCATACCGACGAAGCCGAGGCCGAGCCGGTAGCGGCCGTCGCCGTCGCGCTCGACGTAGCGGTGCTTCTCCAGCGTCCACAGATAGCGGAACGCGGTGGCCTTGGCCATGCGGATGGAGCGGTGGATTTCGACGAGTGACATGGGCTCCGTCGACTCCTGGAGCACGTTGAGCATGGACACGACCCGTTCGACGGATCGATTGTTGTACTTGCGGGCCTGTTCCGGGGTCGCGGTGGCCGGATCGGGCGCGGCGTGGATATCGATGTGCTCGTCGGTGGACTCGGGGTAGAGATCGTTTGAGTTACGGCCTGCGGGCCGACTGCGTGGCATGACGCCGCCTCCATCGTTCTGGGCCTGAACCTGCAGTTTCAGAAGATACCGGAATCAAGATCATCTACCAGGGGCCAGTTTCGCGGACCCGCCACCCAGGCAGTCCTGCAGGACCCATCGCCCCGATCCGTGCCGCAGGTACCGCTGCGAACTCGCCCCCTGGCGCATGGTTTCCATAAGCATAGTGCGATTTGCCAAGTGGAGCACCAGTTTCGTTAAACAAAACACGCGGGATGATCGATCTTGTCCCCGTCCTGGGCACCTATCGGCCCGACTCGGTTCGCCATGGCGCCGACGGGGTGGCCGCCCCGCCCGTAGTTCCGGGTGACCCGTTCGACCCACGCCTGAGCCAGATCCTCGTGATCCTTGGCGTTGACCGGAGGGTCCGCAGCGGCTCTCGTACGCCTCGGCGCACGGCTGTCGGATGCGGTCCAGGTGGTTGGCTGCGCATTGACGGCCTGGAGCACCGGATCGGCGATGCCGGCGTCCTGGTCGGTGGCTGAAGCGTCGCCGGGAAAGTGTGGGGTCCTGCGTTTTGACTCGCCGCGGGCCGTGTCCGCCGGTTGATCGCGCTGCTGTCGAGGGTGACCGGCCGAGGGTGGAGGGCGGTGAACTGGGTGACGCCGCGGGCGGGGCGGCTGGCCTGGCGCTCCTGTCGGCTCCGGACGTGCTGGAGCAGTGCGTGCGCGCGTAGCGCCCGCGGCTGGGTCTCGGCACTGCCGACTGCGGCATCATCGCCTGGTGGTGACGTGGCCGATATTCGCCTGAACCGGTGGGCGTGCAGCCGAATCCGTGGCAGACTTCGAGTCGACAGACGATGAGTAGCAGTTCAGGGTGGGGTCGCATGCTGCGGCACGGGCAGCCGGTGGCGCCAGTTCGGCGGGTCACAGCACGTCTCCAGGTTGCGCATCGTCTGCGTCATAGGAGAATGGTCGATCAAGAGCCGGAGCCCGCCCGGTCACCTCGAACGAGGTGGTGAGGTGTTCGACACTCGCTCGTGATCGCACTGTCGGCTGCGACCCCGGCCAGCCGGAGACCCTGCCTGCCCACCATGCCGTGCGAGCGAGGTAACCGGACATGGCCGAGATGCCTGCGAATCCGATGTCCATCGAACTGAACGTCACCCACCGCATGCTCTGGTGGCAGACGCTCGAGGAGGACGATCTTCCCGAGCACTGGCACGTGTCCGCGGACGTGTGGAAGCTCGACGTGTGCCGCGACGAGCACCGCCACGTCGGCGACTTCGCGCTGGCCGTCGCCGATCTCAACGGCGACCGCAACCTCCTCGACAGCATCGAGCTGGGGGAGTGGGCGCTGGAGTTCATCGCCGAGACCGTCATCGACCTCGCGGAAGGAACCCTGGTCCCGGACCTGGACGACCAGATCAGCGAGGGCCTGCCGCGCATGGTCATCCTGAAGCGGTTCGAACTGGCCGAGGCGTGGCGCGGTCACGGCCTGGCCGCACCACTGATCGCGGCGGCGCTGGGGCGGTTCGCCACCACCGCGCGGCTCGCCGTCTGCCGGCTCTCGCCCGCCGACTTCCGTGCCACCGCCGCCGACCGCGTGTCCGCCGAGCTGGCCTGCCTGCGGATGGGGGCGCTGCTGGAGAGCATCGGCTTCTACCTGTGGCGCGGGGTGTACGTGGTCGACCTGCGCGATCCGGCGCTCGCCGACGCCAGCTTCGACTCGCTCGAGCGATGGGGCCCGTACAACGACCCGAGTCTGTGACGGCGGGCCGGTCGTCAGGCGGGTGGTGGCTGCTGGGTGCCCTTCAGCAGGTCGTACGGGTCGGTCTCGAGAGCTGCCGCCAGGAGGTAGAGGTTGTCCAGCGTCAGGTTCCGGGTGCCGCGTTCGACGCCGCCGGAGAACTTGCCGCGGTAGCCCATGCGGGCGTCCAGCTGTCGCTGCGTCAGTCCGAGCGCCGTGCGTCGGGCGCGCGCCGTCTCGCCGAAGGCCATGAGGAACGCGGCCTTGCGGGTCTTGACGTCGTCGTGTGCGGGCATCCCCTCACCGTCGAGGCATGATGATCGTTTCGTCGACAGACTATGGAGAGCACCCGCCGGCATCAGAGCAGATCGCGGGCGGTGACTCCCAGGGCGCGGGCGAGCCGATGGATGTTCAGCAGCGCCACGTTGCGTTCGCCGCGCTCGATCGAGCCGACGTAGGTGCGATGGAGGTTGGCGCGGTCGGCGAGGTCCTCCTGACTGAGGCCCAGCTCACGGCGGAGCTCCCGGACGCGAGTGCCGAACGCGCTGAGGGCGCGGCGCTCGTCGTCGGGAGGCTGGGGCACCCGTCTACGCTGCGGGTCGCCCCCTCCAAGATCTACAGACTATGAGTAGCATGCCCGGGTTGGGCAACTCTGCGTGAGGGTGCTATTCGGGCACAGTGGGCAGAACGGGTGGCGGGTGATCAGGCAGCAGATCGCTGGCCGAGCGCCCCAACGCCCCTGCTAGGAGGTGCACGACGAAGATCGACGGGGTCCGCTCGGCGCGCTCGAGCATCCCGACGTACGAGCGATCCAGCCCGGCGGCGATGGCCAGGGCCTCCTGGCTCAGCTCAGGCTCGGCGGCGTCGCGCAGCTCTTGCAGCCGGGCGCCGAACGCCTCGCGCAGGCCGCGGGCGTACTCCTCGGTCGTGGACACTCGTCCACGGTCGGGGGCGTGGGAACTATGGGTCGACAGACTATGGATGGCATTCTGAGGCTGTCGGTGGTGGGTGGCAGGGTGGACTCATGATCACGCGTGCGCAGGTGCTCGCCTATCGAGCCGCGGCCGGCGGGCTGTCGGGCCCGGGGTCGGTGCTGCTCACGGGCGTGCAGGACCATCCGGTGGGTGCCTCGGCGCGGCTGGCGCTGGCCCTGCGCGGGGCGTCTGCGGCCGCGCCGGATCGGGGCGTACTGGTGCATTCGGTGCGAGCTGCCATGCATGTGCACCGATCGGACGACCTCGGCCTGCTGGCCGCCGCGCTGCGCGTCGACGACGGGGCGGAGCTGGCGAAGCAGGCCATCGGCCCGTTCGGCGCCGCCCTCGGTGCCGGCTTCGGCGCCGCCGTCGACGACGTCGCCGCCGTCATGCGCCACGTCATGGCCGACGGCGTGGCGCGCACCAAGGGCGAGCTGTCCGGCGCCGTCTCACCCCGGGTCGACCGGCGGCTGGCGCCGTGGTGTCAGGGCTGCGGGGTGCATCACGTGCAGGACGCGCTGTTCCGCTACGCCACGCTGCAGGCCGCCCTCGTCATCGACGTCGAGTCGCCGAAGGTGTTCCGGTTCCGAGTGCTGTCCGCCGAGCCGGGCGACGCGTGGGCCGGGGCGCCGGCGCGGGCCGAGCTCGTCCGCCGGTTCGTCCACGCGGCCGGGCCGGTGCGTCCGGCTCACCTCGCCGCCTGGCTGGCGCTCGCGCCGGCGGCGGCGAAACGGTGGTGGTCGCTGGCCGAGCCCGACCTCGCCGACGTCGAGGTCGATGGCCGGCGTGGTTGGGTGCTCGCGGCGGACGTGCCGGTGCTCGAGGCTCCGCCGGAGCCCGGCGAGCTGCGGCTGCTCGGTCCCTACGATCCGCTCACCGAACTGGCCGACCGCGACTTCCTGCTGCCCGACCCCGCCGCCCGCCGGCAGGTCTGGGCGGCGACGGCGAACCCCGGCATCGTTCTGCGGGACGGCGAGATCGCCGGCACCTGGCGGCGCCGCACCGCCCGCGGCCGCCTCACCCTCACGGTGTCGCCGTTCGACGCGTTGCCGCCTGGTTGGGCCGACCGGCCTGGCGTCGCTGCCGACGCCGACGTCATCGGACGGTACTTCGAGGCCGAGGAGGTGCTCATCGACACTGCGAACTGAATATCGAGCCTCCGCGGCGTGGGCGGCGGATGCGAGCTCGGTGGGGACGTCCGAGGGTTCCGGCGCCGGTGGCGGATGGGCACCGGACGGGGCTGTTGCTGGGCGGACGGAGTGGCCTCTGCGGCTGGGTGGGGTCCGCTGGAACCCGCCGATGCCCGCCGGGGCGGCCGAAGAGCCTTCGGGCCGTGCCGGACCCACGAGGACGGGCCAGGCCCCCGGAACCCGGCAACGCCGGCCGGGCGGCGGGGGCGGCCGAGAGGCCGCCGGGCCGTGCCGGACCCACCAAGACGGCCGGGGCCCCGCCGGAACCCGCCCACGCCGCCCGGGCGGCCGAAGAGCCCCCGGGCCGTGCCGGACCCACCAGGACGGGCCGGGGCTCCGCCGGAACCCGCCCACGCCGACCGGGCGGCCGAAGGGCCTCGGGCCGTGGCGGAACACGTCCACGTCCGCCGGGCAGGCCGGACCGTGCCGGCCAGGACTGCCGGGGCGCGCCGGGGCGTGCCGGGAGTCAGCAGGCCAGGTCGGCCGGTCGACGCCCGCATGGAGTGCGCCGGAATCTGGCGGCGCGAGCCAGGGCCGCCGGCCGCGGCGATCGAGGCGGCCGGGGTCCATCGGGAAGCGCTCAGACTCGTCGAGGCTAGCCCGGTCCGGTCGGGAAACGCCGAAGCTCGTCGGGACGCACCAGGCCCGCGCCGGCCTGGATCGGTCGGGGCGCGCCGGGACACGCCGGGACACGCCAGGACACGCCGGGGGGAGAGGCGCGGGGAACGTGGCGGCGGGAAGGATCGTCGTGCACAATGGAGCCGTCGCAGGTTCACCTGGGCGGAACGAGGTCGCAGGGGAAGGCGTCCCTCGAACCGCAGGAGGATCCGGTGACGACACGTGGCGTTCTGTACATCCACGCCGCTACGTCGGCCTTGTGCCCACACATTGAGTGGGCAGTGGCCGGCGCTCTTGGCGTGCGCGTGAAGCTGGACTGGAGCGTCCAGCCGGCCGCCCCTGGGATGTACCGTGCCGAGCTGTCCTGGCAGGGTGCATCGGGCACCGGCGCCAAGATCGCGTCTGCGCTGCGCGGGTGGATGCACCTGCGCTTCGAGGTGACCGAGGAGCCCAGTCCGGGCTGCGAGGGCGCCCGCTACTCCTACACCCCGGAGCTCGGCGTCTTCCACGCGGTGACCGGCGTCCACGGCGACATCATGATCCCCGAGGACCGCATCAAGGCCGCCGTCGTGAAGGCGGCCATGGGCGAGGTCGACCTCGAGGAGGAGCTGCGCCGGCTGCTCGGCGCGCCCTGGGACGAGGAGCTCGAACCGTTCCGGTACGCGGGCGACGGGGCGCCGGTGCGGTGGCTGCACCAGGTCGTCTGAGCAGGCCAGCGGGCGGGGCGAAATTGATCCCCGGCAGGGCCTTCACAAGACGCCGTCTCCTCGGTATGGTCACGGTCAAGTAACACACCTCAAGACGTGGCCGCTCCGGCATCGGTGGTTGTCCCCGGCCCGGTGACCGGGAAATACAGCGGCCTCACCACGTAGTAGCGCCCCGGACCGAACGCGGTCCGGGGCGCTCCGTCGTGCGGGGTGCAACCACGCGAACTCCCGCCCCGCCAGACGGCCCTGGCGAGGCGGGAGGGTTGGGGTGATCAGAGGGGAATGTTGCCGTGCGCGCCGCGCCGCTCGGGTGCGTCGGCGATGGCGCGGGCGAGCGCGGAGCGGGTCTGCTCGGGCGTGACGATCTCGTCGATGACCCCGAGCTCCTGGGCGCGGTCGAGGCCGCCGGCGATGCGGGCGTGCTCCTCGGCCAGCTCCGCCTCGACCCGCGGCCGCACCTCGGGCTCGACCTCGGCCAGCTTGCGCCGGTGCAGGACGCGGACGGCGGCGACGGCGCCCATGACGGCGACCTCGGCGGTCGGCCAGGCGAAGACGCGCGTGGCGCCGAGGGCACGTGAGTTCATCGCGATGTACGCGCCGCCGTAGACCTTGCGGGTCACCAGCGTCACCCGCGGCACGGTCGCCTCGGCGAACGCGTGCAGCAGCTTCGCGCCCCGCCGGACGACGCCGTCCCACTCCTGGCCGACGCCGGGGAGGTAGCCGGGGACGTCGACGATCACGAGGAGGGGCACGCCGAAGGCGTCGCACATGCGGACGAACCGGGCGGCCTTCTCGGCGGACGTGGAGTCGAGGCAGCCGCCGAGGCGCAGCGGGTTGTTCGCGATGACGCCGACGGTGCGGCCGCCGAAGCGGCCCAGGGTGGTGGTGATGTTCGGCGCCCACCGCGGGTGCAGCTCGATGCCGGTGTCGTCGTCGAGGACGTCGGCGACGATCGGGTGGACGTCGTAGGCGCGCTTCGCCGACTCAGGGAAGTGCACGCCGAGGTCGCGGTCGGCGACGGAGGAAACCTCCAGCGACCCCTGTGCGCCGAGCAGCGCGGCGAGGTCACGCGCGCGGTCCAGCGCCTCGCGCTCGGTGCTGGTGACGACGTGGACGACGCCGGAGCGGCGGCCGTGCGGCTCGGGCCCGCCGAGGCGCAGCATGTCGACGTCCTCGCCGGTGACCGAGCGGACCACCTCGGGGCCGGTCACGAAGACCCGGCCCTCGGGCCCCATGATGACGACGTCGGTGAGCGCCGGCCCGTACGCGCCGCCGCCGGCGGCGGGACCGAGCACGACGGACAGCTGGGGTACGACCCCCGACGCGCGGGTCATGACGGCGAAGATCTGCCCGACGGCGTGCAGGGAGAGCACGCCCTCGGGCAGCCGGGCGCCGCCGGAGTGCCACAGCCCGATGATCGGGACGCCGTCGGCCAATGCCCGCTCGTACGCGTCGACGACGACCCGGCAGCCGTCGGCGCCCATCGCGCCGCCCATGACCGTGGCGTCGGAGCAGAACGCGACGACCGGGGCGCCGTGCACCGTGCCGACGGCGGCGAGCATGCCGCTGAGGTCGTCGGCGCTGATCAGCTCCAGCGAACCCTCGTCGAACAGCGCCCCGAGCCGGTGCTTCGGGTGCCGCGGGTCCTCGTCCCGCGGCGGCTTGGCCGTCGCGGCGGCGGAGCTGGACGATGCCGAACGATCCGCCAGAGCCGTCATCAGGTCCTCCTGAAGGCCAGGACGACGTTGTGCCCGCCGAACCCGAACGAGTCGTTCAGCGCGGCCAGCGGACCGTCGTCGAGCTTTCGCGGGGTGGTGCGGACGATGTCGAGGTTGATGTCGTCGTCGACGTCGTCGACGTTCGCCGTGGGCGGCACCAGGCCGTGGTGCAGCGTGAGCACCGTGGCCAGCGACTCGACGGCGCCGGCGCCGCCGAGCAGGTGCCCGATCATCGACTTCGGCGCGGTGACCGGGATCGACGACGTGCGGTCGCCGAAGACGGCGTTCAGCGCCACCGACTCGGCGGCGTCGCCGGTCGGGGTGGACGTGGCGTGGCAGTTCACGTGCGCGATGTCGTCGGGCGACAGGCCGGAGTCGGTCAGCGCCTTGCGGATGGCCGTGATGACGCCGCGGCCGGTCGGCTCGGGCTGGGCGATGTGGTGGGCATCGGCGCTCATGCCGGAGCCGGCGATCTCGGCGTAGACGCGGGCGCCGCGGGCCGCGGCGTGCTCGGCCGACTCCAGCACCATCAGCGCGCCGCCCTCGCCGAGGACGAAGCCGTCGCGGTTCTTGTCGAACGGGCGGCTGACGGCCGTGGGGTCGTCGCTGCGCTTGGACAGCGCCATCATGTTCGCGAACGCGGCGATGGGCAGCGGCGAGATGACCGCCTCGGTGCCGCCGGCGACCACGACGTCGGCCCGGCCCAGCCGGATCATGTCGACGGCGTAAGCGAGCGCCTCGGCGCCGGACGAGCACGCGCTGACGGGCGTGTGCGCGCCGGCCTGCGCCTGCAGCTCGATGCTGACGTTCGCGGACGGGCTGTTCGGCATCAGCATGGGGATGGCCAGCGGCGACACCCGGCGCGGGCCGGACGCGAGCAGCTGGTCGTAGTTGGACAGCAGCGTCGTGAGCCCGCCGATGCCGGAGGCGCAGACGACGCCGACGCGGTCGGGGTCGAGTCCCGCCTCGCTGGCCTTGCCGGAGAATCCGGCGTCGGCCCACGCCTGGCGGGCGCAGATGATGGCGAACTGGGCCGAGCGGTCCAGCCGCCGGGCCTCGACGCGGGGGAGGACCTCGGAGGGGTCGACGGCGACCGGCGCACCGATCTGCACCGGCAGGTCGGCGACCCACTCCTGGGTCAGCTTGCGTACGCCGGATCGACCGGCGAGCAGGGACTCCCAGGTCGACGCTACGTCGCCCCCGACGGGCGTGGTGGCGCCGAGCCCGGTGACGACGACTCGTGCCTGGGATTGCGACATCTGCTTACGACCCTGCCTTCTCGATGAACGTGACGGCGTCGCCGACGGTGGCCAGGTTCTTGACCTCTTCGTCGGGGATCTTCACGTTGAACTTCTCTTCGGCCGCGACGACCACCTCGACCATCGACAGCGAGTCGATGTCGAGGTCGTCGGTGAAGGACTTCTCGAGCTGCACGTCCTCGGCGGGAACGCCGGTGATCTCGTTGACGATCTCGGCAAGACCCTCGCGGATCTCCTCGGTGGTGGCCATGTCTGTCGTTCTCCTCGTTGGTGTGGGTGATGCCTCGTGACCGATTCGTGGTCGGTGACGATGGTAGGTGCCCGCACGCCGTCGGGCGGGCACGCGGCGTGACGTCAGGGGATACGGATCACCTGACCGGCGTAAACCAGCCCCGCGCCGAAGCCGATGATGAGGGCGACGTCGCCGCTCTGGGCCTCGCCGTTCTCGAGCATGCGCTCGATGGCCAGCGGGATCGAGGCCGCCGACGTGTTGCCCTGGGTGGCGATGTCGCGCGCGATGGCGACCTTCTCGGGCAGCTTGAGCTGGCGCGCCATCGCGTCGGTGATGCGCATGTTGGCCTGGTGCGGCACGAACACGTCGAGGTCGTCGACGGTGACGCCGGCGGCGTCGAGCGCCTCCTGGGCCACCTTCGCCATCTCGTACGACGCCCACCGGAACACCGGGTTGCCCTGCATGACCAGGTGCGGCATCTCCGGCCCGGTCTCGCTGAACAGGGCGTCGCGCCAGTTCTCCTTCTGCCTGATGTGGTCGAGGTGCTGGCCGTCGGAGCCCCACACGACGGGGCCGATGCCGGCCTCGGCTGCGCCGGCGGCCGGTCCGACGACCGCGGCTCCGGCGCCGTCGGCGAACAGGAACGCCGTGCCCCGGTCGGTGCGGTCGGTGAGGTCGGACAGCCGCTCGACGCCGATGACGACGACGTGGCCGGCGGTGCCGACGCGCACCATGTCGGACGCCAGCGACAGCCCGTAGCAGAACCCGGCGCACGCGGCGGAGACGTCGAACGCGGCGGCCCGGTTGGTGCCCAGCTCGTAGGCGATCTGGGCGGCGGCCGACGGGGTCTGGAAGAGGTGCGTGACGGTGGAGACGATGACGCAGTCGACCTGCTCGGGCTGGATGCCGGCGTCGGCCAGCGCCTTCCGGGCGGCGGCGAGGCTCATCGAGATGACGGTCTCGTCTTCACCGGCCCAGCGGCGGCTCTCGATGCCGGAGCGGGTGCGGATCCACTCGTCGGAGGAGTCGATCTGCTCGACGATCTCGGCGTTGGTGACGACCCGGGTGGGCCGGTAGCCGCCGATGCCGAGGATGCGCGACGCACGCGGCTGCCGCTCGGCCTGGATCGTGAGTGCGCTCATGTTCACGCCACCGCCTCGGGGTGCAGCCGGACCAGGGGCTGGCCGGGGGCGACCGGATCGCCGTCCTCGACCAGCCATTCGATGATGGTGCCGCCGTGCCCGGCCGTGACCTCGACGGCGTCGCGCAGCGAGCTGACGGTGCCGACGGTGTCGCCGGCGGCCAGGTGGTCGCCGGTCTTGGCGCCGGCGGCGGCGAACGTGCCCTTGACCGGCGCGACGACGAGGCGCCACGTCGGGTTGGTGGCCAGCGGGCTGGGCTGGCCGCCGTGCTGCTCGACGAACGCGCGGGCGGCGTCGAGCTGGTCGGGCGTCTTCAGCGCGAACGTCTCGACGCCGGGCAGCGCGCGCCTGGCCAGGCCGGTCAGCGTGCCGGCCGGCGGCATCTCCAGCACGCCGGTGACGCCGAGGTCGGCCATGGCCTGCATGCAGAGGTCCCAGCGGACCGGGTTGGACACCTGGTCGACCAGGCGGTCGAGCACCTGGCGGCCGTCGTGGACGACCTGGCCGTCGCGGTTGGACAGCAGCAGCGTGCGGGGGTCGTGGGTGCTGATCGACTGCGCGTAGTGCCGCAGCCGCTTCACCGCCGACGCCATGTGCGTGGTGTGGAACGCACCGGCGACCGACAGCGCGCGCAGCCGGGCGCCCTGCGGCGGGTCGCCGGCCAGCGCCTCGAGCTGGGCGGCGGTGCCGGCGGCGACGACCTGGCCGGCGCCGTTGACGTTGGCGGGGGTGAGGCCGTGCCGCTGCAGCGTCGCGAGGACGTCGTCGGGGTCGCCGCCGAGGACGGCCGTCATGCCGGTGGACTCCTTCGCGGCCGCCTCGGCCATGCCCCGCCCGCGCTCGCGGACGAACACCATGGCCTGCTCGGCGGTGATGACGCGGACGGCGGCGGCCGCGGTGATCTCGCCGACACTGTGCCCGGCCGCCGCGCCCACCGCCGCGAAGCCGTCGGCCGGGTGCGGGAACAGCGCGAGCGCCGCGACCAGACCCGACGCCACCAGCAGCGGCTGGGCGATGGCGGTGTCGCGGATGGTGTCGGCGTCGGCCTCGGTGCCGTAGTGGGCGAGGTCCAGCCCGGCGACGGCGGACAGCCAGTCGATACGGGCGGCGAACGACGGGTCCTCCAGCCACGGCGTGAGGAACCCGGGCGTCTGGGACCCCTGACCGGGGGCGACGATCACAAGCACCCCTTTAGCCTCGCGGCTACCCGGGCGTAGAAGGGGTCGGCCGCTGTCACAAGGTCGTCCCACTAAGTTTGGGGGTTTCCCACAACCCTCACTCGATGACCGGCGGATTCATCCGGCCGAGCGACAGCGCGAGGCGCAGCGTGTAGGAGTCGCGGGGGTCGGTGGGGGTCAGCCCGACGACGTCGGTGACCCGCCGCAGCCGGTACCGGACGGTGTTCGGGTGGACGAACAGCAGCCGCGCCGCGGCCTCGACGGATGCGCCGGTCTCGAGGTATGCGGCCAGGGTCTCGAGGATGACCGGGCCGGCCTCGGCGATGGGCACGTAGAGCTCGGCGACGAGGTCGTTCAGCGCGTCCTGGTCGCCGGCGAGGGCCCGCTCGGGCAGCAGCGCACCGGCCGAGACTGGACGGGGCGCGTCGGGCCATCCGGCCGCCGCCAGCAGCCCCGTCACGGCGGGCCGGGCCGACGTCGCCGCCGAGACGAGGTCGGGCACCAGCGGCCCGACGACCACCGGGCCGGGGCCGAAGTGCGTGACGATGGCCGTGGCCGCCTGCATCGGGTCCTCGACCCGGCCGAGCACCGCGACCAGGCGGTCGCCCTGCCCGCCGGTGAGCACGTCGTACCCGGCGTGACGGGCCGAGCGGCGGATCTCGTCGGCCGACGTGCCGTCGTCGGGCCGCGGCCGGCCGATGATGACGACGACGCCGCTGGCGGCGGTCCAGCCCAGCGCGGACGCCCGCGACCGCACGTCCTCGTCGACCTCGCCGCGCAGCAGCGAGTCGACGACCGTCGCCTCCAGCCGGGCGTCCCAAGAGCCGCGCGCCTCGGCGTAGCGGGCGTAGACGTGCGCGGCGGAGAACGCGACCTCGCGGGAGTACCGCAGCACGCCCTCGCGGACGTCGCGCACGTCGTCGGGTCCGACGACGTCCTCGACGTTGTCCTCGACGACCTCTATCGCGACCCGGACGACCTCGACGGTCTGCTGCAGGCTGATCGAGCGGATGAGGTCGCGCGGCGCGGTGCCGAACACGTCCGCCGTCGGGGTGGGACGCGACTCGTCGGCGTTGCGGTACCAGTCGACGAACGCGGCGATGCCGGCCTGGATCACCAGGCCCACCCAGGACCGCTGCTCCGCGGGCATCGCGCGGTACCAGCTGAGGGTGTCTTCCATGCGGGCGATCGCCGCCGTGGCGAGCCGTCCGGTCGCGCGCTCCAGGAGGTGCACGGAGCGCTCGTGCCGGCTGGTGCCGTGGGCGCCGGGCAGCTCGGCGTCGGAGGTGGACCGCATGCTCGGCAGCGTACGCGGCCGGGGCCACACGGCGGTGGACCAGGGCCGCTGCCGTTGTGGTGACCGCACAATCGTGGCCGTCCGGCGTCGGGACCGGATCCGGCCGGGCACTAGGCTGCGGGCCATGTCGACCCCCACATCGCCCGGCGAGGGCGCACCCACCGACGTTCTGGGCCGCGCGCTGCGGTTGGTGAGTTTCGCCATGCTGGGCGGCGTCGTGGCCATCGCGATGGTGGCGATCTTCACCGTCGGCGACGAGCCGGGCACGGGCATCGACGCGTTCGGCCAGATCGTGGTGAGCGTGGTCTTCCTGGCCGCCGCGTTCCTCATCCCGCACCGCGTCGTCCGGCCGTGGCCGATCGGCGCCGAGCCCGACGAGGTGAAGGCGTCCGGCCAGCTGCGCAGCGCGGCCTTCATCAGCCTGGTCTTCGCCGAGCTGCCGACGCTGATCGGTCTGGTCAACTCCTTCGCCCGCGGGGTGTGGCTGCCGGTCGCCATCGGCGCCCTGTTCAGCGTCGCCGGGCTGCTGCTGACGGCGCCGACGGCGGCCCGCATGCGGGAGTGGCTGGCCCGCATGGAGTCGGCGGGCGCGCGCACCGGGCTGTGAGCGCCGAGGTCCGGCGGGCCGGCGACCGGTTCGTCACACCCGGCGACGGCGTGGTGTCGCGGCACTCGTTCTCGTTCGGGCCGCACTACGACCCGGGCAACGTCGGCTTCGGCCTGCTCGTGGTGGCCAACGACGACGTCGCGCGGCCGCACGGCGGGTACCCGGTGCACCCGCACCGCGACGTCGAGATCGTCACGTGGGTGCTGTCGGGCGCGCTGGCGCACGAGGACACCGCGGGGCACGGCGGCTCGCTGCTGCCGGGCGTCGTGCAGCGGATGAGCGCCGGCCGCGGCGTCCGCCACTCCGAGCTGGCCACCGGCGCGGGCGCGCGGTTCGTGCAGATGTGGGTGCCGCCGGGCGCGCCGGGCGCCGACCCGTCGTACGGGCAGGCCGACGTGACGGCGGACCTCGCCGGCGGCGGGCTGGTGCCGGTGGTCAGCGGGCTGCGACGGCACGCCGGCGACGTCGCCGTCGGCCTCGGGCAGCCGGCCGCCGCCCTGCACGTCGCGCGGCTACGCCCCGGCGACGCGGTGACGCTGCCGTCGGCGCCGTTCGTGCACGTCTACGTCACCCGCGGCGCCGCCGACGTCGAGACCGCGGGGCGCCTGGACGAGGGCGACGCCGTCCGGTTCACCGACGAGGGCGGCCGGACGGTGACCGCCCGCGGCGCCGCCGAGCTGCTCGTCTGGGAGATGCACGCGTCCAACTGAAACCGTGATAGTTTCAGTTTCATGGCCGTCAGTACACGCACCGCGGTGGCGGCGCACGCCCTCACGTTCCTGGCCCGGTGGGACGGCGAGGGCTGGCAGCCGTCGGCGAAGATCGCCGACAGCCTGGAGAGCAACCCGGTCCTGGTCCGCCGGATCCTGGGCATGCTCCAGGCCAAGGGCCTGGTCGCCGCCGCCGAGGGCAGTGGCGGCGGCTGGCGGCTGTCCCGGCCGGCCGCGGAGATCACGCTGCTCGACGCCTACACCGCCGTCGAGGACGGCGCCGCGGTGCTGCCGACCCACGCGCATCCGCCCAGCCGGAGCTGCGCGATCGGGCGCCACATGCAGGCGCTGCTGGAGGAGGAGTTCGCGGCCGCGCAGCGTGCGATGGAGGACCGCCTGGCCCGGACGACGATCGCCGACCTGCACCGCCAGATCATGCGCCGCGACGCCGTCAGCGCCTGAACCCCCGGCGGCCCCGCCGCGGCTTTCGCCTGCCCATAACTGTAATCGTCATGATGACAGTTGAGAGGAGTGCTCGTGACCACACCCACGCACCCGGCGGGCGGTGACGTGTCGCCGGCCCGCCTGCTGCTCGTGCTCGTCCCGGCGATGCTGCTGATCCCCGTCGCCGCCGACATGGTCTCGCTGGTCCTGCCGCGCATCGGCGACGAGTTCGGTGCGTCGACGCCGCAGACGGCCTGGGTGGTGACCGGGTTCCTGCTCGCCTGCGCCGTCGGCATCCCGATCTACGGCCGGATGGCCGACCGGTTCGGCCTGCGCCGGCTGTTCGTCGTCGCGCTGGCCGTGTTCGGCGCCGGGAACCTCATCAGCGCGGTGGCGACCGGCCTGGTCGCGATCGTGGCCGGGGCGGGTCGTCGCAGGCGCCGGCGGGGCCGCGCTCCCGGTGCTGGTGATCGTGGCCGCCACCCGGCTGCTGCCGCCGGACCGGGCCGCGATGGGCGTGGGCATCATCGGCGGGGCGGCCGGCCTGGGCACGGCGCTGGGCCCGGCCATCGGCGGCGGCATCGGCCAGTCCTGGGGCTGGCGCGCGCTGTTCTGGTTGCTCGCGGCCGCGTCGATCGCGCTGATCCCGGCGGTCCGCCGCGTCGTCGCCGACACGCGGCCCGGCGACACCAGCCGCCTCGACGTGCCGGGCGGCATGCTGCTCGGCGCCGGGGCCGGCCTGCTGCTGTTCGGCACCACCCGGGCCGACGGCGCCGACGGGTTCGCCGCGCCCTCGTCCTGGGGAGCACTGCTGGCCGGTGCGCTGCTGGCGGCGCTGTTCGTCTGGCGGACCCGCACCGCGGCCGAGCCGTTCGTGCCGCCGTCGCTGTTCGCGCACCGCGGCTACCTCGCCGCGGTGACGGTGATCTTCCTGGCCATGGCGGTCAACCTCGCCGCCCTGGTGCTCGTGCCGCTCATGGTGATCGAGGTCGGCGGCCTCACCCCGGGCGAGGGTGCGCTGGTGATGATCCCCGGCGGCCTCGCCCTCGCCGTCGCGGCGCTGGTGGCCGGTCGCCTCGGCGCCCGCGGCGCCAACGAGGGCACCCTCGCGCTGGCCGGGCTGGTCCTCGTCGCCGCGGCGATGCTGTTCCTGTCCACCGTCGCCGCCGGAGCCGCCCCCTGGCTGGCCGGGGTGGCGGTCGCCGTGCTGGGTGCGGGGTTCGCGGTCGTCGTCACGCTGACGACCACCGCGATCGGCAGTCTGCTGCCGCCGGAGCAGGCCGGCGCCGGGGTCGGCGTCTTCCAGGGCGCCCAGTTCCTCGGCGCCGGCGCCGGCCCCGCCGTCTTCGGCGTCGTGCTGTCCGCCCGCGAGGGCACCGGCCGTCTCAACCCGCTCCACACCGGCCCGGCGGCCGCCTACTCCGACACGTTCCTCGTCCTGGCCCTGCTCGCCCTGGCCGCCATGATCGCCGCGCTCTGGCTGCGGCGTGCCCGGGCCGCGGCACCCTCCGTCAGCTCGGCGCGGGTGCCCGGGTGAGCACCTGGACGGCGACCGGCTGCCGCTCTAGGACTCGCCGCCCGCCTCCTGGGCGGTGGTGGCCTTGACGTCGTCGAGCTTGTAGCGGTCGTGCGCCTGCTTGACGGTCTCCCAGGGGATCTCGCCGCGCCGCGCCAGCAGCGTCAGCACGCTGACGACGATGGACTGGGCGTCGACCTTGAAGTGGCGGCGCAGTGCCGCGCGGGTGTCGGACAGGCCGAAGCCGTCGGTGCCCAGCGACGAATAGTCGGACGGCACGTACGGCGCGATCTGGTCCTGCACCGCGCGCAGGTAGTCGCTGACGCCGACGACGGGGCCGCGGGCCTCGCGCAGGCGCGCCGTGACGTACGGGACGCGGGGCTCCTCGCCGGGGTGCATGAGGTTCCACTCGTCGGCGTCGAGGGCGTCGCGGCGGAGCTCATTCCACGACGTGACGGACCAGACGTCGGCCGCGACCTGCCACTCCTCGGCCAGCCGCTGCTGCGCCTCGAGCGCCCAGTTCATGCCGACGCCGGACGCGAGGATCTGCGCGTGCGGGACGTCGTCGCCGGGCGCCGTCTGCATGGGGTGGTAGAGGTACATGCCCTTGAGCAGGCCCTCGACGTCGAGGTTCTCGGGCTCGGCCGGCTGCACGTACGGCTCGTTGTAGATCGTCAGGTAGTAGTAGACGTTCTCGGACTGCTCGCCGTACATGCGGCGCAGGCCGTCCTTGATGATGTGCCCGATCTCGAACGCGAACGCCGGGTCGTAGTGCACGACCGCCGGGTTCGTCGACGCGAGCAGCACCGAGTGGCCGTCCTCGTGCTGCAGGCCCTCGCCGTTGAGCGTGGTGCGCCCCGCGGTGGCGCCGAGGACGAAGCCGCGGGCCAGCTGGTCGGCCGCGGCCCAGAAGCCGTCGCCGGTGCGCTGGAAGCCGAACATCGAGTAGAAGATGTACAGCGGGATCATCGGCTCGCCGTGGGTGGCGTACGACGTGGCCGCCGCCGTCCACGACGCCACCGAGCCGGCCTCGTTGATGCCCTCGTGCAGGATCTGCCCGTCCTTGGCCTCCTTGTAGGACAGGAACAGCTCGCGGTCGACGGGCGTGTAGTTCTGCCCGTGCGGCGAGTAGATCTTCAGCGTCGGGAACAGGGAGTCCATGCCGAAGGTGCGCGCTTCGTCGGGGATGACGGGCACCAGCCGCTTGCCGATCTCGGGGTCCTTCAGCAGGTCCTTCACCAGGCGTACCAGCGCCATGGTGGTGGCCACCGCCTGCTTGCCGGAGCCCCGCCTGGCGACCTCGTAGACCTTGTCGCCGGGCAGCACCAGCGGCTTCGCCGCAGTGCGGCGGTCGGGCAGGAAACCGCCCAGCTTCTGCCGCCGCTCCATCATGTAGGCGTGCTCGTCGGAGTCCTGGCCCGGGTGGAAGTACGGCGGGTGGTAGACGTCCTCGAGCGCGGAGTCGGGGATCTCCATGAAGAGGCGGTCGCGGAACAGCTTGAGGTCGTCGCCGGTCAGCTTCTTCATCTGGTGGGTGGCGTTGCGGGCCTCGAAGTGCGAGCCCAGCGTCCAGCCCTTGATGGTCTTGGCGAGGATGACGGTCGGCTGGCCGGTGTGCTCGGTGGCCGCCTTGTACGCCGCGTACAGCTTGCGGTAGTCGTGCCCGCCGCGCTTGAGCCCCCAGATCTCGTCGTCGGACATGTCCTCGACCATCTTGCGGGTGCGGGGGTCGCGGCCGAAGAAGTGCTCGCGGACGTACGCGCCGGACTCGGCCTTGTACGTCTGGTAGTCGCCGTCGGGCGTGACGTTCATGAGGTTGACCAGCGCGCCGTCGGTGTCGGCGGCCAGCAGCGGGTCCCACTCGCGGCCCCAGATGACCTTGATGACGTTCCAGCCGGCGCCGCGGAACAGCGCCTCCATCTCCTGGATGATCTTGCCGTTGCCGCGCACCGGGCCGTCGAGGCGCTGCAGGTTGCAGTTGACGACGAACGTGAGGTTGTCGAGCTCTTCACGGGCGGCCACGCCGATGGCGCCGATGGTCTCGGGCTCGTCCATCTCGCCGTCGCCCAGGAACGCCCACACGTGCTGCTGGCTGGTGTCCTTGACGCCGCGATGGTGCAGGTAGCGGTTGAACCGGGCCTGGTAGATGGCGTTCAGCGGGCCCAGGCCCATGGACACCGTCGGGAACTCCCAGAACTGCGGCATCAGCCGCGGGTGCGGGTACGACGGCAGCCCGCCGCCGAGGCCCGCGTGCGACAGCTCCTGCCGGAAGCCGTCGAGCTGGCTCTCCGACAGCCGGCCCTCGAGGAAGGCGCGGGCGTACATGCCGGGGGAGGCGTGGCCCTGGAAGTAGATCTGGTCGCCGCCGCCGGCGTGGTCCTTGCCGCGGAAGAAGTGGTTGAACCCGACCTCGTACAGCGCCGCCGACGACGCGTACGTCGAGATGTGCCCGCCGACGCCCACGCCCGGCCGCTGGGCGCGCTGCACCATCATGGCCGCGTTCCACCGGATATAGGCCCGGATGCGGCGTTCGACGAACTCGTCGCCCGGGAACCAGGGCTCCGCCTCGGGTGGGATGGTGTTGATGTAGTCGGTGTTGCGCAGGCTCGGGACGCCGACCTGCCGCTCCTGCGCGCGCTGCAGCAGCGCCAGCATCAGGTAGCGCGCGCGATTGCGTCCGCGCTGGTCGATGGCGGCGTCGAACGACTCCAGCCACTCCCGGGTCTCGTCGGCGTCGATGTCGGGGAGCTGGCTCGGAAGGCCGTTGATGATGATCGGCGAGCGGTCGGCAGCCACGACTGTCCCTTCGTGATGGTCACTGGTTCCTATCCTGCTCGCTCGGCGGCCGTACGTCACATTCGCATGCGCGGACGTCTTTCCAAGCGCGCTGAGCAGGGGCACCATAGGCCCGTTCGGGCAAGCGTGTCAGGCTTGGTCTGGCGGGTTCACTTGCGCGACGGCGCGTCCTTGGGTGGACTACAGCAAACGCGGAACGCAGGGGGCGGGCCGCGACGACTGCGAGGAGGACGATCGGTGGGCCAGATCGCGGGCCACTCGGAACAGAACGACGGGCCGGCCGCCAAGCTCGGCTTCCGTCCCAACCAGGTGGTCCTGGAGCTCGGCTGGGACGACGACTGCGATGACGATCTGCGCATCGACATCGAGGAAGTCACCGGCACCGAGCTGCTCGACGGCGAGTCCGGCGAGGTCGCCGACGTGGTGCTGCAGTGGTGGCGCGAGGACGACGGTGATCTCACCGACGCCCTCATCGGCGCGACCACCGACCTCGCGCCCGGCGGCGTGGTGTGGCTGCTGACCCCGAAAGTGGGCCGCGACGGCTCCGTCGAGGCCAGCGACATCGCCGACGCCGCGCTGACCGCCGGCCTGTCCACCACGTCCACCGTGTCGGCGGCCGATGACTGGTCCGGCACCAAACTGGTCGCTCCCAAGGGGTCGGCCCGCAAGTGAGCCTGGTCGGTGCCCCGGCACCGGACTTCGAACTGCCGGACCAGCACGGTTCGGCAGTCCGGCTCTCCTCGCTGCGCGGCCGGCCGGTCGTGCTGGCGTTCTTCCCGTTCGCGTTCACCGACGTGTGCACGGGCGAGCTGGCCGCCATCCGCGACTCCCTGATCCCCGCCGTCGGCGACACCGCGCACGTCGTCGCCGTCTCGTGCGACTCGATGTTCGCGCTGCGGGTCTTCGCCGACGGCGCCGGGCTGGATTTCCCGCTGTTGTCCGACTTCTGGCCACATGGGGCGGTTGCCGCGGCGTACGGTGTCCTCGATCACGACCGCGGCTGCGCGGTTCGGGGTACCTTCGTAGTGGACGCAGGGGGACCGTCCGCTGGGACGTCGTCAATTCGCTTCCCGATGCCCGGGACGTCGACGACTACCGGCGCGTGCTGGGTTCGCTCGGCGCGGCCTGACGGTCCGGGCGCCTCCGACGTCCGCGGTCCAGAACGACAGCAGGAAGGGAGCTCGCTCGTGCCGTGCTACCGCTGTGGCGCCCGTCAGTCCGACCCTGCCCGGGGGACGAACCTGTGGGTGCGCGGCGTCCGGGCCGATGAGCAGGTGCTGATCTGCCCCGACTGCCAGCAGAACAAGGGCTGGTCGACCGACCTCGACCACTGCTCGGTCTGCGGCGCCACCACGCTCGTGCGCCGGCTCGGCCACACCGTGTGCCGCTCCTGCGAGGCGTCGGCCACGGCCGAGTTCCTCGCCGTCGAAACCACCATGGACCGCGGCTTCGCCATCCGCATGCCCGGCCCCGGCCGGCACCGCCGCACCGACAGCCGCGACCTCTCCGCCGACGTCGCCAGCGCCATCGACCGCGTCCTCGGCCGGGCGCCGGCCAGACCCACGCAGTCGGCCATCGCCGACGCCCTCGCCGCGTCCGAACCACAGAAGGCGCCACCCGAAGGCGCCGCCTGACACCGATTTCGGCGTCCCGCGGTTCTCCCGATACCCTGACCCTTCGCACGACGACGGGGCGCATAGCTCAGCGGTAGAGCACTGGTCTTACAAACCAGGGGTCGTAGGTTCGAACCCTACTGCGCCCACGACACCTCGCCGTCGGCCAGGCGCGCGTGTGCGTGGGCCCGGGCGAGTGGCCTGGAAGGCCCAGCTGACGACCGGCGCGGCGCGGTCGGGCGGTCGCTATCTGCCGAGCCCGTCCTCCCGCACCCGCTCGCCGTACTGCCCGCGGTGGCGGATCGGGCGCCCGACGGTCGAGTACTTGCGCTTGACGCGCTCCAGGTGGGTGCGGACGGTTCCCGCCGCGATGCCGAGCAACCGGCCGACCGCGTCCAGCGTCATCCCGCGACCGTAGGCGACCAGCACCTCGCGTTCGCGCGGCGTCAGCCGAGGGCGGCCCGGCCGGTCGTCCCGGCCGAGCCAGAAGGCGTGATCCGCCGTGAGCGGGGACTCGCCGCGTGCGACCGCCCGCACGACCTCGGCCAGCGCGGTCAGGTTGGCCGACTTCTGCACGTAGGCGACAGCACCAGCCTCGGTCGTGGTCAGGATGTGCGACGGGTCGGGCACCACCGTGACGACGATGACGGTGCACCCCGCCGCCACCAGGGCGGATACGTTCTGCACCGGATCGCTGAAGTCCTCCAGGTTCAGGTCCAGCAGCACGATCCGCGCGGTTGCCGGCCGGCCGAGGAAGTCGTCCACCGTCGTCGCCGTCCGGACCAGCCTGATGTCGGGGACCCGGAACAGCCAGGTCGTCATCCCCTCCAGCAGCATCTGGTCGTTGTCGATGGCCGCGATGTCGATCACGGCTTCCACAGCACCTCCACCACCGTGCTCTCGCCGGGACTCGAGCTGACGGCGGCCGTGCCGCCCGCGTCGGTCACCGCGTCGCGCAGCTCCCGGACGAGACCGCAGCCGACGGTCGCCGTCGTTGGGTCGAAGCCGACGCCCCGGTCCACCACGGTGATGCGCACTCCGTCGCCCTCCCCGACCACCGAGAGCCAGGCCTCGTCCGTCCCGGCGTGTCTGACCACGTTGTTCAGCGCCTCCCGCGCGGCGCCGAGCAGCGCCGCGGCCACCCTCGGCGGCAGCTCGGCGGGCAGGTCGTGGAAGCGGGAGTTCACCCGCAGCCCGAGCGTCTGCTTGTCGCGCACCACGCCGGCGAGGTCGGCGGCGAAGTCTCCGGAGCCGCCACCCGCCGTGCCGGTCACCAGACCACGGAGGAAGTCCGCGTCGCGGGCACACAGCTCCCGCACCTCAGCGGCACGATGGTCCAGGCCACCGCGGGCGATCGTGGTGAGGGTGCTCAACACCGTCTGGTGTAGTCCGTCGTACTGCCGGAACCGCTCGTCGATGCGGGCCTGCGCGGCGGCCTCCCTGGCACGTGCCTCGATCGCCTCGGCGGTCGCTGTGTCGGTGGTGCGTGCCGACGCCCGCAGCCAGGTGGCGATCAGCCGCGCCAGGACCGCGAAGCCCAGCACCAGGAAGCAGGTCACCGCGATCGAGCTGAGCGCGTCCGGCGCCCGGTCGAGCCGCGGCCAGATGCCGACGAGGTACGACCCGCCGAGCACGAGCAGACCGTGGAACGCCACGCCGGCCGACGAGAACACCGCGGCGAGGACGCCCGATCCCATCGCGAACGGTACGACCCAGTCCGGCCCCGACGTGCAGGCGCCGTCGCACATCCGGGGCACAGTCACCAGCCAGCACGCCGCGAGCGCGACGTCACCGAGCACCCACGGCTGCGTGACGGTGTCGCGGCGCAGCGCCACGGCGTACAGCACCGCCGACCACGTCACGGCGATGAGATAGGCGACCGACGCATGGCCGGCGGCGAGGAACCCCTCGAGCTCGCCGACGGCGAGCACGGGCAGCAGCACGGCCAGCTGAGTGGCCCGCAGACACACCAGAGCCCTGATCAGGAGACGTTCGGTCCGGACCTGCGTGCCAACGGCGTTCGACGGTACCCACTGCGGCGGGTGCACCTCAGAGAGCCTGTCACAACCCCTTGACCCTGCGCTAGAGCCGAGGTTATGAACGTCACCTACGCGTACCCCGGCGTTCGCGTAGGCGACCCGAGTCCGACTCTCAGGGAAACGGATGCGGAACCATCCGCGGCCCATCGCCGCCGCGCGCGGCGATACGGTCCAGCAGCCGTGGCATCGTGAGCGCCCGCTGGCGGCCCCAGCCGAAGTCGACCGGAACCAGCCCCGGAACGATCGTGCACACGGCCCGCACTCCCATCGCGACCATGTCCGGCGGCGTCTGGTCGACCACGATCACCTCGAACCCGTGGCGGTACAGCTCGTCCAGCAGCCGTTCCAGATCGTCGCGCAGATCGTGAGCCGCCGGCCACGGGTCCGGGTACAGGTCGGCCACCGACTCGACCGGCCGGTCGTCGAGATAGTCCTGCGCGTGTTCGAGCATCCCGGGATGCCCGAACAGATCGGCATGGTCCTGGACCATCTGCACCCGCCAGTGGTCGTCCATCATGGCCGACAGTTCGTCCCAGCGCCGGCGCGTCGTGCGCGACTTCGTCGGGATGTAGCTCATCGTCTCCGACAGCGCGGCGCGAATCGCCTGCTCCGGCTCCAGGTGCGCCCCGGCGGCGAACGACAACAGCCCCGGACCGCCGTCGCGGCGCCGGGCAAGTGTGGTGACCACCGGAACGCTGAGATCGATGCGGTTGTCGAACGCCAGCACGTCGTAGCCGGCCAGCTCGCCCTGCTCGATCATCGACCGGATGCCCGGATCGCGGCAGGTCCGCAGATCGATGCGGCGCAGGCGTTCTCGGCCGTACCAGGCCATGATGAAAGCATCGCGCTCGATCAGTTCCAGGAGACCGAACAGGACGGCTTCCTCCAAGGAACTGCCCGCAGCGCATCCGTTCGACGACGAGAGGACGAAATTGTCACCCATCTTCATCTCAGAGCTGTAGTGCACCAGGCGCTGCGGCACCAGAATCGGGGTGCCGGAGCGAACCCGATGACCCCAGATCCACGGAATGGGCTGATCCGGGTCGAATCGATCGACGAGTGGATCGGTGTCGAACGTCTGATCCGGGTAGGTGCCGCACCGCAGCGGGTCCAATGCGACCTCGCCGACCTCTCGATAGCTGGCGATCACCGGTTCCACCGGGCGTCGGTTGTGCGTGCCGGCGTACCGTTCGAGTCCTTCCAGATAGGCCAGCCTCAGACTGTCGGTGAATCTGTTGGCATGCCCGCTCCATGCCACGTCGAGCAGCCCGGCATAGCCCCGCACATAGATCGCGCCGGTGACGGTCGCCGTCGTCGGCAGCCAGGGGTACGTCAGGGTGCCGGACCCGATCGTTCCGCACAGCGGATTGGCAAGACCGCCCGCCGGTAGCGGGAGATCGTGGGGATCACTGAGCCGGTACTGGTGCGGCGACCGCTTCGGCCTGGACTGGAATCCCTCGAACGTCCGGGACACCTCGGGACCGCGGGTACCACAGCTGGGGCACCGCGGATCGGCCAGTAGCGGGGCCGACAGCACCCGAAGCGATGTCACGTCGACCGATGTCATCCGTCGCAGCCCGGCGCTGTCCGGGTCCAGCAGCCGGCCCGTGATCCGCTCCGACGCCGGCGACATCGCCGCCCGGAACGCATGCCACACCGCGTCGGCGAGGAACCCGGTCACCTGCGGCCAGACCCCTGCCGCGGTCATGCCTCGCCCGGTCTCCACCGCGTCGCGCTCGGTGCGACCGCGTAGCCGCTGCCACCGGAGGGCGAAGCAGTGGCCGCAGCCCTCACCGCTGCCCCACGGACCGACATAGATCGTGCTGCTCCCGACGTGCACCGTCGCCGAGGATCGGTCCGGGTCGGGCGCCGCACCGAAGACATCGGCGCCCAGCACCGCCACCAGCGGGGCCCGGCCCGGCAGCGACGACGACCACCGGCGGTCGAGCTCCGCCTGGAGCCGGCGCGCCGCCTCGACCATCCCCAGTTGGGGCTGTGCGCCGGCAGCAGTGGTGGCCGGAGCCGTCGTGACGCTCACTGGTCGTCACTCCAGCGGAAGATGCGCATCCCGATGGCGTTGAACAGCGCCATCAGGACCACCAGAACGCCCAGCGAGATCCAGTAGTCGCCGGCCTCACCGGCCCCGGCCAGCGCGTACACCAGTCCGTCGAGGATGTACCGCATCGGCATGGCGTAGGACACCCCGGCCAGCCAGTCGGGGAACAGTTCGAGCGGTATGAGCGCTCCGGACAGGAACGCCATGGGGACCACGATGCAGGTTCCGATGCCGCTGACCGACTCGGGCGATCTGCCGATCGTCCCGATGATGAGGCCCAGCCCCACGAAGGCGCCGATGCCGAGCACGAGCACCGGGATCGCCAGCGGCCACCGGCTCGAGATGGTCATGCCGAACGGCGGCAGCATGGCCACCCCGACGAACAACACCACCTGCGCCAGGCCGACGCCCACCACCATCGTCAAGCGGGAGAGCACCACCTCCGACAGCGGCGCGGGGGTGAGCCGGATCATGCGAAGAAGATCGTCGCGCCTCCACTGCATGACGGGGAACGCCACCCCGAACGCCGCCGCATGAGCCAGCCCCCACGCCAGGATGCCCGGAGCGATCAGGTCGATGTAGCTGTTGCCGGTGCCCGCGACCTCGTCATTGCCATAGATCAGCCCGAAGATCACCAGGAACATCAGCGGGAACGCGAAGGTGAAGAACACCGTCACCCGGTCCCTGGTGTACGTCTTGTAGGAACTGCGCACCAGTGCCGGGTATGCGGTCACGACCGAGCTCCGATCAGTTCGAGGTAGACGTCTTCCAGAGTGGCGCCCTTGGTCGTGACGGCGTCCAGGTCCGGGCCCAGCGCCGCGAGCACCCGGGCCACGTGCCGGGTGTGCAGGACGAGGTCCGCGCCGGCGTCCGACACGGAGTCGACGCCGTCCAGGGCACCGGCTTCCGCGGCGGTCATGCGGCCGGCCGGCAACCGGATCTGCGATCCCAGGGCAGCACCGCTGATCAGCGTGCGCGGCGAGTCCAGAGCGGCGATACGCCCCGCGTGCAGGATCGCCACCCGGTCGCACAACGCCTCGGCCTCGTCGAGGTGATGAGTCGTGAAGACGATCGAGCGGCCCTCGTCCTTGAGACGGCGCAGCATGGACCACAGATCGCGCCGAGCCTGGGGGTCCAGCGGACCGGTCGGCTCGTCGAGGAAGATCACGTCCGGCTCGTGCACCAGTGCCGCGGCGATCGCCAGACGCTGCCGCTGCCCACCGGAGACTTTGGTGACGCGAACGTCCGCGGCGTCGGCCAGACCGACCTGTTCCAGCGAGCGCCGCGCGTCGGCGGGCGACCGCCCGTACAGCCCGGCGACCGTCTCCAGATGCTCGATCGCCGTCAGACGTTCGAAGAACGCGGACTTCTGGGTTTGCACGCCGATGCGCGGCAGCAGGTCCAAGTCGCGTGGATGAGGTCGGTGCCCGAGGACGGTCACCGTCCCGGAATCCGGCTCGCGCAGCCCTTCGATCATCTCGATCAGCGTGGTCTTTCCGGCGCCGTTCGGCCCGAGCAGTCCGATGAACTCCCCGCGCACCACCGAGAGACTGACGTCGTCGACCACCCGGACCGATCCGTAGGACTTCGAGACCTGGTCCACTTCAATGACGAGATCGTGCATCACGTGCCCTTTCGCTCGTGGGTTGAGCGCCGATCCGACGCGGGAGTCCCCGCTGGGCGGCGAACCAGAGGGACAGAACGACGACGACGGCGGCTGTCGCCACGCCGTACCCGGCCGGACCGATCAGGGTGTCCAGGAGACCGCCGACGACGGCGATGCCGGCGACGACGGAGAACCCCACCAGGAGGTGCCAGGCGATGCCGTAGACGGCCAGCGCGGTCCGGCTCGGCGGCGCGTACTCCGGCACCTCGCGCCCGAACCATCGACGAGCACGCGACCAGAGGAAACGCCGGCTCTCCCGGGCCAGCGACACAGCACCCAGCAGATGGCTGACGACCTTGTAGCCGTCCAGCGGCGACAACGGGACGAAGTTCACCAGCGCTTGGACGGACCCGGCGAGGACGACGGCCGCGACGAACCCGTTCGGTGCCCAGCCGCTGAACCACGCGATCGCGAACGGCACGACCATGAGGCTGTTCACGATGCCACCGGCCGCGGCGATCACGATCTGCTGGCGACGAGACTCGAGGAACTGATAGTCCTCCGCGCGGCAGCTCAGGATCAACAGGTTGATCCTGATGTCGGAGCAACCGAACCGAACCGCGGCGACGGCGTGGCCGAGCTCGTGCAGCATGCCGCTGACGTAGATGAACGCGACCAGCCCCGCAAGGGATCGCCAGTCGCCGAGCGCCGGCAGCGCCGCACCCCACAGCGACGTCGCCTGCGCCACGACGGCCGCGTACATGACCAGCAGGCCGACGACGATCACCACGGCGGACGGCCGGGTGAACACCCACGATGCGCCGGACGTCACCCGTCGCAGCAGGCGGCCCGGGGGAACCGGCGGGCGCTCCCGGCCGGGCCCGGCCAGCAACTCACGCTGTTCGAGCTGCCACAGCAGCCGTGACCAGTGCGACGTGCCGAGCCGCCGATGGTACTCGTCGGCGTACTCCTGGCCGATCTCGGCGAGCGATCGCCGGCCGTCCAGCCTGCTGATCAGGAAGTGCTCCTTCGGCGAGACCTCGAACACCTTCCCGCCCCGGACCTTCAGCAGGTGGATCCGGTCGGGGCCGCGGATCACCGCCGGCGAGATCAGCAGATCCTCCCGCACCTGCGGACGCGCACCGAAGAACGCGTCGAGATCGACCTCCGCGGTCATGGCGTCACCGCCTCGGCCCGCAGCGACCGACCGACCAGGTAGGAGAGATAGGCCTCGTCGCGCAACGTCATGTACATGCGGTTGTTGGTCATGTGCACGTACGACAACAGCAGCCGCGAGAGTGCCAGGTCCGGATCGGTGACCGTCTCCGGCGGCGAGCCCTCCGGATAGGCGAAGGCCACCTCACCGGCCTCGGCAAGGGCCACGACCCGGGATCGCAGGTCGGCCGAGTGATCCGCCCAGTGATGCAGGAACTGCGGCAACCGGCCGGGCCGGCCGGCTTCCAGCGCATCGAGAATCGGTTCGAACCGGCGCGCCAGCTGCGGAGCCATCTGGTCGTACATGCCCTCGTAGTCGACGTTGTCGGCGTAGTCGGTGGCGGCGAAGGAGTGGTGCGTGAACCGGTGATACGAGTCGAGGAAGTCGAGCAGTCGGGCGCGCGAGGGAAGGAACGTGCTGGTCATGACCACCATCAGTTGGGCCGCTATCCCCAACGCCACCGGCCGGTGGTGCATGTTCATCCGGTCGAAGAGGTCCATCACCAGGTCGGTGGAGTGCTGGAAGTGCCACTCCGCGAGCTCGACGCCGGCCGGCCCGCCGTACTTGCCGTACTCCGGCTCGTACGGGCGGTAGTCGAAGGTGTTGTTGGGCTGCATCTTCGGAGTGCCATCGGCGTCCATCAGGTGGTCCGGATCGCCGTCCGGGTACTCCATCCGGAACAGCATCACCTGCAGGTCTTCCCGATACGCGCTGTCCATCGCATACAGCGCCGGGCGCCGAGCCAGGAACTCGCCGATGGCCGATTCCGCCATCTCCCGGACCGCGGACTCGTCGGAGGCCGACCGCGGCTTGAGCCGCAGCCGGACGTGCGGCCCCTCCATCCAGTAGTTCAGGAAGAAATAGCGGCCGACGAGGTCGGCGTCGGTCAGCCGCTGGAGGAGCGGTCGAATGCACTCGGCCACCATCGGCCGCGGGTTCGACGCATAGAAGATGTGCAGCGCGAGCCACTGTCCCGGCTGATCGCGTTCAGTCATGAGTCTCCTCCAACGGCAACGGGTAGGTCTCGACGACGAGCTCGGTCACCCGCCCGGTGCCCAGGTCCGCCGGCGACGGCAGCATCTCCCGCAGCACCACCCGGCTGTCCTCGGCGCTGATCGACGCCTCGAGGACCAGCAACGACACGTAACTGGTGCAGTCGACGTACTGAGGTTTGGGACGCCCGGAGCCCTCGTACACCGTGGCGAAGACCTGCGCCGGCAACCCGTGGCGCCGCCGCCAGCGCTGCCAGCCGAGGAACCATTCCGCGTCGGCCAGCCCGTCCGTCCGCCGTGGCAGCGCGGACGCGGCCATCGACCAGCTGCGCCGGCTGAGGACCACGCTCCCGACCACCAGTCGCGGACGGGCGACCACGCCGTCGGCCGCGGGCGGCTCCGGGACTCCGCGCCACACGTCCACCGCCGCGAGCGAGTTCGGAGCCAGCATGAGCAGCGTCCGATGCAACTGTGGCAGGGCCATCGGCACGAGGTATCCGAGATAGACCGGGACCACTTCGCGGTCCAGCCGGGCCGACCACATCAGCACCCGATCGTCGTCCACGTCGTGCCGCAGCGACAGGTCCGCGAGCGGCAGCTGGTTCTCCGCGGGAACGTCGCTGACCTCGCCGGGACACACGATGACGTAGTCGGTGAGTTGCGTGTGCAGGTTGAGATTCGTACTGGCCGAACCGCCCGTCACCTCGGCGAGCACGGCTCCGCGCGGGGCGATGGCCGCTCCTTGGGACCTGAGGTCCACGCTCAGCTCGTCGGAGTGCTCGGTGAAGGCATGGGTGAACCGGCTGAAGGGGAACGACACGCCGCCCATCGACTGGTTCAGGACGAACGCCGATGCGCCGCCGCCCTGGGCGACCTGCACCATGTGGCACTGTGGCGTGAACCCGCCGAACAGCCCGGGTAGTCCACCGCCGATCGCGTGCAACCGATCGGCATCGAGGCAGACCTCGGCAGCGGCCGGGTCCGCCGCGACCGACTCGAGGTACGCGGCGAGCTCCTGCCTGGCGGTGTCCAGGGCCACCATCTCCGGCCGGCCGAGCCAGTTCTCCTCGGGCTGGAAGTTTCCGTCGGCGTCGAACGGCTTCTGGTTCGCCGCCAGCTTCTGGTACTGGTCGTAGATGTCCTCGTGGAAGTCCTCGACGAGCCGCAGCAGATCGTCGCAGCGACCACCACGGCCGTACCGCGCGGTGAAGAAGCCCTGGAACGTCACCCGGTGCGGCAGCGTCATGTCGAAGGTCGGCAGGATGGCCTCGACCGCCGCCAGATCGTCGGCGGCGAGCCTCTCCCACTCGGCCGCCGGCAGCTCCAGCCGGCTCTCCGTCCGGCAGTCCTCGTAGACGAGGGTCTGCGGCACCGACGGCGACTCGGCACCCAGGCCGGCCTGGATGTCGATCACCGCCTCGCGAAGACGGTGCACAGCCTCGCGCCGTTGCGGCACGTCGCCGCGCCGGAAGGTGTCGATCAGTTCCTGGAGGCCGCCCAGTTCGCCGGCGAGGCGGTCGGCCCATGGCAGGCCGAACGCCGCCAACGTGTCGCGCACCCGCTGCACGGGGTCACTCGTATGGACGTCGACGGCGAACGCGCCGGTCTGGATGATGCCGAGCCGGGACAGCACGTCCAGGTACTCCTCGACCTGGTCCGGCGGAGCCTCGGCTTCCTCGCCCAGCCAGGCTGCGAGGTCCGACCAGCGCCAGTGGTTCCCGTCGTCCAGTCGTTCGATCAGCCGGTCCAGCAGCCCGACGCGGCGCAGGTGGAACATGCCGTCTCTGATCGAGTCGAAACTGACCGCCGCGTCGTCGTCGCCCTGGGTCACCCAGCGGCGGACGTAGCGCAACCGGTCGGTGTCCTTGCGAAGACCGGGGCTCACGGTGACCGGAAGGTCACCACGGCGACCCGGGTCGGCCGCCACCGCGGCCATGATCCGCGCCAGTGCCGCGACGTTGAGCCGGACGTAGCCCTGGAGCGGTTCTCGCGTCGCCGGCTCCAGGTTCCGGCTGTCGCCGAACTCACCGACGGCGACCGAGGTGAACGAACTGAACGGGCTGGTCTTGCACGCGGTGCGGTAGAGATACGACACGACGGAGCGCTCGATGCGGCGCAGCTTCTTGGCTGGTGGTGGCCGCCCGCCGGAGAACAGTGCGTCGAGCTGCCGGTCCAGCGCCGGCGAGGCCACCTGCAGGCCCGCCCGCAACGGCTGCCGGTCCACGAGGCGCCAGAGCTGCGCGCGGCTGTCGGCGACCTCCGTGGCCAGCATCGACCCCAGGGAATCGATCAGCTCCGCGAGCCGGTCGCGGCGCCGCAGCCAGGCCCGCACCTGAGCGCCTGCCGCCGGATCGAGGCCGGTCACCACGGCCAGCGCGCGATCCCGGTCGGCAGGCAGCTTGGCGTTGTGGATCCCTCGCCGCAGCGCCAGCAGCAGCCGGCGCGACTCCGCATCGTCGTTCGCGCCGATCAGCCCGTGCAGCACGTCGCTCAGCCGGTCCGCGTCGGCGGCCAGTCCGGACTCCAGGTCCAGGATCTCCATGCTCGCGCTGGTCGTGCCGGCACAGGCCAGGGCGGACACTGCCTCGTACGGCAGAGTCGCCGTACGAGCCATGAAGTACCGGCCGAGTCCACGCTGCCGGGATCGGGTACCGGGTTCAGTTGCGGCGGTCATCGACACCTCGTCAGCACTCGTACCGGTAGTTGGACACAGACGCCCGTTCGGGACCGGCCATCATGATCAGCAGGGGAGTCTCACCGGTCTCTTCCAGACCGAGCTGCTCGATGTAGGAGACGCCGTCGAACCCGAGCGCGACGCCACATCCGAGTTCCAGGGCGGCCGCCGCCGTGTAGTAGGCCTGGGCGATCGCCCCGACCGTCGCGTTCGCGACGTTGTAGCCGCGCGCCCCGGCTGCGTCCAGGACCGCCTCGATCCGGATGGCCGGCACTACCACGACCGACGCCTGCTCCAGGTTGTAGTTGGTGAGGAAGTAGTTGCGTTGCAGGAACGCACCCTGAGCGCCGTCGCGAATCAACCGGAGCCGGTGGTTCCCCGCGTCATAGGCATAGGCCCCGGGGGCGACGCCCTGGACGTGGTTGACGAAGACGTAGAACGTCGCCAGCCCGCCGTCGCCGGGTGCGGCGATCTCCGTGGGCATGCGGGCGGCGTCCGAGGCCCGGAGCAGCGCCGCGAGATCGGCTGCCGCCATGGGCTGATGACTGCTGAACCGCCCGAAGCTGCTGCGACGCGACCGCAGCGCGGCGCGGATCGGCAGGTCCAGCCGGCTCGGGTGCGGCAACACGACGTCACCCGCGGCAGGGGGCGTTGCCGCACCGGCCGTCGAGGCGACCGATGCGGGAGACAGCGCCCCGGTCGCCGGCCGGGCCGTGGCGGCCTGGGCGGTCGCCCGATGGATGCGCTGAACCAGGTCGAACGCCTTCACCCGCCTGGACTTCTCGTGCTCGTGGCGACGCACCCGGACCTCCGCGCCGGGCGTCGCCGAGCGACCGTCCCCACCCTCGGCCCAGGTCAGCGGCACCACCGCGAACAGTCCCTCGGCGTCGGACTCGATTCCGAGGAGCCGGCCCAGCGCTTCCTGGTCGAACCAGAAACGGGGCTCGACACGGTGCCGGGCGCCGGCCCAGAGCTTCCAGGTCTGCACGACCGTGCCGACGTCCATCGACACGGCGTGATACGAGAAGTTGGCGTACTTGAACGAGTTCGCCCAGTACTTCACCCCCACCACCAGGAACTGGGTGGCGTGAGCCGGCTCGTCCAGAGCGTCGCGAACGTAGCCGGTCACGTCGCCGGCCAGGAGCCGGGCCATCGCGTGCGCCCGCGGCGCGTAGTGGTAGACGCCCGGCATCACCCCGGCGCCCGGCCCGGCGACCCAGTAGATGCTGCAGGGATAGAGCCCGCCGCCCGATGCCGTCCCACGGCTCCAGTTGGCCCGCGAATAGTAGGGATACCCGACGACGTCCGCGTTCGCCTGGACGGCCAGCCGGCGGCCGTTGACCCCGTACGAGTCACGCAGCATGCCGCCCAGCAGGTCGAGGTCGAAGGGCTCGTCCTTCGCGTCCGCGAACAACCCGTCGGCCACCGTCGTGGCCGGGACCCCCGCCGGCGGCGATGCCAGGGGAATCGACAACGCACCCGGGTAGTGCTTGAACTGGCGCGGTTTGTCCGACCAGTCCGGCTCGAACTCGGGGTGCGGCATGGGGTCCCGGTTCCGCCGCCGGATCACCGACGCGTACTCGTATGCGAAGTCCTCTGTGCTGATCATCGGCTCACCTCAGGGGTACGGGTGCGGGACGGCATGGATCTCCTCCTCGGACAGGTCGCTGGCGCGGACTCCCGCCTCTCGATGTGCGGTGCGCAGCCGGGGCATGGTCAGCACCCGTTGCCGAGCCCACCCGAAGTCGATCGGCAACAGCCCCGGCACCATGACGCACGCCGTATGCAGGCCGAGATCGCGCTGCATGGGCGAGGTCTGGTCGACGGCGATCACGTCGAACCCGGCCTCGGCCACCGCCCGGACGCACATCTCGAGGTCGTCGCCGATGTCGTCGGACAGCGGCAGGGACGTGCGCAGACCGGCGTAGGTGTCCGAGACCGAGCGCGCGGCCGGCCGTCCGTCCAGCAGGAAGGCGGCGTGCTGCCGCATCTCGGGAAGTGCGTACAGGAACGGGTGGTCGTGCAGGTCCCACACCTTCGTGAAGTCGGTCACCATCGACCGCAGCCGAGGCTCCTCGCGCCGCGCCCGGGCGACCAGCTTGACCGAGTCCGACGCGATCTCGCACAGTGCGGCCTCCATCGCCGCTTCCGGGTCGAGACTGGCCCCGCCGCCGAACGTCAGCGTTCCGAACCCGCCGTCGAGACGTTCCGCGACACCGGTCACCACCGGGATGTCGAAGGTGACCCGGGCGTCGAAGAAGCGAGCCGAGTAGCCCAGCATCTCCAGCCGGTCGACCATCATTCGAGTCTGCGGACGAGCACTCGTCGCCGGGTCGATCTCCGGAAGGGGCCGGCCGCCGTACCAGGCGAGCAGGAACGCGTCGCGTTCCAACACCTCCATCAGCCCGTGGTAGACGGCCTCCGCGAGGGTGCCCCCGATCGCGCAGCCGCTGGAGCACTCCTGGACGAACCGGTCCCGGAGCGGGCTGCGGAAGTAGTACACCGAGATCTCCGGCACCAGGACCGGCCGCTTGTCCCGGAACGACCAGCCCCAGACCCACGGAATCGGGCGGTCCGGGGTGAAGGGATCGACGAACGGGACGGCGCCGTAGAAGTCGTCGCTGTACAGGCCGGTCTCACGCGGGTCCACCGCCTCGTCGCCCAGGTCGTCGAGACTCGCCACCACCGTGGTGCTCTTGCTCGTCGACCGCAGCCCGGCGTGCCGTTCCAAGCCCTCGAGCAGTCCGTGCCGAAGGCTGGCCGCGTAGCTGTTGGTGTGTCCGCCGTACAGCAACTCGCGCAGCATCCGATCCGACCGCGCATGGAACATCCCCACCACCGCCGCCGTCGACGTGGAGCTCAGATCGGGCCACACGTGTGCTCCGAACGGCCCGCAGACCGGGCTCACCAGGCTCTGCGCATCCAGTGGGTAGTGAGAGGCGGCGTGCACCCGGAACGACTCCGGCGCGGGCTTCGGGCTGTGGGCGAGCTTCCACTCCTGCGGCTCGTCCGGATCGCGGTGCCCGCACGCCGGGCACTCCTCGTCGGCGATCAGCCGAATTCGTTGCACACCGAGTGTCTGCGCGTCGAGCGTGAACACGTCGTCGCTGCCGGCGGTGGCCTCGGCGACCGCTCGCACGGCGGTCTCGACGAACGGGTTCGCGAACGGCCAGGCGCCGGCCTCCAGGGTCGCGCCGCCGGTCTCGACCACCTCTCGAACCTCGGTCGGGCGCACCGCCTGCCAGCGCCGGGCCACACAGCGCGCGCACCCTGACACCGGTGCGAGCAGGATGTACCGCCCGTAGACGAGCACCCGGCTGTGCAGCGCCCCGGCCTCGGACGATCGTTCGTCCGTGCAGCCCAACCGGTGCCCGGGAAGCACGGCTCCGGTCATCGGTCCGCCCGGTCGATCAGGACCACCCGCACCGCCACGATGCCGCCCAGACGTAGATCCGCGCCGCCCAGCGGGACCACCACGACGTCGAGTCCCGCTTCGGCGATCCCGGAGAGCACCGCCGACCAACTGCCGTGGCCGGCGATCCGCGCCGGCCCCGATCCGGAGGGCACGAGGGTGTCGGCGTCGAAGTCCGTCAACAGCGGGTCACGGCCGTCCAGCATGGCCCCGGTCACCGCCTCCGCGGCGCCGGGCGCCGACTGCCGCCGGAGCTGGACCTGACCGATGAGGTCGCACATGGCTCGGGTCGCGGCTCGCCGCCAGGACGGATCGGCCGCGATCGTCCACGTCTTGTCGACCGGGGCACCCTCGCCGCCGGGCTCCACGCTGCGGGCCAGCACCACCTGCATCCCGCCGAGGGCGCCGGACCCCAGGTCCAGGAGCTCGACGTCGACGCCCAGATTGACCGCCGCCTTGGTCAGGAACAGCAGCGCCGGATCCTCGGCCAGCCCGTCGAGGGGAATCCGAAGTGACGCGCCGCCCGCGATCGACGTCGTGAGCGCCCGGAATCCCAGAGCCGACGACAACGCGTCGCGAACAGCGGATTCGACGTCGAACCCGGCTCCCGCCCCGGCCCGGCTCGGCTCCACGAGACCGTCGGCGTTCGCCGGCCCCAGCGGCTCCGCGGCCGCCCGGGGGACGGACACCCGCTCACCGTCGAGCAGGGAGACGCCCGTGACGGTCGCCGCGTCCGGACCCGGCGCATCGCCAGTGGCCGACCGGACGCCGAACCCCTCGGCGTAGGCGACCGACGCATGGGCGAGCGCACGGGTCCGCGCGCCCAGCACATGGTGCACGTCGAAGGCGTGCACCCGGCGTTGCGTCCCGGCCGCGTCGTAGAAACCCACGGTGCCGATCCGCACCGGGGTCTGCTCCCACATCTCGTCGCCGTAGCCGGAGAAGACGCCGACCCGGGGACGCAGGAGGAGGTCGCGAGCATCCAGCTCGTGGATCGCCCTCTCCACCGCCTCATCGGATTCGGCATCGGCGACCGCGGCCGGATCCTCGTCGAGCGAGGCGACGCCATGGGCCACCGCGGGTGGCTCGGGCGCGCAGAACGTGCACTCGGGGTGGGGCAGCAGGTCTTCCGTCGTCACGTCGAAGGCTTCGACGTCCTGCAGGATCACCCGGCCGTCGGTCTCCGGTTCGGGCGCGCCCGTCGAGAGCCGGAACGCCTCGAACGCCAGCAGGTTGCCGATCATCGCCGCCGGCGGACCGGTCAGCCGCCGCGAAGCTCCCGCTGCGGCGTGGCCGACGGCCAGCGATCGCCAGGTCCGCGAGGCGTCACCCGGTGTCGACGGCGTCAGCCGCAGCAGCGCGCAGTACCAGCAACTGCGCCGCCCCGTGCCGGACGCCGGCCCGACCACCACCTGCGAGCCGAGCCTCCAGGCTGGCAGCACCGTCGCCCCGGCCGGGCCGGACGACAGCAGCCGGTGGGTCACCTCGGGCGCGTCGTCGCCGCCCGCCACGAGGACCAGCTCCGCTCCGCCCAGGTCGTCCCAGCCGAGAGTGTTCGGGTCGTAGTCGCGGACGGCGACCGTCGCATCGACTCCCGCTTCCGCCAGCGCGGCCCGTTCCTCCTCCACGGCTGCGTCGATGTCGCCGAAGACGGTCACGTGAGCCAGTCCGTTGCGGACCAACGCCGTCGTGCACGCGTGCGCCACCGGGCCCGTGCCGATGACGGCCACCGTCGCCTGACGGAAGTCCGCGAACCGGCGCGCCGGGTGGTCGGCATAGTGATCGAGGTAGCCGAGTTGCGCCTCGAACTGGGCCGCTACCGGTGCTCCCAGGAGTTCCGCCGGGTCGACCTGGTCGGCAGGCACATCCCGTGCGAAGCCTCGGGACAACAGCGCCTGAACCAGTTGCCCGACCATCTCCTGCTGCGGCTCCGGCAGCCTCCCGCACAGTTCCGCGACCGAGCGGGTGCCGTCGAGGACCGGCACGAGCAGCGCCGCCAGCCGATAGGCACTGCTGGACGCAATCTTGAAGCCACCGGACGACGTGTGAAACAGCACGCCGTCGTACGAGGCGGTGAACAGGACATCCCGGCCGACCCGTGGGCGGGTGTCGGCGACCGAGTCGAATGCGACGCTCAAGGGGTCTCCATTCCAGGGGTCGAAAGGACGACGCCGACCTGAGGCGTCGACTGTCGTTCGTCGTGCATGCTGCGCAGGTACGACCGGATCAGGCGCGGGACTCGATACCGCCCTCCGAACTCCTCCACGAGGCTCGCGTCGGCCAGTTGGTCCAGGAGGTGCTCGGCGGATTCCGGCACTGATCTCAACAACCCGACGGCCGCCTGGCCATCGATGTCGGCCTCGGCGCCGGCCAGCCTGCGGGCGGCATCGGCCAGTACGGGCGACAGCCGGCTCACCACTCGTTCGAAACGGGCCGTCAAGGTCATGTCCGGATCACCGGGCAGAGACAGCCTGCTGGTGGGATTCTCCCGAAGCCACGCAACGAACTCCGCCAGACCGGTGTCCCTGGTCTGTATCCGGGCCGCGGCGATCCGCAGCGCCAGCGGGAGGTCCCCGCACACGTCGGCGAGTTCATCGGCCGCCGCCGGGTCGGCATCCACCCGATCCGGCCCGAGAAGGATCGCCAGCAGACGCACTGACTCGTCACGAGCGAGGCCGGACACGCGCACGATTCGCCCGCCGAACCGGGCCATCACACCGGACAGCCCATGCTGGCTCGTCACGAGGACGGCGTCCCTCCTGGCCGCGGCGGCGGAGACGACCGCTATGGCCTGTTGGACGCCGACGACGTCATCGAGGATCAGCAGTCCACGGCGGCTGTCCGTCCACGTCCGCCACGACGCCAGCTCGCCGACGATCTCTCCGAACACCCGAGCCGAGCCGTCGGCGGCCCGCATTCCGAGCGTCTTCTGCCCGCCGGGGAAGTGTTCGCGGAACGTCGTCGCGATGTGCCGGGCCAGCGCCGTCTTACCGATGCCGGACATGCCGGTCAGCACGACCGGCCCGGTGTCCCGCGACAGCCGGCCCGCGATCTCGGCCGCCACGGAATCGCGTCCGATGAAGGTGATGACCGGCCGCACCTTCGGCACGGCAGCCGCGGCCGTCTCCTGCCGTACTTCCGGCCGCGGCTCTCCCTTGAGAATGCTGAGCTCGATCTTCTTCAAGCGCGACCCTGGATCGAGACCGAGTTCATCGGCCAGGAAGGATTTGATGCGGTGGAACTCTGCCAACGCGTCGCTCTGACGACCGGCGCGATAGAGCGCTTCGATGTGCAGTTCCGCGAGGCTCTCGTCGCCGGGCCGCCGCCGGGTCGCATCCCAGAGCTGCACCACCGTCGCGGCAGCCATTCCCTGGTCGATCTTCAACTCGCACAGACGCCGCAGTACAGTGAGCCGTTCTTCGTCGAGCCGGGGCGCGACGTCACGGTGCAGCCACTCGGACGGCACGTTCGCCAGCAGGGGGCCGCTCCACAGCTGCAGAGCGCCGTCCAGCAATTCCAGCCGGCGATCTGGTCGCGGTTCGGCGTCGGCAGCCGCCGCGAGTTCCCGGAATCGGACCAGATCCAGAGTCTCGCCGGATGCCACGAACCGGTAGCCACCCGGCACCGTCTCGATGGACGACGTGCCGAGCCCATGCCGGCCGAACAGCTTGCGCAACCGCATCGCACACGTCTGCAAGGCAGCCTTGGCCGCCAAGGGCTGATCGTCGCCCCAGATCGCATTCTGCAGGTGACCCGTGTCGACCACTTCGTTCGGGTGCACGAGCAAGGTGGCCAGCATGCAGGACACCTTCGACGGCTGCAGAACGATCGAGTCGTCGCCCCGCGTCAGCGCCAGCGGCCCCAGCACGCGGAAGGTCATCGGGACCGTGCCACCAGCCGGGGACAAACCGCTCATACGGTCAAGAATTCGTGAGCTTCACAGGGCGGCCTAGTACGCAATTGCGTGTACTAGACGGACAGCTCGGCACATGGTAAAGCGGCCGCCCCGAAGAATGGGGACGGCCGCTCTACCGCAGCCAGCAGGCGGTCAGGCTTCAGCCGGTGTCAGGCGGCGCTGGAGCAAGAGGAGCAGCACGACGTGGACGAGCAGCTCGACCCGCAACTGGTCGAGCTGGTGGTGCTGCTGGTGCAGCTGGTCGAGCCCGCCAGCACCGCCTCGGTGACGTCGGCGTAGTCGGAAACCTCGAAGGTCTCCGTCTCCAGGGCGAGGATCTCCCTGGCGATGCTGTCCAGTCGCGTGTGACTCATGACGGTTCTCCCTTGACAACGTGCCGACCGCCGGGGCCGGGCCGAGTGAGATGACGCGCCTAGTTGACCTCGCCCCGGTCACCGATCACTGGCAAGTCGCTCACACCCGACGTCAGTGACCTGTCAGCGGGCCGATCGAGCGCACGCCCTGGAATCCCTTGACGGTCCGTGAAATCCATGCGTAACATCTCCGTCCAACCTGGTCGATACGTATCGGGGTGAGCGAGGAGGGGCCTTGGCAGCGCAGCGGCGGCGACCGACCCAGATGGACATCGCCCGTCGGGCGGGTGTGTCGCAGTCGACGGTGTCGGTGGTCATCAACGGCGCGCCGGCGATCGTGGACGTCGCCGAGGAGAAGCGCCGCGCGGTGCTGGAGGCGGCCGCCGAACTCGGCTACACGGTGAACGCCTCGGCGCGCAATCTCAAGGGCGGCCGCAATCGGATGCTCGGCGTGTTCACCTTCGAGCCGGTCTTTCCCGTGAATCAGCGTGATTTCTACTTCCCCTTCCTCCTCGGCATCGAGGAATCGACCGCCGAGTGCGGCTACAACCTGCTGCTTTTCAGTGCTGTGACAGCGGGCACCGAGCGCCGTGTGTTCGCCGACGGCGTCAACCAGCTCAAGCTGGCCGACGGCTGCGTCCTGCTCGGACGTCATCTCCGGGAAGACGACCTGGCCGCGCTGCTCCGCGAGGACTTTCCGTTCGTGTTCATCGGGCGGCGTGACGTGCCCGGTGCGGAGTTCTCCTATGTCGCGGCCGACTACGTGGGTGCGACCCGTGACGTCGTGCGGTCCCTGGCCGCCCTCGGGCATCGCCGGATCGCCTACCTGAAGGCGGCCGACGACAAGGAGTGGACCCAGGATCGCGAGACCGGCTTCCGGCAGGGCCTCGACGAGGCCGGCATCGCCGATGACCGGATCCTCCGTCACGTGATGGGGGAGGGGGCCGCGCTCACCGCGGCCGAACTCGAGCGATGGCAGGCGGCGGGGGTCACCGCCGTGCTGGTGGAGCCAAGTCAGGACGACAGCGCGATCGCCGCCGTGGAACATGCGGCCGGCGTTGCGGGCATCGAGATCCCCGCGGATCTCTCCGTGGTCCTGCTGGGCGACCCGCCGCTGGTGCACGCCACGGAGCGGGACTGGACGCGGTTCACCATCCCGCGCGAGCAGATGGGCCGTGAGGCCGTCCGGCTGCTGCTGGAACTCCTCGACGACGAAGCCGGGGTCAAGCGGCACCTGTACCTCGACTGCGTTCCGGTCGCGGGCGATTCGGTGGCAGCGCCCCGTCACTCCCGGGGAGGGACGGCATGACCGGTCACCGGATCACCAGGCGCCGGGCGATCGGCGCCGGGCTCGGCGCGGCCGCCGCCATCATGACCGCGACGACGTCCGCCGCCGCACGCACCGCCGGATCCGGCGACGGCCTCGAGCTGACGACCCTGTGGTCCCGCGGCGAGAACGGCTGGGTCGACTTCCGCGTGCACGCCGTCGACGTGACGGCCGCGGGCACGCTGCTGGCCTTCAGCGAGGCCCGGGTCGGGACGAGCGCCGACGACGGCCCGAAGGACCTGGTCCTGCGGCGCAGCACCGACGGCGGCCGCACCTGGGGCCCGACGACCTTCATCGAGGAGCACCACGGCGGTGCGTGGGCGAACCCCACCCCCGTGGCCGACCTGCGCACCGGCCGCATCACCGTCTTCTACGCGCTCAACGCGGCGGGCGTCTCCTCGCGGGTGTTCCGGCGCGCGTCGACCGACGACGGCGTCAGCTGGAGCGACGCCGTCGAGGTCACGGACCTGTTCGCGGGGAACGAGCACGAGTGGACGTTCCACCTGCCCGGGCCCGGCCGCGGCATCCAGCTCGCCGGCGGACGCCTGCTCGTGGAGGTCTGGCATCGCCGGTCGATCGACGTGCCCGCCGCCGACCGCGACTACAGCGTGAGCGTCGTCCGCAGCGACGACGGCGGCCGGACCTGGCAGTGGGGTGGCGTCGCGCCCGACCCCGCGGGCCTGGGGCTGGACGAGGCGCGGATCGCGCAGCTCGCCACCGGGGAGGTGATCCTGAACGCGAGGCTCGCGGGCGGTGTCAGCAACACCAGCCGCGCCGTCGCCCGGAGCCGCGACGGCGGCCTGACGTTCACCGACGCGGTCATCGAGACGAACATCGCTCCGCATGCGGGTATCGCCTCCGGCCTGGCCGCCCGCGTGGACCGGAACGGCGTCGAGCGCGTCGTCTACACCAGCCCGGTCAGGGGCACCGGACGGGAGACGTTGTACGCGCGGCTCAGCCACGACGGCGCCGACTCGTGGTCGTGGGGCCGCGTGATCGACGACGCCCGGGCCGGCTACTCCGACGTCGTCTGGCTCGACGACAGCACGCTGCTCGTCCTCTACAGCAGGCTCGGCGGAACCGGGGTCGAGACGCTCGACGTCGTCGCGGCCCGGTTCGACGTCGCCTGGCTCAGCCAAGATCGCGACGTGCACGGCAGACCTCTGTCCTTTATTCATACGTATCAGGTCGAAGGCCTCCGCGCGGAGTCCACCGTGCCGCGAGCGCCGATGACGCTCGATCCGGCCGCCGAGGGCTCGGCGGTGACGCACGTGCCCGCCACCGCACCGGACGACGCCCACACCGTCACCATCGTCCCGGCGGTCTCCCGCCCCCATCGCCTGCGTTGCCGCTTCCGCAGGCCGGACGCGACTGGCGGCGCCGACGTCGTGGTCGAGGTCGACGGGCGGCCGCGTGGCGGCGTCGTGGCCACCGCGGAAGCCGATCCGTTCCTCGACGTCGATCTCGGGATCATCTCGGTCCGCGCGGGCCGGCCGGTGCGCGTCGCGTTCCGCGCGGCGGGGGCTGGTCCCGACGGCCTCTCGCACGCGTTCCAGATCGACGCGATCTCACTCGTCCCGCGGAGCAGCGCCCAGCCGCGTCCCGCTCCCTGAACCCGCGACACCACCACTACCGCCACGGAGGCACGGTGCAGAAGGTCATTCAGTACGAACGCGGCCTGGAGAAGTTCACGCCGTTGCGCAACATCGTCACCTACGACGACTTCGATCGCGGCTTCAACGGCTGGCTCGACCTCACGCCGAACTTCGTCAACGACGACTACCGGCACTACCCGTCCGAAGTGGACCTCGCCAGCTGGGCGCCCTCGATGATCAGCGCGGCGCCGATGCGTTTCGCCGCCACCCACGGGTCGATGGAGGGCACCTACTCGCTGAAGCTGAACACCAAGCCGGTGGCGAACCGCTACGAGGAGAAGCCGGCCGACGGCAGCATGGGGGTCGCCCTGAAGCGGCTCTCGAACTTCGACCCGAACATGCGCTACATCCAGATCGAGGCGTTCTACGCCTACACCCCGCAGCAGGACCGGCTCGGCTTCGGCGAAGAGGACCTGCGGGCGTTCGGGTTCTACTTCGACCTGCAGGACCACGAGTACCGCTGGATGCCCGGCGTCCGCTACGTGAACTCCGTCAACGGCGAGCTCACCAAGAAGTGGCAGTACTGGAAGGTCGCCGACGGCGTGACCAAGAAGGACTGGTGCTACGGCCGCGAGGACGGCTGGCAGCGACCCGGCGTCGACAACCTCTGGTACGGCCGTCGCCACGCCGACGGCTCGGCCGACGCCTTCCAGTGGGTCCCCGACGGCGATCAGGACCTGCTCTACAACGAGAGCCCGGACAAGCTCAACTGGCTGTACTTCCGTCTGCTCATCGACTTCCAGCGGCGCGAGTACGTCGAGCTGCAGAGCATGGACCGGACCTTCGACCTGCGCGGTCTGACGCCGACGCTCGTCACGCCCTACAAGAGCATCACGAACCTGATCAACCCGATCTTCTTCGTCGAGACCGACACGAATCGCACGGTGAATCTCTTCCTCGATTCCGTCGTGTACTCCACGGAATGACCACCGCCCACCGCAGACCGATTCGGAAGGCCCTGCTCAGTGCGCACCTTCGCCACCTCTGTCATCGAACGTCGTCTCGAGATCTCCGCCACCCACACCACCCACCCGTACGAGGCGGGCTGGGCCGCGGAGGCGGTCTTCTTCGTCCAGGTCGAAGGAGATCACCCCGACCTGTCGGTCCAGGCGCAGATCTCGCCGGACGGGCTGCACTGGGCCGACCGGGGCCGGGCCATCGTGCTGGCCGGCGGTGACGAGATCGCCGCCATCGACCTGGCGAACTTCGGCGGCTGGCTCCGGCTGGCCTTCACCGGCGCGACGCCGGAGCGGCCGGCCACCGTGCTGGTCCACCTCGCCCTCAAGGGCTGACACCACCAGACGGATCGCCTCGACCGAGAGGAGGACAGACCATGCTTCCCCAACTCATCCGCCGGCTCGGCCTCATGATCTTCACCGTGTGGGGAGCCGTGAGCCTCACCTTCGTGATCCTCCGGCTCGCCCCCGGTGACCAGGCCACCGTGCAGCTCGGGCCGGACGCGACCGCGGCCGACGTGTCAGCGCTGCGCGAGGAACTCGGGCTCAACCGGCCGATGCTGGTGCAGTACCTGGACTACCTGGGCTCGGCGCTCACCGGTGACTTCGGGGAGTCGTACCGGTTCCGCGACTCGGCGACGACGGTCATCCTCGATCGGTTCCCGGCGACCGTCCTGCTCGCCGGCACCGCGACCGCGCTGGCGCTGACGATCGGCCTGCTGCTGGGAATCCTGGCCGGCCGCGCGCCGGGCAAGCTCGCCGACCGCGCGATCTCCGGCATCACCCTGGTCATGCAGGCCATCCCGTCGTTCTGGTCGGGCATCATGCTGATCCTGCTGATGGCGCTGACGCTGCGGCTCCTGCCGAGCGCCGGCTCCGGTGACCTGCGGCACCTGGTGCTGCCGGCGGTCACCCTCGCGATCCCGTTCACGGCGCTGGTCGCCCGGATCACCCGCAGCAGCGTCGCGGAGGTGACGGCCGAGCCGTACATCATGACGGCACGGTCGAAGGGGTTGTCCGAGCGGCTCGTGCTGAGCCGTCACGCCGTGCGCAACTCGGTGATCCCGGTGGTGACCATCGTGTCCCTGCACATCGGCACCCTGATGGGCGGCGCGGTCATCGTCGAGCAGGTCTTCGCGTGGGACGGGGTCGGCTCGCTGCTCGTCGGCGCGGTCGGCAACCGCGACTACGCCATCGTCCAGGGCGCGACCGTGCTCCTGGCGATCGTCGTGGTGACGATGAACCTGCTCGCCGACGTCCTCAACGCCCGGCTCGATCCTCGCATCCGGGCGGGGGTGGCGTCATGACGACGATGGGGCTGGTGCAGACCCCGGCACCGCCGGCGCCGCTGGTGCCGGCGCGGACCCGGCGCACCACGGTGCGTCGCGTGGCCGCCGCCGTCCCGATCATGATCTTCGGCCTGTACGTCGTCGCGGCGATCGTCGGCCCGCTGCTCATCGACTACTCGCCGGTGGGCGGTGAGCTCGACGACCGCCTCCTTCCGCCCGGCTCGGTGCTCAGCGACGGCAGCACGGCGCTGTTCGGCACCGACGCGCTCGGCCGCGACCTGTTCGGCCAGGTCGTCTACGGCGCCCGCACGTCGGTGTTCATCGGCACGCTCGTCGTCCTGATCAGCGCCCTGATCGGGCTCGCGGTCGGGACGGTCGCGGGGTACCGGGGCGGCACGACCGACCTCGTGGCGTCGCGCGTCATCGACGTCCTGCTCGCCTTCCCCGGCATCCTGCTGGCCATCGTCATCGCCGGGGTGTTCGACCGCAGCCTCGCCATCGTCGTCGTCGCGTTGAGCGTGACCAACTGGATCGGCTTCGCCCGCCTCTCGCGGTCGATGGCCATGACGCTGCGCGAGCGCGACTGGGTCAAGTCGGCGACGGTGATGGGCGTGCGGCGCCGGCGGATCATCGCGCGGCACATCCTGCCGTTCATCGCCGGGCCCACGTTCGCGCTGGCGACCACCGAGTTCGCCGGCGCCATCCTGGCTGAAGCCTCGCTGAGCTTCCTCGGCCTCGGCCTGCCTTCGGCCTCCGTCTCCTGGGGCCAGACCATCGCCGCCGGCAAGGAGTACCTCGCCAGCGCCTGGTGGATCTCCGCCATTCCCGGCATCGCCCTGGCGGTGCTCGTCATCTGCGTGGGCTTCACCGGAGACCGGCTCACCCGCTACTTCGGCCGACGGCAGTGACGAGACCGCAGCAGGGCGCACCACCCGACACAGTCCAGAGCAGCTCAGTGAGGAGCAAGGCAATGAGATCCCTACGGCACTCCGCGATCGTGGCCACCGCACTGCTCGGCCTGCTCGGAGCCACGGCATGTGGCGCCGACACCGACTCCACCGGCGGCGGTGGTGATGAGGCCGGCGGCGGAGCGATCGCCGTGGCCGGGCAGTTCCCCACCGAGTCCATCGACCCGAACGGGCCCCTGGCCATCGACGGCGGCACCCGGGTCGCGTCGATCCAGCTGTACAGCCCCTTGCTGCAGACGATCGGCCCCGGCGAGTTCGAGGGCAAGGTCGCGGAGACCTGGGAGATCAACGAGACCGCGACGCAGTTCACCTTCACGCTGCGCGACGGCATCTCGTTCTCCGACGGCTCGCCGATCACCGGCGCCGATGTGGCCGCATCGTTCGAGCGCACCGTCGCGTCCGACAGCCCGTTCTCCGCGAACTTCGTCGATGTTACCGTCGAGTCGACCGACACCACGGTGACGTTCACCACGGCCGCGCCCGACCCGGCCCTTCCGGCCAAGCTGACCGGGCTCATGATCACCCCGGCCAGCGCCACCGAGGACAGCTACCTGGACACGCCGGTCACCTCGGGCCCGTTCCAGGTCGAGTCGTTCACCCCTGGCGGCGAACTCGTCATGGTGCCCAACGAGAACTACTGGGGTGACCAGCCGAAGATCGACGAGCTCACCATCCGGTCGATCCCCGAGGTCGCGGCGAGGGTCACCGCCTTGGAGACGGGCGAGCTCGACGTCATCTGGGGCATCTCCGACGACCAGGTGAAGCAACTCGGCGGCAACACCGAGGTCGAGGTCCTGTCCGCGGTCGGCTCCAACGTCACCACCATGTGGATGAACGCCTCCACGCCGGCGCTGGCGAGCGCGGAGGTGCGGCGGGCGCTCTGGCAGGCCGTCGACTTCGAGAAGAAGATCGATGCGCTCTACCCGGAGAGCGGCGAGCCCGCCGACTCCGTCGTCGCCCCCACGGTGTTCGGGTACGCGCCGCAGGAGCCGGTGGTCTACGACCCCGAGGCGGCGAAGCAGGCGCTGATCGACGCGGGCTTCGACTTCGACACGACGTTGCGCTTCCACTTCTCCCAGGCCCAGTTCCGGCAGTGGGTGGACTCGGTCGTGGCCGATCTCGCCGCCGTCGGCGTTCAGGCCGAGGCGCTGGAGAAGGAACAGGCCGTCTACACCGAGGACCTGCTGGCGCTGAACTGGGACATCAACATCCAGCAGGTCGGCACGCTCGGGCTGGACGCCTCGTACAACCTCGGCCGGCTCTACACCTGCGCCGCGGAGCGGACCGGCTACTGCAACCCCGAGCTGGACGAGATGCTGCGGCGGGCCGGCACCTCCGTCGATCCGGCCGAGCGGGAGGCGGCCTACGCCGAGGCGACGGAGCTGATCTGGACCGAGGCCGTGGGCATGTACCCCATGTTCGTGAAGAACCTCTTCGCCACTCGGACGTCGGTGTCCGGCTTCGAGCCCGACGGAGAGGGACTGCCACGATTCGACACGGTCTCGGTTGATGAGTGACGGGCACCTCCGGGTCAGGGATCTGACGATCATGCTGCCCGGCCCGCGCGGCATGGCCGACGTGGTCGACGGCGTCTCCTTCGACATGGCCGAAGGCCGGACGACCGGCCTGATCGGTGAGTCCGGGAGCGGGAAGTCGCTGACGGCGATGGCCCTGGTCGGACTGATCCCCGAGACCGGCGTGGTCAGCGGGCAGGTGCTCCTGGGCGAGGAGAACCTGCTCGAGGCCGGCCGGGCGCGGATCAGGCAGGTCCGGGGGACCGAGATCTCGGTCGTGTTCCAGGACCCGTCGACCGCGCTCAACCCGACCATGTCCATCGGCGACCAGGTCGGCGAGATCCTGCGGGGCCGAGGCGTGTCCCGGAGTCAGGCGCGGGTGCGGGCGGCGGAGCTGCTCGACCACGTCGGCATTCCGGACGCGGCGGCCCGCGTGGGCGCCTACCCCCACGAGTTCTCCGGCGGCATGCGGCAGCGGGCGATGATCGCCCTCGCGCTCGCCGGCCGGCCGAGGTTCATCCTGGCCGACGAGCCGACGACGGCACTGGACGTCACCGTGCAGGCGCGGATCCTCGCTCTGCTCGGCCGCCTGCGCGACGAGGACCACCTGTCCATGTTGCTGGTCAGCCACGACCTGCGGGTGATGTCGCACGTCGCGGACGAGCTCGTCGTCATGTACGCCGGGCGGGTCTGCGAGCGCGGCGGGGCCAAGGCGGTGCTCAACGGGCCGCTGCATCCCTACACCGACGCCCTGGTGCGCAGCGTTCCCTCGGTGCACGTCAGCTCGGCGATCGCCGACCCGCTGCCAGGCAGCCCGGCCAACCCGTTCGACCGGCCGGCGGGGTGCCCGTTCAATCCGCGCTGCCCGCGCGCGGAGGACCGGTGCCGGACCGAGGTGCCGGCGTTGCGCGAGATCGCACCGGGCCGTCTCAGCGCCTGCCACCTCGCGGAGGAACTGACATGACCGCTGCTGCCGGCCTGAGGATCACCGACCTCACGGTGACCTACCCCGGGCCTCGCGCCGGCGGTCTCGTCGGCCGGCGGACGCCGATCACCGCGGTCGACGCCGTCAGCCTCGACGTCGCGCCGGACGAGACCGTCGCCCTCGTCGGGGAGTCGGGGTCCGGGAAGTCCACGATCGCCCGCGCGGTCGTGGGGCTCGTCCCCGCGTCGGGGGGCTCCATCGACTTCGACGGAGCGTCGCTGCTGAACCTGCGTCCCCGGGACCAGTGGGCGCGGCGGAACATCGCGATGATCTTCCAGGATCCCCGGTCCGCGCTGAACCCGCGCCTCTCCGCGGCGGCCTCCATCGGCGAGGCCTGGGAGGCGCACCCCGACGTCGCTCCCGAGGGCGTGCGCCGTGATCAGCGACGGCGACGGGCGGCCGTCGTCGACCTGCTGGCCCAGGTCGGGCTCGATCCCGACGTGGCGGGGAAACGCCCGACGGCGCTGTCCGGCGGGCAGTGCCAGCGGGTGAGCATCGCTCGCGCGCTGGCACTCAGCCCGAAGCTGCTCATCTGCGACGAGGCGGTGTCGGCCCTCGACGTCTCGGTGCAGGCGCAGGTGCTGCAGCTCCTGGTCCGCGTCCGCGAGGCGCGCTCGCTGTCGATGCTCTTCATCACCCACGACCTCGGGGTGGTGCGTCAGGTCGCCGACCGCGTCGCCGTGATGCGCCGCGGCGAGCTGGTCGAGAGCGCCGACGTCCACACGCTGTTCACCGCACCGCAGCACGACTACACCCGGGAACTCCTCGCCGCCGCCGTCGACCTCGACGTGAGGAGCTGACCACCGCACGGCACGTCCTCGTCCGCAGTGAGACCACCCAAGGAGAAGGACACATGACCGATCGCATCAACCGACGCATGATGATCCGTTCCGCCGCCGGCGCGGGTGTCGTGGGCGTCGGCGGGCTCGCGCTGGGCGGGACCGCCCACGCCGAGACGGCACCGCCGAGCCTTGTCGAGGCCGACGGCACGCCGGTGCTGACGCCGCAGCAGTTCGGCGCCGTCGGCGACGGCGTGGCCGACGACACCGCCGCGATCCAGGCGGCGATCGACGCCGCCCGGTCGCAGCTCAACAAGATCGTCGTCCTCCCGCCCGGGCAGTACAAGGTCACGTCGACGATCGTCGTCGGTGACCACGAGTACGAGACCCCCGGCGAGCACCTCAACCGCTTCGTCCTGCGCGGGTACGGCATGTTCGGCGAGGAGTCGTCGAAGATCACCTTCCACCACGACGGCGTCGGCATCCGGTGGGAGTCGTCACTCGGCGGTGTCCACGGCATCGCGTTCGACGCTCCGGTGAAGACGGCGAACAACGTCGCGCTCCACGTCGCCCGCAACTCGGCGAACACCGACGACACCGACGTCACCATCGTCGAGTGCTCGTTCCTGCGTTTCCAGCGCGCCATCGAGAGCGTCGGCCGCGGCTTCCTGTTCACCAAGAACAAGATCGCCGTCTGCACCACGGGCATCACCATCTCGTGGCCGGCGGGTGAGATCCCGGGCGGCGAGGTCCACAAGCTGCCGTACGGCCTGCGCAAGTGGCTGATCACCGACAACCACTTCCACTCGAACTTCGACGCGATCATCTTCAACGGCGCCCCGGACGGCGAGTTCCGCGGCGCGGTGATCAGCAACAACCTGCTCGACATCGGCCGCCGGCTGTTCAAGGGCAGCCTCACCAACTCGACCATCAGCGGCAACGTGGTCGAGAACGGCAACGGCAACGCGATCATCGAGATCGCCTCCGGCGGCCACAACCTCACCATCACCGGCAACGTGATCGGCGGCTTCGACACCACACCGGGGGCACACGAGCCGCCCATCTACGCGATCAGCTTCCTCGCGGGCGTGTCGGCGACGAACGTCACGATCTCGGCGAACACGTTCAACTGGCTCCGTGGCTCGCCCATCGGGTTCGCGGGCTCGGCCGACAAGGTCAGCATCACCGACAACTCGTTCGACCACTACAACCTGGCCAACACCACCGTTCACGGCGCCGTGCGCGTCCAGGGCGACGCCACCCGGTTCGCGATCGTCGGCAACGCCTTCTCGGCCAACCGGAATCCGGCCGGCCTCCCGATCCGGGTCGACGGCACGATGAGCGCGTCCAACGTGGTCGGCAACGTGTTCGAGCAGGGCGCACTGGTCCAGGCCGGCGCGATCGGTGCCGACTCGTTCGTCGAGTCCGCGCCGGGCCGGTTCACGCGACTCGAGGTGGCCGCCGCGAAGGACGCCGCCGCGCGCGTCCACAGCACCGCCACTACCGGCATCGCCGCCGGCGACAGCTACGGCGGCTATCTGGTCGAGAGCGCGCTGGCGACCGGCGCGGGCGCCGGCGTCAAGGGCGGCGTCGAGGTCGTCGCGGCGAACGCGTCCGGCTCGGCGGCCACGAACCTGCTGTGCTCCACGAACTCCACGAACGAGGTGGTGGCCTTCCAGGCCAGTGTGGCGGGCCTGATCCCGCCGGCGGACAACGCCCGCGACATCGGCAGTCCCGACGCCAGCATCCGGACGGTGTACGCCCATGCGACCCGGCTGCATCCGTACACCGTCGACACCCTGCCGCCGGCCGCGGACCTGGCCGGCGCGCTCATCCAGGTCGTCGACGGGCAGGGCGGCACGCCCTGCCTGGCGATGTCGGACGGGACGTCGTGGCGTCGGATGCCCCTCGGGAACGCGGTCAGGTAGGTCGAGCATGGGTGAGAACGGGACCACGGCACCGTGGTGGCGAGACGCGGTGATCTACCAGGTCTACCTCCAGTCCTTCGCCGACGGCAACGCCGACGGAGTCGGCGACGTCGCCGGGCTGCGCAGCCGGATCGGCTACCTGTCGGGGCTCGGGATCGACGCCGTCTGGATCACGCCGTGGTTCCGCTCGCCCCTGCGCGACGCCGGCTACGACGTCGCCGACTACCGCGCCATCCACCCCCGGTACGGGTCGGTGGACGAGGGGCGCGAGCTGATCGACGAGTGCCACGCGGCGGGGATCCGGGTCATCCTCGACATCGTCCCCAACCACACGTCGTCGGATCATCCGTGGTTCGCGGCGGCGCTGAACTCGCCGCCCGGGTCGGCGGAACGGGCCAGGTACCACGTCCGCGCCGGGCGCGACGACGGCACGAGTCCGCCCAACGACTGGCTGAGCGTGTTCGGCGGGCCGGCGTGGACCCGCGTCGACGACGGGGAGTGGTACCTGCACCTGTTCGACTCCTCACAGCCCGATCTGAACTGGGACAGCGCCGAGGTGCGGTCGGAATTCGAGGACATCCTGCGGTTCTGGTTCGACCTCGGTGTCGACGGGTTCCGCATCGACGTCGCCACCGCGCTGGTGAAGGCGCCGGGACTCCCGGACCTCGGGTATCCCGACGGCGCGTTCCTCGCCGACCTGACCCGCGCGGACCACCCGCACCGCGACCGCGACGAGGTCCACGAGATCTATCGCGACTGGCGCAAGCTGGCCGACTCCTACGATCCGCCGCGGATGTTCGCCGCGGAGGCGTGGCTCGACGACCCGGACCGGCTGTCGCGCTATGTCCGGCCCGACGAGCTGCACACCACGCTGAACCTGTACTACCTGAAATCGGCGTGGACGGCGGACGGCATGCGCCGCGCCATCGACGCCTCGATCGCGGCCACGTCGGGTGTGGGGGCGCCGACCACCTGGGCGCTGTCCAACCACGACGTCGAACGTGTGGTCACCCGCTACGGCCGCGACGACACCCGCCGGCGTCCGGGCGTGTCCGGGCCGGAGCTCGGGCCGGTCGACGAGCGGTTGGGCCGCCGCCGGGCCCGGGCCGCGGCCCTGCTGACGCTGGCACTGCCCGGCAGTGTGTACGTCTACCAGGGCGACGAGCTGGGGCTGGCCGACGCGCACGTGCCGGAGCAGGCCCGGCAGGACCCCATCTGGATCAGGTCCAGGGGCCGGCGCTGGGGCCGCGACGGCGCCCGGGTGCCGCTGCCGTGGACGCCGGACGGCGGCTCGTTCGGGTTCGGCGACGACGGCGCCTGGCTGCCGCAACCGCCCGGGTGGGGAGCGCATGCGGTGTCGTCCCAGGCCGGCGACGACTCGTCGTTCCTCGAGCTGTATCGGAGCGCGTTGAGCCTGCGGCGCGCTCATCCGGCTCTGGGCGGGACGGGCGAGGTGCGCTGGTGCGAGGCGCCTCGCGACGACGTCCTCGTGTTCACCCGCGATCCCGGCTTCGGCTGCGTCGTCAACTTCGGACCGGCACCGGCGCCGATCCCCTGGACGGGCGCGTCGTCCTGGTCAGTGACCACGGAACCGGCGAGGGCGAGGTCCCCGCCCACGGCGCCGTCTGGCTGGACCTCCGGCCGGAGGACCGCGCATGACCACGACCGAGCGCCCCAACGTGGTGCTGATCCACTGGCACGACGTCGGCACCCACCTGGGCGCGTACGGCCACGGCGACGTGGCGAGCCCCGCCGTCGACCGGCTGGCGTCCGAGGGGCTCCGGTTCGACCAGGCGTTCTGCACGACCCCGCTGTGCAGCCCGGCCCGCGGGTCGCTGTTCACCGGCCGCTACCCGCACACGAACGGGCTGATGGGTCTGGTCAACCGGGGCTGGGAGTACGCGCCCGGGAGCGGACCGTGCCGTCGTTGCTGTCCGAGCTCGGCTACCGGACCGCCCTCATCGGCCAGCAGCACGAGAGCCGCGACCCGTACCGGCTCGGGTTCGACGAGGTCCATCCCTGGCTCGCGGGTCCGGCCCGGTGCGGGCCGGTGTCGCAGCGGGCGGTGGAGTGGCTGGAGGCGGCGCCGGGTGAGCCGTTCTTCCTCACGGTCGGCTTCTTCGAGACGCATCGCCCGTACCCGGCGGACGGATACCCGCCGGTCGACCCGGCGTCGGTGGAGGTGCCGCCGTACCTGCCGGACAACGAGCACACGAGGGCGGACCTGGCCGGCTTCCTCGGTTCGATCCGTGTCGCCGACGCCGCGACCGGCCGCGTCGTCGACGCCGTCGAGCGGGCCGGTCTGGCCGACTCGACCCTGCTGCTGTTCACCACCGATCACGGGATCGCGTACCCGCGGGCGAAGGGCACGTTGTACGACCCCGGCATCCGGGTGGCGTTCGTCGCCCGGCCGCCGCGGTCGTGGGGGGTCGCGCCGGGGGCTCCGGACGGGCTGCTCAGTCACGTGGACGTGCTGCCGACCCTGGTCGAGCTGGCCGGCGGGCCGGTTCCGCCGTCCGTCCAGGGGCAGAGCTTCGCCTCCGTGCTGCGCGGCGAACCGGGCCGGCGGCGCACGGAGGTCTTCGCCGAGAAGAACTACCACGACGAGTACGACCCGATCCGGGGCATCCGCACCGACCGGTACGCGTACATCCGCACCCTCGAGCCGGGCACGCCGCCGCGGCTGTCGGGTGACATCGAGCGCGGCCCGGTGCGGCTGGGCCTGGGCGAGGAGCAGCTGCGGCCGCGGCCGGCCGAGGAGCTCTACGACCTCGACGACGATCCGTGGCAGCTGTGCGACCTCGCCGGTGACCCGTCGTACGCGGAGGTCAAGGCGGGCCTCGCCGCGCGTCTCGACGCGTGGATGAGCGAGACGAACGACCCGGTGCTGGCCGGACGCGTGGCCGCTCCGAGCGGTTCCCTCGACGAAGGGCCGGTGCCGCGATGACCGACCGGCCGAACATCGTGCTGGTGGTGATGGACGACCTCGGCTACGGCGATCTGAGCTGCATGGGGAACACGATCCTGCGCACGCCGCGGATCGACTCGATCGCCGCCGAGGGCATCGCGCTACGGCACATGTACGCGGCGTCGGCCGTGTGCACGCCTTCGCGGGCGGCGTTGCTGACCGGCCGGTATCCGCAGCGGGTCGGTCTGGTGAAGGTGCTGAACCCGCGTCACGACACCGGCCTGTCGTCGTGGGAGTACACGGTGCCGGAGCTGCTGCGCGACGCCGGCTACCGGACGGCGATGTTCGGCAAGTGGCATCTGGGCCGCCGGCCGGAGCACTACCCGACCCGGCATGGCTTCGACGAGTACGCCGGGCTGCTGTACAGCAACGACATGCATCCGGTGGAGCTGTTCGAGGGCGAGGAGGTCGTCACCGCCGACGTCGACCAGGCGGCGCTCACCCGCGCGTACACCGACCACGCCATCGCCTTCATCGAGCGGCACGCCGACCGCCCGTTCTTCGTCTACCTCGCGCACACGATGCCGCACATCCCGCTGCACGTGGAGGACGAGTTCAGCGGCCGGTCGGCGGGCGGCAGGTACGGCGACGTCGTCGAGAGCCTGGACCACCACGTCGGACGCCTGCTCGACCGGCTCGACGACCTCGGCCTGGCCGACGACACCCTCGTCATGGTGACCAGCGACAACGGGCCGTGGTTCGAGGGCAGCACCGGCGGGCTGCGCGGCACCAAGCTGCACACGTACGAGGGCGGGATCCGGGTGCCGTTCGTCGCGCGGTGGCCGGGGCGGATCCCCGCCGGTGTGGTGTCCGACGAGCCGGTGTGCCTGTTCGACCTGCTGCCGACACTGGCCGGGCTGGCCGGTGCAACGGTGCCGGAGGACCGGCCGATCGACGGCACCGACGTCACGGCCGTCCTCACGGGCGGCGGGTCGCGGGCGGAACCGCGGCCGTTGTTCTTCTTCCACTGGTGGACGCTCAACGCCGTCCGGTGGGGCCGGTGGAAGCTGCACCTCGACCGGTTCCCCCGCGATCCGAGCCGGGCCCAGGACAAGGAGCTGCCGCAGCTGTTCGACCTCGAGCTCGACCCGGCCGAGACCTACGACCTGAAAGACCGCCACCCCGACGTCCTCGACCACCTCACCGGCCTCGCCGCACGTTTCGAGGCCGAGATGGTCGCCCAGCGCGAGGCCGCCGAAGCGCGCGCGGCCGGCCGCTGACTCCGACCACGAAAGGCCATCATGGAGCTGCAGCTGTCCGGAATGATTCCTCCCGTCGTCTCGCCGCTGACCCCGGATCACCGTCCGGACATCGGCGCCGTGCGGCGGCTCACCGCGCACGTCCGGGACGGCGGCGCGTCAGCGCTGTTCGTCCTCGGCTCCTGCGGTGAAGGGCCGACCCTCGAGCCGGCGGTCGCCAGCGGGATCACGCGGGCCTACGTCGAGGCCGTCGCCGGGTCCGTTCCGGTGCTCGCCGGTGTCGGCGAGACGAGCACGGAGCGCGCTCTGCGGGCCGCCCGGGAGTTCGAGCAGCTCGGTGTCGACGCGCTGGTGGTGATGGCACCCATGTACTTCGACACCGACACCGACGGCGCGGTCGTCCGGCACGTCACCGCCCTCGCGGAGGCGACGAGCCTCCCGCTCGTCGTCTACAACATCCCGCACCTGACCCACCACCCGATCACGCCCCGGGCGCTTCGGGAGGTCGCCGCCATCGACTCCGTCGTGGCGCTCAAGGAATCGTCGGGGGAGTGGGACACCTACGCCGCGCTGGCCGAGGCCGCGAGCGCCGCGGGGCTTCGGGTGTTCCAGGGCGCCGAGGCGCTCATCGCCCGCAGTCTCGCCGCCGGGGCCGACGGCGCCGTACCCGGGATCGCCAACGTGGTCCCCGGCCTCGCCGCCAGGCTCGTCGACGCCGGCCTGAGCGGCGACTCGACGCAGGCGGCGGCGCTGCAGGCCCAGCTCGACGACGTGTGCGGGGTGTATCGATCCGGGTTCTGGCTGACCTCACTCAAGGCCGCCCTGACCGAGCTCGGGATCATCGGCTCGACCGCCGGCCAGGCGCTCACCCCGCCCGACGCGGACGGACTGACCGAGGTGCACCGCGTCCTGGTGGCGACCGGACTGGTGGAGGTGCCCGCCTGACGCCTCGTGGCCGGACGTGCTGACCCGTGGCGTCGGCGGCCACGTCGTCAGGGCGTGAGCTGGGGGATCGGCACCACCGTTCCGGCCCGCGCCGACTCCTGGGCGGCCAGCACGATGCGCAGGGTCCGCAGCCCGGCCGCGCCGTCGGGCTGGGGAGCGTGGCCGGACCGGACGCCGTCGAGGAAGTGGCCGAGCATCGCGCGGTCGAGGTCGGACCCGAGCGACAGCCAGGCCGGCCCGCCACCGGCGTAGCCGCCGACGTGGGTGCCGAACGGGTCGATGTCCGCGACGCCCTCGGTGCCGACGACCTGGAGGGTGAGGCCGCCCCAGTTCGGCGCGCTGCTGGGGTGGCTCCACGAGCAGTCGATGGTGGCGATGGTGCCGTCGGCATAGGTGACGGAGACCAGGCCGCCGGTCTCGACGCCGTTGATCGGCTGGTCCGCGTGCAGGATCCGGTTGGTGACCGCGCGCACCTCGACCGCCGGCTGCTCCAGGAGCGCGTCGAGCAGGTCGGCCACGTGCACGACGTGGTCGACGAGGGCGCCGCCGCCGGACAGCTCCGGCTGCGTGAACCAGGCGCGGTCGCCGATCGGGATGTGGCCGTTGTTCGTCCCGGTGGCGGACAGGACCGTGCCGAGCCGGCCGCCGGCGTGCAGGGCCTTCAGGGCCGCGAACTCGGTGCTGAACCGCACCGGGTAGGCGGTCATGAGGAACGTGCCGGCGCGCTCGCACGCCTCGATCATCGCCTCGGCGTCGGCGGCGGTCGTCGCCAGCGGCTTCTCGCACAGGACGTGCGCGCCGGCGGCAGCGGCCCGCACCGTCAGGTCACGGTGCCGGCTGTTCTCCGCGCAGACGACGACGGCGTCGGGCTGCCAGGCCAGCGCGTCGTCGTAGCTGTCGGCGTAGGCGACGCCGAGCTGGTCGGCCAGCGCCCGCCCGCGCAGCTCGCCCGGCGGCGCCGTGGCGCCGTCCGGGTCGGTGGCGAGCAGCTCGATCCCGGGCCAGTCGGACAGCAGCGACGCGTACGAGGTGGCGTGCACGTGGGCGAACGACAGCAGCGCGACCTTCATGCGATCTCCTCCAGCAGCTCAGCGGTGTCGAGGCGCACCGGCGTGCCGGACCGCAGCGAGTCGAGCGCGGCGGTGGCCAGCCACACCGCGACGGCGCCGTCGGCGGCGCTCACCCGGGGCGCGGGCCCGCCGGCGACCGCGCCAGCGAACTCGCGCAGTTCGGTGAGGTAGGGGCTCTCGCCGGTCGGCGCCTCCGGGTGGTCCTCGCCGCCGGCGGGCACCGGCGCGAGGTCGAGCCGGACCGCCGGGGTGACGGCGCTGTCGTAGCGGAGCACGCCGTCGTCGCCGGCGACGTGGAACGACGTGCGGAACCCGAGGTGCGGCGGGCCCCACAGACCCTGGACGTGGCTGAGCGCGCCGGAGGCGTGGGTCAGCGTGACGTGCGCGACCTGCAGGGGGTGGCCGTCGCGCTCGGCGGTGTGCGCGCGGGCGAACACCTCGACGACCTCGCCGGCGACCCAGCGGGCGATGTCGAGATCGTGGATCATCTGGTCCATCAGCAGGCCGCCGGACTCGGCGACGTCGGAGAACCACGGCGCCCACGAGGGGAACATGCCGCCTCGGCTGAACCGGAGCACCGCGGGCCGGCCGATGCGCCCGGCGGCCACGGCGGCCCGCATCGCGGCGTACTCGGGGAAGTAGCGCACGACGTGGCCGGGATACAGGGGGAGACCCGCGGCGGCGGCCTGACGCACGAGGCCGGCGGCGTCGGCGCCGGTGCGGGCGAGCGGCTTCTCGCACACCACGGCCCGCCCGGCGTCGAGGGCCTGGCGGACGATGTCGCGGTGGGTGGGGGTGGGGGTGACGACGTCGACGAGATCGGCCCGGCCGAGCAGGTCGTCGAGCGACGCCGCGACCGTGCCGCCGTACTGCGCGGCCAGCCGTTCGGCGCCGTCGAGCGACGTGACCAGCAGTTTCGCGCCGAGCGCGCGCCAGGCGGCGGCGTGGGCGTGGGAGATGCCGCCGGCCCCGACCAGGCCGACCGTGAGTTCGGGCATGCACATCCTCATTTGAGTCCGGAGTGGGCGAGTCCGTTGATGACGCGTCGTTGCATCAGCACGAACAGCACCAGGATCGGGGCCATCGCCAGGGCGCTGGCCGCCATCATGACGGAGTAGTCGGTGGTGATGCGACCGCTCAGGGTGGCGATGCCGGCGGCCAGCGGCATGTTCTCCGCGTTCGTCGCGACCACCAGCGGCCACAGCAGGTCGTTCCAGGACCACAGCACGGTGATGATGGCGAGCGCGCCGAGGCTGGGCCCGGCCAGCGGCAGCATGACGCTGCGGAAGACGCGCAGCGGGTTGGCGCCGTCGAGCCGCGCCGCCTCCTCCAGCTCCCGCGGCATCGAGCGGAACGCCTGCATCATGAGGAACGTCCCGAACGCGCTGAACACGCCCGGTGCGGCGATGCCGAGGATGCTGTTGAGCCAGCCGAGGTCCTGGATGATCTGGTACTGCGGGATCAGGTACACCTGCGGCGGCACCATGAGGATCGCCAGCACCAGCGCCAGCAGCACGCCGCGCAGCGGGAAGCGCATCCGGGCGAACGCGTACCCGGCCATCGAGCACAGCACCAGCTGCCCGGCGGTCCTGATGACGGTGATGCCGACGGACACCCAGAACTGGCTGAGGAACGGCAGCTTCTCGAAGACGTCGGCGTAGTTGCCCCACTGCACCTGCTCCGGCCAGAACGACGGCGGCACGCTCATGACCTCGGCGTTCGTCGACAGCGAGGTGAGCAGTTGCCAGGCGAACGGGAACACCATGACGACGCCGCCGGTCAGCAGCGCGACGTGCGCCCAGACGTTGGAGCCGTGACGGGTCTCAGACATAGCGCACCCACCTGCGCTGCATCCGGAACTGCAGCAGCGTCACGGCGCCGACCACCACCAGGATCACCATCGCGATCGCGGCGGCGAAGCCCTTGTCGTTGCCGATGAACGCCTCGTTGTAGAAGAGGAAGACCAGCGACTGCGTGTCCGGCAGCGCCGGGTTGCGCGAGCCCATGATCGCGTAGAGCAGGTCGAACAGCTGGAAGCCGTTGATGATGAGGATGACCATCACGAAGAAGATGCTCGGCGTCAGCAGCGGCACCGTGATCGAGCGGAACTGCCGCCACGAGCCGGCGCCGTCCAGTGCGGCCGCCTCGTACAGCTCGGCCGGGATCGTGCGCAGCCCCGCGGACAGGATGATGATGGCGAACCCGAGCGACGTCCACAGGCCGACCACCGCCACCGCGCCGATGGCGAAGCCCGGCGTGGAGGTCCAGTGCCGGCCCTCGATGCCGACGAGGTCCAGCGCCCAGTTCAGCACGCCGAAGTCACCGTTGTAGATGATCCGCCAGACCATCGCGACGGCGGTGGGCATGGCCACGTAGGGCATGAAGTAGAGCACCCGGTAGAACGACGCGAACCGCAGGCCGGGCCGGTTCAGCAGGCTCGCGACCACCATCGCGATCGGGATGCAGCACAGCACGACCGCGGTGTAGACGAGGGTGTTGAGCAGCGCCCTCGGCAGGTCGGGGTCGTCGAGCAGCCGGGCGTAGTTCTCCCCGCCCACCCAGGTGGTGCCGCCGAACACGCCCCACTCGGTGAAGCTGTAGTAGCCGGTCTGGACGATCGGCCACAGGTAGAAGACGGCGACGCCGGCCATGGTGGGCAGCACGAACAGCCACGGCCACCAGCCGTCACCGTGCCGCCGCCGGGCGGACCGCCCGGGCGGCGACGCGGCGCGGGCGGGCGCTTCGGTGGTGGCCGTCATTCGCCGGCCAGCTCCTCGTTCATCCGCTCCGCCAGCTCCTGCGCGACCTCCTCGACCGGACGGTCACCGGAGAAGGCCTGCGGCAGCAGCTCGTTCTCCAGCTCGTTCCAGGCGGCGGTGTGAGAGGAGATCGGGTACGGGAAGGCGTACTCGTCGGCGGCCTGCAGGAACACGTCCAGCCCGAAGCTCGGCACCGAGCCGACGAACGCCTCCTGGGTGCCGGTGAACGCCGGGTTCGCGGCGCCCATCTCGGCCTGCGTGCGCTGCGCCTCCTCGCTGCCGAGGTAGGAGAGGAACGCCAGCGCCGCGGCCTTGTGCTCGCTGTCGGCCGACACGGCGTTGGCCAGGCCGTGGATCACGGTGGCGTCGCGCTCGCCGGCCGGCAGCGGGGCGATGGCGAAGTCGGCCGCGTTGGGCGACTCCTTCATCTCGGCGACCGACCAGTTGCCGGACCAGAACATCGCCGCCTTGCCGGAGTTGAACCACACGTTCGCGGTGGTGTCGGAGAGCTGTTGCAGGGTGGGCGACGAGCCGTCGGCGATGAGGTCGGCCCACAGTTGCAGGCCGGCGATGCTGCCCGGGTCGTCGTAGCCGGAGGTGGTGCCGTCCTCGGAGATGACGTGGCCGCCTGCCTGCAGGATCGTGTTGTAGTACGCCTCCTGGCCGCCGACCAGCCCGGCGGCGACGCCGTAGACGCCCTCGGCGGCGAGGGTGTCGCTGATGGTCTTCGCCGCGGTGTGGAAGTCGTCCCAGGTCCAGTCGGCGGTCGGCTCGGCCACGCCGGCCCGGGCGAAGATCGCCTTGTTGTACCAGAGCGCCACCGTGTCGAAGTCCTTCGGAACGGCGTACTGCACGTCCTCGAACGTGTAGAGCTCGTTCAGCGCCTCGGGGTAGTTCGCCGGGTCCACCTCGCCCTGGTCGACGAGCCCGGTCACCGGCTCCAGCAGGTCGTTCGCCGCGTACAGGCGGACGTTCGGGCCGTTCATCCAGAAGATGTCCGGCAGCGTGCCGCTCTCGCCCTGGGTCTGCAGCTTGGTGAAGAACTGCAGGTAGGGCGTGACGTCGATGGTGATCTCGATGTCGGGGTACTCGGCGTTGAAGTCGGCGATGTTCTGCTCCAACGCCGGCACCTGAGTCTCGTCCCAGACGGCGTAGGTCAGCTCGGCCTGGGTGTCCGGCCCGGCGGCGGTGGCGCCGGCATCGGGCTCGTCGTCACCCCCGCCGCAGGCGGTCAAGGCCAGCCCGGCGGCGGCGATGACGACGACGAGGCTCCTGGAGCGGATCATGGCTGATCTCCTTCGGGTGCGTCGGGTGGGGTCAGAAATGCCGCTCGATGTCGGCGCCGGCCGCTGCGACCCGCACGGGCCGGGAACCCGACCGCAGTGACTCGGTGGCCGCGGCAGCGACGGCGACGGCGTCGCGGGCGTCGAGCGGTGTGGACGTGACCGGATCGCCGTGGGCGATCCAGCGGAGGAACTCGTCGACGATGCGCCGGTCGGCGTCGTCGTGGCCGGAGCGGTCGCCCGCGACCGTGTACTCGTGGTCGCCGTACTCGGCGTAGCCGGTGCGCCGGTTCCACACCCGGACGCTGTCGCCGTCTCCGTCGCCGGCGTTCTCCAGCCGTCCCTCGGTGCCGATGACGGTGTAACTGCGCCAGTAGTCCGGGGTGAAGTGACACTGGGCGTAGCTGGCCAGCACCCCGTTGTCCATGCGCATCAGCAGCATCGAGGTGTCCTCGACGTCGACGACGGGGTTCAGCCCGGTCTGCGTCAGGGGCGGCCAGTTGTCGTAGGAGAACCAGTCCGGCATCAGCGTTCCGGCGGGAGCGGACGGGTCCAGCCGGTCGGTGATCTGCCCGTAGACCTGCAGATCGCCCATCGCCACCACGTCGCGGCCGCGCGAGGCGGCCAGCCAGTGGATGACGTCGAGATCGTGGACCGCCTTCTGCAACAGCAGCCCGGTGGAGCGGCTGCGGTCGGCGTGCCAGTCCTTGAAGTAGTAGTCGCCGCCGTTGCCGACGAAGTGGCGGCACCAGACCGTCTTCACCTCGCCGATCTCGCCGCGCTCGATGAGCTCGCGCAGCAGCCTGACGACCCCCATGTGGCGCATGTTGTGGCCGACGTAGAGACGGGTGCCGGTGCGGGCGGCGGCGGCCAGCACGCGGTCGGCCTCGGCCGTCGACGTGGCCAGCGGCTTCTCCAGGTAGACGGCCACGCCGGCCTCGAGCAGGTCGGTCGCGATCCCCGCGTGGGTGTCGTCGGGGCTGATCACGAGCGCCGCGTCGAGGTCGTCGGCGAGCAGGTCCCGGTGGTCCGTGCGGACCGTGACGGCGTCGCCGAACAGCTGCCTGGCCCGGGTCGCGGCGCCGGGGTCCGGATCGGCGACCGCGACGACCCATGCCGGCACGGTGCTGGCGCCGACCGAGGTGGCCAGGGGCGCGCGGGCGCCGACGCCGACGACGCCGATGCGCAGCGGCGGGGTGGTGGAGGTGGTCGCCGCGGTCCGCTGCCGGCCGGCGGCCGGGACGGCCTCGGCCGGTGTCGCCCCGTCCGTCGCCGCCTCGGCCGGGTGGGTCGCCGCCGGGTCCAGCGGCTGCAGCCGCGGCACCTCGTCGTCCTGGCTGCCCAGCAGGTGCGCCGAGCCCAGCTCGAGGGCCCGGATCAGCGCGCCGTACGCGGTGGCGTCGGCGCCGAACATGGACTGCGCGAGCGGCGCGATGGCGACGGCGCGGGCCATGCGCTCGAGTTCGTCGCGCAGCGGGTCGATCAGCAGCGCGCCCGCGGGGGAGAGGCCGCCGCCGATGACCACGACGCTGGGGTCCAGCGCCATCGCGAGCGCCGACACACCGGGCGCGATGCGCCGGGCGTAGCGGCCGATGGCGGCCCGGGCGTCCTCGTCGCCGCCGGAGGCGCGCTGGACGATCGCCTCGATGCCGCCGGCCGCCTCGATCTCGTCGCGCACGGCGCCGGTCTCCCAGTCGCCCCAGCCGGTCCAGGCGAGGTCACCGATCTCGGCCGCGGCGAAGCGGCTGCCGCGGAAGAGCGTGCCGCCGAGCATGACGGCGGCGCCGATGCGGTGACCGATCTGGATGAGCACCATGTCGTCGGCCAGCTCGCCGGCGCCGAGCCGGTGCTCGGCCAGCGCGGCCATGTTGATGTCGTTCTCCAGCTGGACGGGGTGGTCCGCGCCGTGCGCGAACCGGGCCGCGAGCCGCACCCCGGTCCAGTCGGGGATCGGATAGGAGAGGACGACGCGCTCGCCGTCGGTGATGCCCGGCACGGCGACCACCACGGCCGCGAGCCGCTGCTCGGACACTCCGACCCGGGCGAGCAGCTCGGCCTGCACCTGCCGGGCGGCGCGCAGCCGTTCGGCGCCGTTGACGGCCGGGTCGGTCGGCCGGTGCACCGCGGCGCGCACCCGCCCGCCGAGGTCGCAGATCAGGCCGGTGATCATGTGGACGCCGACGTCGATGCCGACGGCGTACCCGGACCCGGCCTGGAACTCGAAGTGGCGGGCCGGCCGGCCCATCCGCCGGGTGCCGTCGCCCGGCGCCGTCGTCTCCCGCACCAGGCCCTGTTCGATCAGCTCGGTGAGGATCGACTCGACGGTCGGGCGCGACAGGCTGGTCACCCGGGCGAGCTCCGCCAGGCTCACCGCGCCCGCGCCGCGCAGCGCCCGAAGACACGCCAGCCGCTTCTGCCGCCGGAGGTCGGTCAGCTGACGCTCGTGCGAGCTGTTCGGGTCGGTCATCGGACTCCTGCCGCTTCGGTTCGAGCCGCTCGAAGGAATTCCGAAAGCTAGCTGCATAAGTCGGCGCTGGCAAGCCCCTGCGACCGGTTGGACGGCATCTTCTCTGGTCAGGAGCCCAGAAGAGTTTTTCGCACTGGCGTGAAGAAGTGGCGCTCAAGTGCGTGCGGGGGTCGCTCCTACGACCACGAGCGGCCGGCCTTCACCGCCGCGGCGAGGAATCGTCCTGGCCGGATCGACCAGCGCTCAGCCCGTCACTCCGGGCCGAAGTCATGCGCGAGCTGCGCGTCGAGCGCGGCCTCGATCTGGTCGCTGGCGAGAGGGTGCAGGAGGGCGGTGTTCTCGCCGAGCACCTTGGTGAACTTGGCCGCCATCGTCGCGTCGATCTCGGCGACCACCTGCCGGCCCTTCTCGGTGGCGGTGTAGTAGACGCCGCGACGGTCGGTCTCGGCCGTCGTGCGCTCGATCAGGCCCATGCGCTCGAGACCCGAGGTCAGCGACGCGATGGCCGGCCGGCTGGTCGACGTGTAGGTGGCGATCTCGTGGGCGCGGCGCCGGTCGTCGACCAGGATGCTCAGCCCGCGGTACTGCGGCAGCGTCAGCCCTCCGTCGTCGCAGACCTGCTGCGCCAGGCGCGCCAGCCGGATCGTGGTGCGGATCGCGGCGACGAGTGGGTCGGGCGGGGGATTCATGCGGCAGCACCTCGTAGGACGGTGGATCCAGGCTAGCGGCTGATCTCACTCCGGTTGCGGTGGACGGGCCGGCGTGGTCGTCCCCACGACTCCGGCGGCGATCAGCGCGTCGACGGTGTCGCCCCCGAGGCCGAGTCCGCGCAGGATCGACCGGGAGTGCTCACCCAGCCGCGGTGGCGGCAGGACGATCGCGCCCGGGGTGGTGCTGAAGTCGATGGGGACGTCGGCCATGGGCATCGGGCCGATGCCGGGGACGTCCACCTGGGTGATCATCGCACCGGCCCGGACCTGAGGGTGGTCGACGATCTTGTCGATCGGGTTGACCAGGGTGCACGCGACGCCGGCCTTCACCATGACCTCCTCCCAGGCGGCGGCGGGGCGGGTGGCGAAGATCTCGGTCAGCTCGGCGGCCAGGAGCTCACGATGAGCCACCCGCGCGGAGACGGTGCTGAACCGCGGATCGTCGGCCCATGCGGGACGCTCGATCGCCGCGCAGCACGACCGCCACATCGAGTCGTTGAACACGGCGACCACGATCCACTCGTCGGCGGTGGGGAAGGCCTGGTAGGGCACCCCGAACTGGGTGCCGGAACCGTGCCGCCGCGGGGCGTCGCCGCTGGCGAAGTACGACATCAGGTGGTACGAGAGCATGCTGAGCTGGCCCTCCAGCAGCGAGGTCTGGACGTGCTGGCCGCGGCCGGTCTCGTGCCGAACCGAGAGGGCGGCCAGGATGCCCACCGCGGCGAACATGCCGGCGCCGATGTCGGCGACGGAGATGCCCATCTTCGCGGGTGCGCCGCCGGCCTCGCCGGTGATGCTCATGCCGCCGGAGAACGCCTGCATGAACAGGTCGTTGGCCGGATCGTGGCGACGCGGCCCGGTGCGCCCGAACCCGCTGATCGAGCAGTACACCAGACGCGGGTTGAGCTCGGCCATGGCCGCATACCCGAGGCCGGCCCGTTCGAGTGCGCCCAGCCGGTAGTTCTCGATCACGATGTCGGCGCCGGCGATCAACTGCTTCGCGATGCCGGCGCCGGCGCCGGACTTGAGGTCAAGGGCGAGGCTGCGCTTGCTGCGGTTGGCCGACGCGAAGTAGTGCGACATCGTGCCGGCGAAGTACGGCGGCCAGTCCCTGCTGTCGTCGCCGCGGTCGGCCCGCTCGATCTTGACGACATCGGCGCCGAGGTCGCCGAGCACCATGCCGCAGAACGGCCCGGCCATGGCGACGCTGATCTCGATCACCTTGAGCCCGTGCAGGGGTCCGGTCATGCTTCTTCTCCTCTTCCGGTGGTCGTGGGCAGTCGCTCGGCCCGGAGCGCGGAACGGCGGACCTTGCCCGAGTCGTCGCGCAGCGGCCGGTCGACGAACTCGAAGACCTTCGGCAGCTTGTAGTGGGCCAGCCGCTCCTTCAGGTAGCCGCGCAGCTGGTCGGGGTCGATCGGGCCGGATTCGACGATGGCGTGGATGCGCTGCCCCAGGTCGTCGTCGGGCAGGCCGATGACCGCGCTGGACCGGATCCGCGGGTGGGAGTCCAGGGCGGCTTCGACCTCGGCCGGATAGATGTTCCGGCCGCGGCACAAGATCATGTCGGTGCGGCGGTCACCGAGGTAGAGGTAGCCGTCGTCGTCGAGGTAGCCCATGTCGCCGAGGCTCTGCCAGCCGTCGCGGGAGGCGTTCTCCTCGGCGCCGACGTATCGGTAGGTGCTGGCCGCGCCGGTGGGTCTGAGGTACACCTCGCCCGTCGTGCCGGACGCCAGTTCGGCCCCCGACTCGGGGTCGAGGATCTTGACCTCGGTTCCGACCGGCCGGCCCACCGAGCCCGGATGAGCGAGCCATTCGGTGCCCGTGATGAAGGTGCCGCCGAGACGCTCGGTCGAGCCGTACGCCTCGTGCATGACGCCGGGACCGACCCATTCGATCCAGTGCCGCATCAGCCACTCGGGGCACGGCGCGCCGGCGGTGAGCACGAACTCGAGCGAGCCGAGGTCGTAGCCGTGCCGCACCGCCTCGGGGAGCCGGGCGATCCGCGACATCATGGTGGGAACGAGCCAGGTTCGGTCGATGTGCTGCTCCTGGATCAGCCGCAGGCACTCCTCGGGGTCGAACCGGTCCAGGACCACCACGGTCGCGCCGGCGAGCAGGCTGCGCCAAGCGGCCGCGAACGGGATGCCGTGGTAGAGCGGCCCGGGAACGAGGCCGCGGGCCCGTGGGGTGAACAGCCGCGCCATCGCGCCGGTGGGGTGGTAGACGGCCGGACTGCCGCTGAGGATCAGCTTGGGCAGACCGGTGCTGCCGCCGGAGGTGAGGGCCCGCTCCACCGCCGAGACGACCGGCGGCAACGGCTCGGTGGAGATGGCGGGGTCGGCGCGGTAGCCCTTCGGCAGCCCCGGCACCTCGGACCGTTCCCCGTCGGGGAGGCCGACGATCAGTGTCGGGCGGGCCCGCTCCAGGATCGCCGTGCGCTCGACGCGCGGCAGCCCGGGCGAGATGGGGTTCGGTGTCGCGCCGAGCTTCCACGCCGCCAGGCCGGCGACGAACCAGTCCGGGCCGTTGGGCAACTCGATCGTGACGTGGTCGCCGGCGCACACGCCGTGGTTGTGGTACACCCGGGCCAGCCTGGTGCTCTCCTCATCCAGTTCGCGGCGCGTGAGGGTCGAGCCGCCGGAGATCACCGCCGCCTCGTCCGGGCCGGCCGCGGCCAGCCCGGCGAGGACCTGGACGAACGGGGTGCCAGCGTCGGTGCCGGTCATCGGTCCTCCGTGCGGTCGGCGGCCGGGGTGAAGGCCGGCAGCGCGACGCCGTCGACGTCGAGCCAGTGCACCGTGACCCGCTGGCCGATGTACGACGTGACCGGCCGGCCGGCGCGGTCGACGATGTGGGTGAGCAGCCGGAAGCCCTCGTCGAGGTCGACCCACGCGACGGTGTACGGCGCCAGGTCCTTGAACGCGGGGTGCAGTGGCCGGCGGACCACCGAACAGGTGTAGACGGTTCCGGCGCCCGCCGACTCGTGCCAGCCGAGGTCGGTGCCGGTGCAGGTGGTGCAGTGCCCGCGCGGGTAGAAGATCACCGTGTCGCAGGCGCGGCAGCGCTGGTAGGTGAGGCGGTGTTCGGCCGCGGCCGCCCAGAACGGGAGCGTGTCGAGGTGCGGGTTCCGGGGGAGCGGCCGGGACGGGGCCTGTGGCGTCATGCGGCCTCCTTCCCCAGTACGACCGTCCCGGAGGCGTGCCGCCGGCCGAGGGTGCCACCGGTGCCGTGAGCCACCGCGATGCTCGCGTCGGTGACCTGCGCGGTCGACTCGCCGCGCAGCTGGCGGACGGCCTCGATGAGCAGGAAGATGCCTCGCTGGCCGGGATGGTTGGAGGACAGCCCGCCGCCGTCGGTGTTGAGCGCGGGCGCGCCCGGCTGGTCGTAGCGCAGCCGCCCGCCCTTGATGTAGTCGCCGGCCTCACCCTTGCCGCAGAAGCCGAGGTCCTCGAGCGCCGACAGGGCGGTGATGGTGAACGAGTCGTAGATCATCGCGATGTCGACGTCCTCGGGGGTGATCCCGGCCTGCTCGAAGGCCGCCGGCCCGGACCGGGCGGCGCCGGTGAGCGTGAGGTCGTCGCCGTTGCGGCGGAACCGCGACGTCTGCCCGGCTCCGAGGACCCAGACCGGCCGGCTGCGGCAGCCGCGCGCGACCGCCTCGGTGGCGAGCAGCACCGCGCCGCCGCCGTCGGACACCATGCAGCAGTCCAGCACCCGCAGCGGATCGGCCACCAGCGGCGAGGACAGGACGTCGTCGACGGTGATCTCGCCCGGTCCCGGGCGGAGCTTCAGCTCGTCGATGGCTCGCACCGCGGCCGGGTTGCGCATGGCGTGGTAGCGGGCGGTGACGGCGATCTCGGCCAGGTCCTCGGCGGTGATGCCGTGATCGTGCAGGTACCGGGCGGCGACCATGGCGTAGTCGGCGACCAGGGTGGAGCCCCAGCAGTCCTCCATGTCCGTCATCGGGTTGTCGGGCTCGGCGCGCACCGAGGCCGAGTCGAGCCCGACCTTGCGCTTCGCGCTGCGAGTGGTGGCGCCGTAGGTCAGCAGTGCGACGTTCGCCCGCCCGGTGCCGAGGTCGGCGAGGGCACGCCCCACCTGGAACTCGTAGGCGCTGCCGCCGACGGCCGTGGTGTCGAGGATCCTGAGGTCGAGGTCGAAGTACTCCGGCATGTACAGCCCGGGCCAGGCCAGACCGTCGCCGGTGTCGTACAGCGCGTCGACGTCGCGCCAGCTCAGCCCGGCGTCGTCGAGGGCCCGGGCGGCCGAGTGCGCCTTGATCCGCAAGGCGTCGACCGTTCCGTCCGTCAGCCGCGACGGGTACTCGTGGATGCCGACGATGGCGACTCGCGTCATGGTCAGCCCGCCTCGTCGAGCCGGCTGCGGCCCTCGACGTACGGCTTGAAGGCGCGGGTCATCTCGTCGAAGAGGTGGTCGAGCTCCCACGGCTGCTGGCCGACGATCTGGCGCTGGATCTGCGGCGTCGACCACATGGACACGCGGTACTCCTGGGCGCCGAGGACGCGGCCGTTGATCCAGCCCGATTCCGTGCTGGCCAGGTAGACCACGGGTGCGGCGACGTTCTCGGGCGCGCGCCGCCGGCTGTCGGGGTCCTGGTCCCGGGTGGGCACTCCGTACTTGGCCATCACCTCGGCCGGGATGGTGTCGGTCATCCGGGTCGCGGCGCCGGGGGAGATGCAGTTGGCGGTCACCCCGTACTTGGTGAGCGCGTTGGCACACGACAGGGTCAGGCCGACGATGCCCATCTTCGCCGCCGCGTAGTTGGGCTGCGAGGGGGCGCCGTGCAGGCCCGCGACCGAGGTGAAGTTGATCAGCCGGCTGTCGGGCCGCCTGGTCTCGCGCCAGTGCCGGGCGGCGAACTTGGTGGTGTTGAACGCGCCCTTCAGGTGGACCCTGATGACCGCGTCCCACTCCTCCTCGTCCATGTTGAAGATCATGCGGTCGCGGAGGATGCCCGCCGCGTTGACCAGGACGTCGAGCCGGCCGAACCGCTCGACGGTCGTGGCGATCAGCTCCTCGGCCTGGCCGTGGTCGGAGACGTCGGTACGGCTGGCGACGGCCGTGCCGCCGGCGGCCGTGATGGCGTCGACCACCTCCGTCGCCGGATCGGAGTTCTCGGTGGTTCCGTCCAGCTGGACGCCGAGGTCGGCGACGACGACCGAGGCGCCCTCGGCGGCGAGAGCCCGGGCGACGGCGGCGCCGATGCCGCGGCCGGAACCGGTGACGATCGCGACGCGACCGGTGAGTCTGGTCATGGAGAGGTCTCCTCTCGGGGAGATGGTGAGAAGTGGGAACTGGATCGAGCCGGACCGCCGCACACGACGGCGCGGGGCGCGGCTACGTCAGCGGGGTGTACGGCACCTGGCCGTTGAGGTCGATCGTCTCGACGGTGTCGAGCGTCCCGGCATCGGCGTTCCATCGCGCGATGGCCATGCCCTCGACCAGGTAGGGGTCGTCCGGGCCGGTTTCGAGGACGATGCCGGGCACCATGATCAGGCTGCCGGTGTCGGGCCGGAAGTCTCGCACCGCCTCCATCACCGACGCCCGTTCCAGCGACTCCGCCTGTTCCAGCGCCTGCACGAAGAGGTCACCGACGACCCAGCCGCCGGTGCTGGCGGACAGCGGCAGTTCCACCTTGTTGCGGGCCATCGCCTTCGCGCCCCATTCCAGGTAGTCCGCGACCCCGGGAAGATCGGCGTTGGCGGGATCGTCGACGTCGATCGAGCCCGTGGTCAGCAGGCCGTCGCCGGCGCCGGGATCGAGGCTCTCGAGCTGCCCGACCGACAACAGCGAGGTGAGCAGCTGGGGGTTCCAGTCCGTACGCGTGCTCACGGTGTTGATGAGCTGGAGGGCCTGGGCGCCCAGCGCGAAGATCACCAGGACGTCGGCGTCGGTCGCGGCCAGGGTGGTGATCTGGCCCGAGAGGTCGGGATCGGTGACCTCGAACGTCACGTGCTCGACGATGGTCGTGTCGCTGCCCTCGAGGCCCGTCTCCAGCGACTGGAACTTGGCCCGGCCGTAGTCGTCGTTCTGGGAGATCACCGCGATCGTGCCGCCGGGGAAGTTGCTGCTGAGATAGTCGGCGTAGATCAGCCCTTCGGCGGAGTACGGCGCAAGGGCGCCGTTGATCTGCCAGGGAAAGTCCGGGTTCCCCAGCTCCGGAGATCCGGTCCCGGCGAACAGGCCGGGCACGCAGGCGCGGTCGAGCACCGGCCGGATCGCCATGTTGGCCGAGGTGCCGATCACGCTCAGCATCGCGAAGACGCCCTTGTCGTCGATCATCTCCTGGACGTTGGCCTTGGCGGTCGAGGCGACGTAGTGGTCGTCCTTGTAGATGAGCTCGATGGTCCGCTTCCTGCCGTCTGCCGTCTCGACCCCGCCGGCGGCGTTGACCATGTCGAAGTACGCCTGCATGCCCCACAGGTGTGCGCCGGTGGCGGCGAACGGGCCGCTCAGCGCGCCGCTGAAGCCGACCGTGATCGACGTGTCCGTGATGCCCTCGGTGCCGTCGTAGGACGCGCACCGGTCGGTGATGCCGCTGCCGCTGCCGCCGTCGTCGTCGGGAGCCGAGACGGCTCCTCCGGCGCAGCTCGCGGTCAGCGCGACGACCGAGACCGCGGCGAGGGCGCGGCGGCCCCGGTCGAACGGCCGGCGGTCCCCGCTCAGATGTCCGACAGTCATCGTGACTCTCCTTCCGGCTGGAGGTGCGGTGGCGCCTTCGACGGCCGGCGCGCGAGGTCCTGGAGCAGGCCGCCGACGCCACGGGGCAGGTAGAGCAGGATCAGGATCAGGGCCACCCCGAAGAGCAGCGGCGTGAGCAGCGGATTGACCCCCGCGTCGGCGATCACCCGCGGGGTGAAGACCAGGAACAGCGCGCCGAAGACCGGCCCGACGAGGGTGGCGCTGCCGCCGACGGCCATCCCGACCAGCAGGTTGATGGAGAGGACGGCCATGAAGTCGCTCGGGCTCACGAAGGTGTGCGCGACGACGAACATCCAGCCCGCCAGGCCGCAGAGGGCGCCGCTGAAGCCGAAGGCGGCGACCTTCATCGTCACCACGTCGACCCCGACGGTCTGTGCCGCCACCTGCTGGTCGCGCACGCCGATCATGGCCCGTCCGATGCGGCTGGCCATGACGTTGCGGGCGAGGACGAACACCAGCATGGCCAGGGTCAGCAGCACCCAGTAGTTGAACGCGGTGATGCTGATCCCGAGCCACGGCGGCGGAGTGAGCGCGTCGACCACGAAGCCGGCGTTGCCGCCGGTCTGCTCGGTGAACCGGACCGGGATGGTCGGGAAGACGAAGGCGATCGAGACGCTGGCCAGCGCCAGCCGGATGCCGCTGATGCGCAGCGCCGGCAGGCCGGTGAGGGCGCCGATGACGAACCCCATGACGATCGCGACGGGCAGGGCCGCCCAGTAGGACCAGCCGGAGGTCTGGACCAGGAGCGCGGTGGCATAGGCCGAGGCGCCGATGTAGGCGCACTGCCCGAACGAGATCTGGCCGCACCACCCGGTCAGCAGGTTCAGGCTGAGGATCGCGACGGCGAGGTAGATCACCTGCTGGAGCCGCAGCACCTGGGTGCCGCCGAGCGCGAACGGGGCCAGGACGGCGACGGCGACCAGCGCCGGCCAGAGCAGCCGAGGCAACCCGAGACGGTCGAGGACGCTCATACGCGTTCCACCTGCTTTCGGCCGAACAGGCCTTCCGGTCGGATCAGGAGAACCGCGAGGATCGCCGCGAAGGCGGTGGCCAGCTGCAGCTGGGTCCCGATGAAGCCGACGTATCCGCTGGCCAGAGACTGGATGATGCCGATGGCGACGCCGCCGACCAGCGCGCCCTCGTAGCTGTCGAGGCCACCGAGCACGGCTGCGGCGAAGCCGTACAGGAGCAGGGCCTGCATCATGGTCGTGCTCAGGAACAGTTCGGGAGCGACCATGGCGCCGACGATCGCGCCGAGCATGGCCGCCATGCCCCAGCCGAGCATGAGCATGCGCGGCACGTTGATGCCGAGCATGCGCGCCGAGGCCGGGTTCATCGCCGCGCCCGTCATGGCCAGGCCCAGCTTGGTCCTGGTGAACACCAGCCGGAGGGCGATCGCGATGCCGACGAGCAGCAGCATGGCCCCGGCCCGGCGGTAGGAGACGACGACGCCGCCGAGGTCGAGGCCCCCGGCCGGGAAGGGCGAGTCCAGGCGGTGCGCGTCGAGGCTGAACAGGTAGCCCGCGGCCGCGTTGATGGCCAGCAGCAGCCCCGTGGTCACCATGGCCTGCCGCAGGTGGTCGGCCTGGGCGAACGGCCGCATCACGATGCGTTCGAGGCCCGCCCCGAAGGCGAAGCCGAACATCGCCCCGGCGAGAATGGCCACGACGATCGGCAGGCCGAGGCCGTCGGCGGCGAACAGCCAGATGACGAAGGTGCACAGCATGGCCATCTCGCCGGCGGCGAAGTTGAGGACGCCGGTCGAGCGGTAGACGAGCACCACGGCCATGCCGAGGGCGCCGTAGAGCACTCCGCTCTGGATTCCGTCCACCAGGCGTTGGAGCAGGAGCACCGATTCACCTCCCCAGGTAGGCGCGACGCACCGAGTCGTCGTCGAGTAGGGCCGAGGCGCTGCCCTGGGACACGAAGCGGCCCGATTCCAGGACGTAGGCGCGGTCGGCGACGGGCAGCGCGATGTTGGCGTTCTGTTCGACGATCAACATGGCGGTGCCGGAGTCCTCGCGGACCCGGGCGATCTGGTCGAACAACTCCGCGGTCACCATGGGCGCGAGGCCCATCGACGGCTCGTCCAGCAGGAGCATCGCCGGCTGCGAGATCATCGCCCGGGCGACGGCCAGCATCTGCTGTTCGCCACCGCTGAGGCTGCCCGCGTGTTGCTTTCGCCGGGGGGCCAGCTGGGGAAAGATCTCGAACCATCGCTCGATCTGCGTGCGGCCGGTGTCGCCCCGGCACAGGTGGGCGCCGAGCGCGAGGTTGTCCTCGACGGAGAGGTGGTTGAAGGTCCCGCGTCCCTCGACCACGTGCCCGAGGCCCAGGCGGGCCCGGGCGTCGGAGGTCCGGCCGCCGACCTCGCCGCCGCGCAGTCTGACCGTGCCCTTGCTGGGGATCATGCCGCTGAGGGCCCGGAGCGTGGTCGTCTTGCCCGCGCCGTTCGCGCCGAGCACGACCACGATCTCCGCGGCGTCGACGTGCAGGTCGAGCCCGTGCAGGACCTGGTGCGGCCCGTAGCCGGCGGTGAGTCCGGTGACGTCGAGGACGGCGGTCATCGGGCCGCCCCCAGGTAGGCCTCGATGACGGTGGGATCGGCCGACACCTCGTCGGCGGTGCCGGCGGCGATACAGCGGCCGAGGTTGAGGACGATGACGCGGTCGGAGATGGACATCACCAGGCCCATGTGGTGTTCCACCAGGACGATCGCAACGTCGAAGTCGCGGCGGACGGCCGAGATGTAGCCGCCGAGCTCGTCGACCTGACCGTGTGGCAGGCCGGCCGCGGGCTCGTCGAGCAGCAGCAGCCTCGGCCCGTTGACCAGCGCGCGGGCGATCTCGACTCGCTTGAGCACCGAGAACGGGAGCCCGGACGCATCGTGCTCGGCCAGGTCGGCGAGTTCCAGCCGCTCGAGCACCTCGTACGCCTCGGCGCGCAGCCGGCGCTCGTGGCGCCGCTGGCGGCGCAGGTGCAGGGCACAGGCGACGAGGCCGTCGGCGTGTCGCTGGTAGGCGCCCAGCAGGACGTTCTCGATGACGGACAGCCGCGGGAAGAGAGCCAGGTTCTGGAAGGTGCGGCCCACCCCCAGCGCACTGATGCGGTGCGGCGGCAGGCCGAGCACGTCGGTGCCGTTGACGCGTACCGCGCCTCGTTGCGGCCGGTAGAGGCCGCTGACGCAGTTGAACAGCGTGCTCTTGCCGGCCCCGTTCGGCCCGACGACGGCGCAGATGCCGCCGTCCACCCGCAACGACAGCCCGTCCAGGGCCCGGATCCCGCCGAACCGGAGCTGGACGTCGTCGGCCTCCAGTGCCGGTGGGGTCCGTTCGTCCGCCTGGGTCGGAGCTCTCGATGCCATGCCCTGGTCCCCTTCTCGCGCCGCCGCCGTTGGTTGCCACGATCCGTGAAGTAGTTCTATGCTCGAATTATCAAGTTCGAAGCTGGAACGACATTACAGATAATTCCAGCTTGGAACTACTGTTTTCGCAATATTTCTCAGCGGACCGGGAGAGGCGAGACATGCGCGAGATCAGGTTCGACGACCTGCCCGCTCTTCAAGCGGTCAGCGGGGGTGAATTCGGTCGCTGGAGCGAGGGTCTGGACATCACTCAGGACCTCATCGACCGGTTCGCCGAGCTGACCGGCGATCACCAGTGGATCCATGTCGATCGCGAGCGGGCCCGGTCCGGGCCGTTCGGCACGACCATCGCGCACGGTCTGCTTACTCTGGCCGTCACGCCGCGCATCCGCCCGCCCGCCGACTTCGTGGTGGTCGGACATGCCAAGACGCTCAACTACGGGTCCGACGGCGTCCGCTTCCTCGCACCGGTCCCGTGCGGGTCGACCATCCGGTCGCGCGGCCGGCTGAACGCGGCCGTCCAGCACCCGCGCGGGACGAAGCTCAGCTACGAGATGGCGGTGCACGTGGTCGGCCAGGACAGCCCGGCCATGCTGTCGCGGCCCGTCGTGCTGTACGCGGGGGAGTGAGCATGACGGAGGACCGGCCGGGTCCCGTCACCGCCAACCTCGTCCTGTCGGTGGACGACGCGGTGGCCACCCTGCGCATCGACCGCCCGGAGAAGCGCAACGCGCTGGACACGGCCACCCGGGCCGAGCTGATCGCGTGCCTCGACTGGGCCGGCGCGACACCGGACATCCGGGCGGTCGTCGTCACCGGGACGGGCGGGTCCTTCGCCGCCGGCGCCGATCTCGGTGAGGCGCCGGGCCAGGTCGACCCGCTGGCCATGCGGGCGATGCTGCGAGAGCGGCGCGTCTACCAGGCGGTCGCCGAGTGCCCGGTGCCCGTCATCGCGATGATCGACGGCTACTGCCTCGGCGGCGGCTGCGAGCTCGCCATGGCGGCGGACCTGCGGATCGCCTCGGAGAACGCCACGTTCGGGCAGCCCGAGATCGCGCTGGCGATCATCCCCGGCGGCGGCGGAACCCAGCGGCTGCCCCGGCTGGTCGGGCTGGGACAGGCAATGCGCCTGATCCTCACCGGTGACCGGATCGACGCCGCCACGGCGCTTCGGCTCGGCCTGGTCGAGCAGGTGGTGCCCGCCGGCCGGCTGGAGACCGCGACCCGGGACCTGTGCGACCGCATCACCCGGCACGCCCGTCCGGCTCTCACCCTGGCCAAGCAGGCCGTCCGGGCGTCGGCCGAGCTGCCGCTGCAGGCCGGGCTCGCGCTGGAGACCGAGCTGCTGTGCCTCGCGTGGACCAGCGACGAGAGCGCCGAGCGGCTGGCCGCCTTCCGGCAGAAGCGCTAGCCGTGGACACGTCCGAACTGCGGCGACAGGACTACACGCTCGACGGCGACCAGGTCGTGCTCCGCGATCTCTTCGCGCAGTTCTTCGCCCGCGAGTGTCCGATGGACGTCGTCCGCGCGGCCGAACCGACAGGGCACGACCCGCAGTTGTGGCGAGCGACGGCCGAGCTGGGCGCGATGTCGATGGCGCTGCCGGCCGAGGCCGGCGGCGACGGGGCCGGCATCGTCGAGGTCGCGCTGCTGGCCGAGCAGCTGGGCCGGCGGATCGCCCCGGTGCCGCTCGTCGAGCACGTCGTGGCGAGCCGACTCCTCGCCGCTGGTGGGGGAGACGATCCGATCGCCACGCTGCTGGCCGACGCGTCCCGGGGGAGAACCGTCCTCGGGCTGGGGCTGGAACGGTACGACGTGCCGCAACTGGTGTCGTCCGGGGCGGTGGCCGGCGCCGTCGTCGGCCACCGGGCGGGTGCCGTCGTGGTCAGCACAGGCGGGCCCCAGCCGCACGCCGCCAACCAGGCCGGGCTGCCGTCGGCCTGGCGCGATCTCGGCGCCGAGCCGTGCGTCGAGGTTCCGGTCGCCTCGACCGCGGTGCTGGTCGACCGGGCCCGTCGCGAGCTGAAGGTGCTGACCGCCGCGGCCCTCGTCGGCCTGACCGAGGGTGCGCTGGCGCTGGCCGTGAGCTTCGTCCAGACCCGGCGGACCCAGGGGGTGCCGCTCGGGTCGTTGCAGGGAGTCTCGTTCCCGCTGGCCGACGTCGCGATCGGCGTGGCGGGCGCGCGCCACCTCTGCCGCCGGGCCGCCTGGTTCCTCGACCACGAACCCGAGGCCGAGCCGGACCTGCCCGGGATCGCCTTCGCCTACGCGGCCGAGGTCGCGACCCACGGCGTGACGGTGGCGCTGCACGCACACGGCGGCCTGGGCTTCGCCGTCGAGTCCGACGTCAGCCGCTACTTCCTTCGGGCCAAGGGCTGGACTCTGGCCGCAGGCGACCCGGGCCGCGACGTCCTCGCCGCCGGCGAGGCGCTCCTGGCGAAGGCCGCCCGGCCCGATCGAGAGGATCGTCGGTGGACTTCACGGTGATCGCCGAGGACGTCGTCCATCGCACCCTGCGACGACACGTGCGCGAGCTGGTCCGCAAGCATGCGGCGGACCAGCTGGACGAGCGGGAGCGGCGTGGCGGCGACGGCTTCGACGAGCCGTTCCACCTCGCCCTGGGCCGGCGCGGCTGGATCGTGCCGACCTGGCCGGTCGACCGGGGCGGCGCCGGGCTCGACCGGCTGGGCGCACGGATCCTGGATCTCGAGCTTGCCCGAGCGCGGATCCCGGCGACCACGCTCGGCATCACGCGCCTCGTGCTGCCGGCCGTGGAACGCCACGCCTCCGCGGCGATCCGGGACGAGCTGCTGGCCGGCGTCGCCCTCGGATCGGTCCGGTTCTGCCTCGGCTACACCGAACCCGAGGGCGGCTCGGATCTCGCGGCGGCGCGGACCCGAGCGGTCCGGGACGGCGGCGAGTGGGTGATCAGCGGCACGAAGCTGTTCACCACCGGGGCGCAGCACTGCCAGTACTGCTTTCTGCTCGCCCGGACCGACCCGAGCCGGCCGAAGCGCCGCGGACTCACCATGTTCCTCCTGCCGTTGGACGCGGCCGGGGTCGACATCCAGCCGGTCCGGACGCTCAGCGGCGTCCGCACCAACATCGTCCACCTCGACGACGTTCGCGTCCCCGACCGCTATCGGCTGGGTGAAGTGAACGACGGCTGGGCGGTGCTGCGCGGGCCGCTCGACGCGGAGCACAGCATCGGGCCCGGCGACGACGACGGTCTCGACGACGCGTCCATCGGCGTGATCTTCCTCCGGCAGCTGCAGCTCGCCCTGGACGCGACGGCCGGATGGGCGTCCGAACGCGGCCCGGACGGTACCCGGCCCGCGGACGACCCCGTGGTGGTCCACAGGCTCGGCCGGGTGGCCGTACAGCTGGCCGCCGCCCTGGCCACACCGGGTCCGGCGGGCCGGGTGCGGGGCGCCGAGGCGACCGTAGCCGGAGCCGCCGAACTGGTCGACGTGCTCGGCCCGGCCGGCCTGCTCGACGGTCGGGCGCCGGGCGCCCTGGAGTCCGGGCGGGTGGAGTGGCTGCATCGCTACGCCCAGGGCACCACCACCTACCTCGGCACGGTCGAGATCTTCCGCGGCATCATCGCGCAGCGCGACCTGGGACTTCCACGACCCGTCCATCCGGCCGGCACGGCGACCGACGCACGCACCTGACCTCCTCCGCCCGCCGCCAGAGAAGAGACCCGTCCATGCCGCCGGACACCCGACCCGGGCGCACCGTCGCCGTCCTCCTGCTGGCCGTGTCGGCGTTCGCGCTCTCCCAGACCGCGGTGATACCGGCACTCGGCGCCATCGCCCGAGACCGGCAGGTGTCCGTCAGCGGCGCCACCTGGGTACTCACCGCCTACCTGATGTCGGCCGCCGTCCTGGCGCCGCTGCTCGGCCGGCTGTCGGACCTGTTCGGCAGCCGGCGGTTGCTGGTCATCACGCTTGCGGTCTTCACCGCCGGCGCGGCCATCGCCGCGGCGTCGCCGTCACTGGCCGGCCTGGTCCTCGGGAGAGCGTTGCAGGGCGTCGGCGGGGCGGTGCTGCCCATCTGCTACGGCATCGTCCGCCGGTCGATCCCGGAGCAGCGACGCGCGGTGGCGATCGGCATCCTGTCGGGCACCATGTCGGTCGGCGGCGGCATCGGCCTGGTGGTGGGCGGCGTGATCGTCGACCACGGCTCCTACCGCTGGATCTTCGTCGCAGCGGCCGTGATGGGCGCCTCGACCGTCGCCCTGGTGCGGTTCGCGATCCCGGCGCTGCCGCCGATGGCCGCCGGGCGGGTGGACGTGGTCGGAGGCGCGTTGCTCTCGGCCGGCGTCGCCGCCGGGGTGCTCGCACTGAGCCTGACCGGACGTCCTGGCTGGACGACGCTGCTCTCCATGGCGGCGGTCGCCGCCCTGACCGGTTTCGTGCTGGTCGAGCGGCGCACCGCCGCACCCATGGTCCACCTGCCGACGTTCACCACCCGCTCCGTCGTGGTCGCGAATGCGATCGCCTTCCTCACCGGCTACGCGATCTTCACGATGTTCGTCGTGGTGCCCCAGCTGATGACCATCCCGCGCGCCTCCGGATACGGGTTCGGGCGGACCGCCGTCGCCAGCGCTCTCGTTCTGCTGCCCGGCACCGTGGCCATGCTGGCGGTCGCGCCCGCGACCGGGTACCTCGCGCGACGGTGGACGCCGAAGCTGCCGCTGGTCACCGGCTGCGCGCTCGCCGCCGCCGGCCAGCTCGGGCTGGCCGCCGACCACGGCAGCGTCGCGAGTGTCGCCGCATGGTCAGTGGTGGGCTTCATCGGGCTCGGGCAGGTGCTGGCGGCGCTTCCGAACCTGATCATCGACACCGTGCCGGTCCACCGGATCGGCGAGGCCACCGGGGTCAACAGCCTGATCCGGCTGATCGGCGGGGCGATCGGTTCGCAGGCCGCAGCCGTCCTCGTGGCCGCCAGGACGGGCGACCGCATGCCCTGGCCGGCCGAGTCCGGCCTCGTGGTGGCGCTGCTCGTCGGCAGCGCGGCCTGTTTCGTCGGGGCCGCCACCGCGTCGGCCGCCCGCGGCCAGCGTCTCTGAAACCGGCCGGGTAGTGCTGGGAGACCGCCGCGGGGGAGGATCGCCCTGATCGTGATCGGCGGCATCGGGACGGTGAGCAGTGGCGGACGCCGGGCTGTGGACGGCGGACTTCCGGCTGTTCTTCGCCGCCCGCACCAGCTCGCTGCTGGGCGACGTCATGCTGCCCGTCGCGATCACCGCCGCCGTGATCCGGGCGGGGTACGGGGCGAGCGGCGTGGGCTACGCGCTGGCCGCGCTGATCGCGCCGTTCGCCGCGCTGATCATCTTCGGCGGGGTGCTGTCCGATCGCTTCGGGGCGCGGCGGCTGATGGTGCTCTCGGACGCGGCGCGGCTGTGTGTCCAGGCGGTGCTCGCGCTGCTGTTCCTGCTGGGCACGCCGCCGCTGTGGCAGATCCTGGTGCTGCTGGCGCTGGTCGGGGCGGGCAGCGCGGTCTTCCAGCCGGGCGTCGCCAGCGTCACCCCGCTGATCGCTCGCGACGTGCAGCAGGCGAACGCCACCCTGCGCATCGCCGAGTCCGTGACCGCCGTGATCGGCCCGTCGCTGGCCGGCCTGCTGCTGGTGGTCGCCTCGCCCGCGGCGGTGGTCGCTCTCGACGCGCTGACGTTCGCGGTCAGCGGCGCCTGCCTGCTCCGGCTCCGCTCGGTCCCGATGGGCCCGGCCGGGCGCGGCGACGTGCCGTCGTCGTTCCGAGCCGATCTCGTCGAAGGATGGCGGGAGTTCCGCGCCAGGACCTGGCTGTGGAGCGTCATCGTCGTCTACATGCTCTGGCAGCTGGCCGGCGCCGGACCGACCATGACCCTCGGCTACAGCACACTCGTCACCGAGCACGGCTCGGCGACGTTCGGCCTGGTGATGTCGGCGCTCGGCGCGGGCAGCGTGCTGGCCGGGCTGGTCGCGATGAGGCTGCGTCCGCGGTATCCGCTCCGGGCCGGCGCGCTGTCCATCATCCTGTGGACGCTCATGCCGCTGAGCGTGGCGCTCGGCCTCCCCGCGCCCGTCGTCGCCGCGTGCTACGCGGTGAGCGGCGCCGGCCAGGCGTTCTGGATCGTCATGTTCCACACCAGCGTGCAGACGCACATCCCGCAGGACGTCCTCGGCCGCGTGCACGCGTACGACGCGGCCGGCTCGCTGGTGATGAAACCGGTCGGGCAGGCGGTGGCGGGGCCGCTCGCGGTCGTCGTGGGCACGGTGCCGCTGCTGTTCGTGTCGGCGGCCATGGCGCTCGTCACCTGCACGCTGCTGCTGGCGATCCCGGCCGTGCGCGACCTGCGGCGTGCGCCACCGCGGCTCGATCCCTAGGGTGGGGGCCCGTGCCGCCGGAAGGGAGCTCGTCGTGACGGAGAACCCGCTCGAGCAACTGCCGCTCCAGCGGCTGCGCCGGCGCACGAGCGCCAAATGGCGCGCCCATCCCGACGACGTCCTGCCGTTGTGGGTCGCGGAGATGGACGTGCCGCTGGCCGGTCCGGTCGCCGACGCGCTGCGAGCCACCATCGGGCTCGGCGACACCGGGTATCCGTACGGCGACGGCTATGCCCAGGCGCTAGCCGGCTTCGCGAAGGACCGCTGGGGCTGGTCCGGGGTCGCCGCCGACCGCGCGCTCGTCGTTCCCGACGTCATGATGGGCATCGTCGAGGTGCTGCGGGTGCTGACCGAGCCGGGCGACCCCGTCGTCGTGAACGCTCCGGTGTACCCGCCCTTCCATGCCTTCGTCGCGCACGCGGACCGGCGGGTGGTGCAGTCCCCGCTCACCGCCGCCGGGCGCATCGACCTCGACCACCTCGACGGCACCTTCCGGGAGCTCGCCCGGCGGCATGAACGCGTGGCCTACCTGCTGTGCAACCCGCACAACCCGACCGGTGCGGTGCACACCGAGGACGAGCTGAGGGCGGTGGCGGAGCTGGCCGGCCGGTCGGGGGTGCGGGTCGTCGCCGACGAGATCCATGCGCCGCTGGTCCTGCCGGGCGCCACGTTCGTCCCGTACCTCTCGGTCGCGGGCGCCGACGACGCCTTCAGCCTGATGTCGGCCTCCAAGGCATGGAACCTCGCGGGGCTGAAGGCCGCGGTGGCCCTGGCCGGCCCGCTCGCGGCCGCCGACCTCGCGCGCATTCCGGAGGAGGTCGGCCACGGCCCCAGCCACCTCGGCGTCATCGCCCACACCGCGGCCTTCGCCTCGGGCGGCGACTGGCTCGACGCTCTGCTCGCCGGCCTGGACGGCAATCGGGCCGCCCTCGGCGGCTTCGTCGCCGAGCACCTCCCCGAGCTGGGGTTCCTCCGCCCGGAGGGCACCTATCTGGCCTGGATCGACTGCCGGTCGCTCGGGCTGCACGACGACGCGGCCCGCGGCGAGGCCGGCGTCGTCACCGAGCTCGACGGGCCGGCCCAGTACCTGCTCGACCACGCGCGGGTCGCCGTGACGTCCGGTCACGTCTTCGGCCTGGGCGGTGGCGGCCACATCCGGCTCAACTTCGCCACCTCCCGCGCCGTCCTCACCGAGGCGCTCACTCGCATCGAGCACGCCCTGCACTGAGACCGAGGCACCCGCCGGTACAGTGTCGCCTCGCAGGCATCGAGCCAGGAGAGGCGGGGATCATCGCGTTGACCGGGGCGTCGTGCTCGCTGCGCGAGACCACCATCGACGGCGACCGATGCCTGGTGATCGAGGACGGCGAGATCAGGGTGTCGATCAACGCCGATCACGGTGCGCACGTCTTCGAGCTCACCGACCTCCGCAGCGGGACCAACCTGCTGTACGAGGACCCGCGGGGCTCACGTCACTACCGGGTCGGCGCCTGGTACGAGCTGTTCCCCAACGCCGGGCCGGGATGCGTCGTCGACGGGCAGGGCATCAGCGAGCACGGCGACGTGCAGTACCGGCGCTGGACGTGGTCGGTGCGGGCGGCGGGACCGGACCGGGTGGCCGTCGACCTCGCGACGCGCAGTGAGGAGCTGCCGTTCGGCATCCGCCGCAGCGTCACCCTCGCCGGCGGCGGCGAGGTGCGCGTCGACGAGACGATCACGAACCTCGCGGACCGCCCGCTGCACTACCTGTGGGGGCACCACATCACGTTCGGCGCCGTCATGATGGGCCCGGGCAGCCGGGTCGACCTCGGCGACGCCGAGGTGTTCGCCGAGGCTGCCGACGACCCGTCGGCCCTGTACGCGCCGGGTGCGCGCGGTCCGCTGCACGCCTTGCCGGGCCGCGACGGCGGGGTCGTCGACCTGACGGCGTTTCCGGACCGGCCGTTCGGCACGATGCTCTTCGCCGACCGGCTGGCACGGCACCGGTGCGGCATCTGGTCCGGCGAGCTGGCCACCGGCGTCTCCGTCGACTGGGACGGTGACGCCTTCCCGGCCCTGTGGTTCTGGGCCACCCGGAAGTCCGGCGCGCTGTCCGACGTCGTGGCCTGCGCGCTGGAGCCGCAGGCGTCGGCCGTCCACACCTTGTCCGAGGCCATCGCCGCCGGCGCGGCGCCGACCCTGGCCGCCGGCGCCAGCCGGAACGCCTGGCTCCGGCTGGCCGTCCATCACTAGGCCGGCACGCCGGCCCGGGGCGTCCAGTGCCCGGCCGCGTGGGCGAGGGCCCGACCCTCGAGGAGGGTGACGAGACGCTCGAACACGGCGAGCGCGTCGGGGCCGCTCCAGTCGTCGGCGAGCACCTGGCGCGGCAGGCCGGGGTCGCGGAACGGGAGCTTGCGCCAGTGGTCGACGGCGCTGAGGTAGGTGACGAAGGCACGCTCGGGTGCCACGGCGTCGCTGCCGTCGAGCGCGGCGATCTCGGGCTGGAAGCGGGCGACGAACTCGCGGTAGCGGCGGTCGATGCCGGCGAGGTCCCAGCTCTCGTAGAGCAGCGTGCGCAGGTCCTGACCGGCGACGTAGGCGCCGACGAAGATCGCGGCGTAGCGGTCGAGGTCGAGCTCGCGCACGGCCTGCTCGGCGGCGCCGCGCATGCGGGCCGGCGCGATCCACATCGCGGTGGAGATGTTCCCGAAGCCCAGCGAGGCCAGATGGGCGCGCAGCTGGTGCCGCTTCGCGCGCTCGGACTCGGGCACGGAGAAGTTGACGATGCACCAGCCGTCGTCGAGGTTGGCCGGCTGGCGCGCGTGCCAGATGATCTCGTCGCCCGCGACCAGCGCCTTCACCGCTGCGGGCGTGAGCGCGTAGCCACGCTTCCCGCCCCGGCTCTCGGCCGCGAGCCAGCCGCGCTGCTTGAGCCGGAACACCGCGGTGCGGACGCTCCGGGCGTCGAGCCCGAGCTGCTCCATGAGGTCGACGGTGCCGGCGATGGGCATCCAGTCGCCCATGCGCCGCACGACCGCGCCGAGGAAACTCACCATGACGGTGCGCGTGCGGCGCGTGCTGGCGCTCTCGTCGGCGGGGATCATCGCGACCATTCTGCCTGGTCGCGCCGGTCCGGGGTCCAGCGCAGGTGGACGGTGCCGGCGGCGCCGTCGCGCAGCAGCGAGAGGCGGGGCGGGACCTTGTCGGTGCGCGCCGTCGGCGGACGGCGCCGCCCGGCGGCCCAGGGGTCCGGCCAGTCGGCGCCGGGTCCCCGGTACTCCTGCTCGGCCGCCGCGTGCAGCGTCCACTGCGGGTCGTACAGGTGGGCGCGTCCGAGCGCGCAGAGGTCGGCGCGGCCGGCCAGCAGGATCGAGTTGACGTCGTCGTAGGACGAGATCGCCCCGACGGCGATGACGGCGACGCCCGCGGGGACGGCGACCTGGTGCCTGATCCGGTCGGCGAACGGCGTCTGGTACGACCGCCCGAACGCGGGCTTCTCGTCCTTGGTGACCTGGCCGGTGGAGACGTCGATGGCGGCGGCGCCGTGGGCGGCGAACGCCCGCGCGATCTCGACGCCGTCCTCGTCGGTGGTGCCGCCCGGCACCCAGTCGGTGGCGGAGATGCGGACCGTCACCGGGACGGTCGCGGGCACCACGCGGCGCACGGCGTCGAACACCTCGAGCGGGAAGCGCAGCCGGTTCGGCAGCGGGCCGCCGTACTCGTCGGCCCGCCGGTTGGCGACCGGCGACAGGAACGAGCTCAGCAGGTAGCCGTGGGCGGCGTGCAGCTCGATCAGGTCGAACCCGGCCGCGACGCCGCGCTCGGCCGCGGCGACGAAGTCGGCCACCACCTGGTCGAGGTCGGCGCGGGTCGCCTCGCGCGGCAGGTGGCAGCCGGCGCCGTACGGCAGCGGCGACGGGCCGACGACCTCCCAGTTGCCGTCGTCCAGCGGCTCGTCCATGCCCTCCCACATCAGCTTGGTCGAGCCCTTGCGGCCCGAGTGCCCGAGCTGCAGCCCGATCCTGGCGGTCGACCGGGCGTGGACGAAGTCCGTCACCCGGCGCCAGGCGTCGCGCTGCTCGTCGGTCCAGATGCCGGTGCAGCCGGGCGAGATGCGGCCCTCTGGCGAGACGCACACCATCTCGGTCATGACGAGGCCGGCGCCGCCCAGCGCCTTCGCGCCCAGGTGGACGAGGTGGAACTCGTTCGGCAGGCCGTCCTCGGCCGAGTACATGTCCATGGGGGAGACGACGACGCGGTTCTTCAGCTCCAGCGGGCCGATGCGCACCGGCTGGAACATCGCCGGCGCCGCCGCGCCGGCCGAGTGCAGCCGCGCGAACTCGGCCTCCATGCGCGCGGCGAACTCAGGGTCGCGTTCGCGCAGGTTGCCGAACGTGATGCGGCGCGACCGGGTGAGCAGGTTGAACACGAACTGGGCCGGGTCCTGGCCGGCGTACATGCCGATGTTCTCGAACCATTCCAGCGACGCCTGCGCCGCCCGCTGGGTCGACTCGACGACCGGCTTGCGCTCGGCCTGGTACGCCGCCAGCGCCGCGCCGACGCCGGGCTGCTCGTGCAGGCACGCGGCCAGCGCCAGGGCGTCCTCCATGGCCAGCTTCGTGCCCGAGCCGATGGAGAAGTGCGCCGTGTGGGCCGCGTCGCCGAGCAGCACGACGTTGCCGTCGTACCAGCGCTCGTTGCGCACGGTGTGGAAGTTGAGCCACTTCGAGTTGTTGGTGAGCACGCGCTGCCCGCGCAGCTCGCCGGCGAAGATCTCGGCGATGCGGCGCACGGCGTACTCGTCGGACGCGCCCGGCGGGAGGTCGTCGTGCTCGGTGGCGTCGAAGCCGGCCCGGCGCCACACGTCCTCGTGCATCTCGACGATGAAGGTCGAGCCCTGGTCGGAGTAGGGGTAGCCGTGGATCTGCATGGTGCCCCACGGCGTCTGCTTGACGAAGAACTGGAACGCCTCGAACACGAGGTCGGTGCCGAGCCAGATGTACTTGTTCGCGCGCCGGTCGAGGTCCGGCCCGAAGACGTCGGCGTACTTGGTGCGTATGGTGGAGTTGAGCCCGTCCGCCGCCACCACGAGGTCGTACGACGCCCGCAGCTCGCCCGGCCCCGGCGCCGGCGTCCGGTAGTGCACCGTGACGCCCAGCTCCGCGGCCCGCTCCCGCAGGATCGCCAGCAACTCCTTGCGGCCCATCGCGGCGAAGCCCTGCCCGCCGACGGTGAACGCGTGGCCGTCGAACTCGACGTCGATGTCGGTCCAGCGGGCGAACCCGCGCTCCATGCGGTCGTGGATGACGGGGTCGGCGCCCTCGATGGCGCCCAGCGTCTCGTCGGAGAACACGACCCCGAAGCCGAAGGTGTCGTCGGGCGCGTTGCGCTCCCACATCGTCACCTCGTGACCGGGGTCGAGGCCTTTCATGAGGGCCGCGAAGTACAGCCCTCCCGGCCCGCCACCCGCGATCGCGATCCTCATGCGGGGTCGGTCTCGAGGAGCTGGCGCAGCTTGAAGCGCTGCAGCTTGCCGCTGGTGTTGCGGGGGAGCGCCGGGAGGAACAGCACCTTCCGCGGGTACTTGTACGGCGCCAGCTCGCCCTTGACGAACGTCTGCAGCTCCTCGACCTTCGCGTCGTCGCCCGTCACCCCGTCGCCCAGCACCACGAACGCGCAGACGACGGAGCCCCGCTCGGGGTCAGGTGCGGCCACGACGCCGCACTCGACGACATCGGGGTGGGCGTCGATAGCGGCCTCGACCTCGGGACCGCTGATGTTGTAGCCCGACGACACGATCAGGTCGTCGGTGCGGGCCCGGTACCAGAAGTAGCCGTCGTCGTCGCGCACGAACGTGTCGCCCGTGACGTTCCAGCCGTCGACGACGTAGCCGGCCTGGCGCGGGTCGTCGAGGTACCGGCAGCCGACCGGGCCGATGACGGCGAGCCGGCCGGCGACGCCCGCCGGGGCCTCGGCGCCGTCGGCGTCGAGGATGGTGGCGCGGAAGCCGGGGACGGGCTTGCCGGTGGCGCCCGGGCGGATCTCGTCGCCGGCCGCGGAGATGAAGATGTGCAGCAGCTCGGTGGCGCCGATGCCGTCGATGACCTCGAGGCCGTGGTCGTCGTGCAGCTGCTGCCAGGTCGACTTCGGCAGGTGCTCGCCGGCGCTGACGGCGACCCGCAGGCCGGCCAGCTGGCCGCCCTTCCCGCACCGGACGATCTGCCGGTAGGCGGTGGGCGCGGTGGCCAGCACCGTGACCCCGTGTTCGGAGATCAGGTCGGCCAGCTGGGCCGGCGCCGCCGCCTCGGTCAGGAAGGCGCAGGCCCCGGCCCGGAAGGTGAAGACGACCAGCATGCCGAGGCCGAAGGTGAACCCGAGCGGCGGGCTCGCGGCGACGACGTCGTCGGGCCGCAGCCGGAGCACGTGCTTCCCGAACGTGTTGTCGATCGAGAGTACGTCGCGGTGGAAGTGCATCGTGATCTTCGGCGTTCCCGTGCTGCCCGAGGTCGGGCCGAGCAGGGCGACGTCGTCGGCCGCGGTGTCGACGGCGGTGAAGCTCGCCGGCTTCGTCGCGACCCTCCTGGTGAGGTCGTCGTCGGTGTCGCCGCCGTACGCGACGATCGTCAGCTGCGGGGCCGCGGCGTCCCGCACGGCGACGACGTCGTCGACGAAGCGGTGGTCGACGAGCGCGACGACCGGCCGGGTCTTCTCGACGATCGGCGTCAGCTCGCGCTCGCGGAGCGCGGCCATCGTGGTGACGGCGATGCCGCCGGCCTTCAGGACGCCGAGCCAGGCGGCCACCGTCCACGGGTTGTTGGGGGAGCGGATGAGCACCCGGTTGCCGGGGACCAGGCCGAGGTCGTCGACGAGCGCGTGGGCGACGCGGTCGGCCCGCTCCCGCAGCTCGCCGTACGTCCACACCTCGCCGGCGGGGGTCCGCACGGCCGGGCGGCCGGCGCCGTACGTGGCGACGGCGCGGTCGACGAGCTCGGCGGCCGCGTTGAGCCGGTCGGGGTAGTCGAGCTCCGGGGTGGTGAACTCGAGGGCCGGCCACTGCTCGGCCGGGGGCAGGTTGTCGCGGGCGAAGGTGTCGGCGTACGCCGAGGGGCTGAGCGTCATCGCGATCCTCCGTCGTCGTACCGCAGCACGCCCTCCTGGACGACGGTCGCCAGGTGCGTGTGGTCGGGAGCGAAGAAGTGACCGAGCCCGACGCCGCGCCCGGCGTCGGCGGCGACGGCCTGCTGCGCGTACAGGAGCCAGCCGCCGAGCACGTCCGCCGCCGGCGCCCGGTGGAACCACATGGCGTGGTCGAGGCTGGCCGTCACCAGGCCCTCCGCGGCCCACGGCAGGCCGAGCACGCGCAGCAGCGGCTCGAGGATCGTGTAGTCGCAGACGTACGCGAGCGCGGCGAGGTCGCGCTGGGCGTCGGTGAGCCCGTCGACCGGGCGCAGCGGGTCGAACGGCCGCACCCAGACGGCCTGGTGCGGCAGCCGTTCCCCGTCGACGGTGAGGTACACCGGCCCGGGGACGTGGCGCTGGTCGAAGCCGCGGCCGGTCGACCAGTACCGCCTGGACTCGTCGGTCATCGTGCCGCCGCTGCGGCCCTCGAGGTACGCGGCTGAACTGGGCACCCGCTCCGGCGGGGCGACGCCGTCCGGGTACGCCGCCGCGAACGTCCCGCCCGGCTCGCCCGCGGCGAAGCTCGCCAGGCAGACGTAGACCGGCTTGCCGTTCTGGAAGGCGCGGACCTGGCGGGTGGAGTAGCCGCGGCCGTCGCGCAGCAGTTCGACCTCGTACCGCAGCTCCATGCCGATGTCGGCCGGGCGCATGAAGTACGAGTGCATCGAGTGCAGCGTCTTGCCGTCGGTGACCGACCGCATGGCGGCGGCGGCCGCCTGGGCGACGAGGTCGCCGCCGTACGCCTTCGGCCACGGGCACGGCTGCGTCGTCGCGGTGAACGCGAGGTCGAAGTGCTCGGCCGGGGCCGGCTTCAGCGTCAGCGCCGCCGCCAGGATGCGCGACGTGGGCGCCGGCTCGCCGGTCACGGCCGGTCCGTCCAGTGCCGCAGGTCCGCGTCGTCGACCTGCGGGAGGTTGACCACGATGTTCTCCGGCGTGCGGGTCGTCATCCAGGTCAGCGGCCGGTTGCGGTCGAGGTTGCACTCGACGTGCGGCAGGAACGGCGGGACGAACACCCAGTCGCCCTCCTCCATGTCGAGATAGTCCTCGAACCGCTCGCCGAAGTAGATGCGGGCGCGGCCCGAGAGCACGTAGCCGCCGGTCTCGGCCTCGCCGTGGTGGTGCGGCGCCGAGCGGTAGCCGGCCTCGTTGCGGACCTTCCCGAACCAGAGGCGGGTGGCCGGGGTGTGCTGGATGCTCACGCCGGAGATGCGGGTGGCGCCGTCGGACTGCCCGGTGTCGGCCGGCTCGGTTCCGGCCCGCGTCACGACCGGGACGACCAGGCCGTTCTCGCTCGCGTACCTCGAGGCGTCGCCCTCGAGGACGTACTTGCTGAGGTCGGGCTCCATATTTCAGAATTTGCACGACCGTTGAGAGCTTGTCAATAGACTGCTACGGTGCCGTCACGATCCCCGTCACAGGAGTCCCAGCCATGGCGACGAGCGCGACCGCCGTTCCGGTCAACCCTCCGTCCCTGCCGGAACCGCGCGGCTACTCGCACGGGACGCTGAGCGGGAACACGCTGTACCTCGGCGGTCAGACGGCCCTCGACGCCGCGATGCGCATCGTCCCCGGCGGCATCGTCGAGCAGTTCCGCCAGGCGTTCGCCAACCTGCTCGCGACCCTCGCCCACGCCGGCGGCGAGCCCGGTGACCTCGTCAACGTCACGATCTATCTCACCGACATCCCGGACTACCAGGCGCACGGCAAGGAGATCGGCGCGGTGTGGCGCGAGCTGGCCGGCCCGGTCTACCCGGCGATGGCGGGCATCGGCACCACGGCGCTCTGGCAGCCGGAGGCGATGATCGAGATCGCCGGCGTCGCGGTGATCCCGGCGGAGCGCCTCGTCGTCCCGGCCGGCTGACTACTGACGGCCGAAGCCGCGCAGTTTGTCCGGGTTGACCACGAAGAGCACCCGCTCGACGCCGCGGGTGGTGACGTCGAGGGCGAGCACGGCCTGCGCGGCGCCGGCGGGGTTCGTGACCAGCAGGGCGCTGCCGCCGTTCGCGTCGACGACGGTGAAGGTGGCCTCGCTCCAGTACTTGCGCAGGATGTTGTCGATGAACAACAGCACCCGCTCGACGCCCTCGAGGTCGACGCGCGAGGCGCGCACCTTGCCGCCGCCGTCGGAACGGGCGGTGACGTCCTCGGTGAACAGCCGCTCCAGGCCCTCGAGGTCGCCGTCGCGGGCGGCCGCGACGAACGTCTCGACCAGGCGGCGGCGCATGTCGGGCGGGGCCGGCTCGGCCCGGCCGGACTCCAGCGCGAGCCGGGCCCGCCGGGCCAGCTGGCGGGCGTGCGGTTCGGAGACCTCCAGGATCTCGCCGATGCGTCGGTACGGGTAGTCGAACGCCTCGTGCAGGACGTACACGGCCCGCTCGGCCGGGCTGAGCCGCTCGAGCAGCAGCAGGACGGCGAGGTCGAGCGCCTCGGCCCGCTCGGCGCCCAGCGCGGGATCGTCGCTGGTGTCGACCGGTTCCGGCAGCCACTCGCCCGGGTAGGTCTCGCGCCGGGCGCGGGCCGACGTCGCCGCCGTCAGCGCCAGGCGGGTCGCCGTGGTGGTGAGGAAGGCGGCCGGGTTCTGCACCTCGTCGCGGTTGGTGCGCTGCCAGCGGATCCACGCGTCCTGGACGATGTCTTCGGCCTCCGCCACGCTGCCCAGCATGCGGTAGGCGATGCCGAACAGCTGCGGCCGCACGTCGAGGAACTCGGCGACGCCGTCCGTGGTCACGGGGACCACGGTATACGGCGCTACCGGCTCGGCTGCGCAGCCTGCCACTCGGCCAGCGTGGTCGGGCCGCGGCGGGCGTCGCCGGCCGGGACCAGGGTGTCCTCGCCGAGGGCGGCGCCGAAGTAGCGCGCGCCCGGATCGGCGCGGACCTCGCGCGGGTCGTCCCGGTCGGCGAGCACCGTGCGGACCAGATCGTCCAGCCGGAACCGCTCCGGCCCGGCGACCTCGACGACGCCGTTGCGCGGCGGGCCGGCGGCGACCTCGGCGACGGCCGCCGACACGTCCTGCGCGGCCATCGGCTGGATGTGCACCGGCGCCAGGCTGACGACGCCGTCGTGGGTGGCGTCGTCGGTGATGCCGTTGAGGAACTCGAAGAACTGGGTGGCGTGGACGATCGAGTAGGGCACCGGCGACTCGGTGATGAGCTGCTCCTGGGCGATCTTGGCCCGGAAGTAGCCGCTCTCGGCCAGCCGGTCGGTGCCGACGACGGACAGCGCGACGTGGTGCCCGACGCCGGCCTTCTGCTCGGCGGCGAGCTGGTTCGCTGTGGACGTCCGGAAGAACTCCAGCGCCGGTCCGGCCTCGAACGACGGCGAGTTCGACACGTCGACGACGACCTCCGCCCCGTCGAGCGCTTCGGCCAGTCCTGCACCGGTCAGCGTGTTCACTCCGGTGTTCGGCGCGGCGGCCACGGCGTCGTGGCCCCGGCCGGTGAGGAGCTCGACGACCTTCGAGCCGACGAGGCCGGTGCCGCCGATGACGACGATCTTCATGTGCAGCCCTTTCACGGACGGTGGCGGCCTGGCGGCCGCCCGACACCAGGACGACCGCATGGCCCGCCGGTTCGTGACACCGCCCGGGCGTGTGGCGGATGTGGGCGTCGACCCGCGCCGCTGTCCGTCAGGCGCTCCTACTGTGGCAGCCGGTCGCCCTGCTGCTCGACGGCGTCCTGGGGCGCCGTCAGCCGCCACGCCTCGAACGTCAGCTCCACCAGTTCGTCGTGCTCGATGCCGTCGAGGTGGACCACCACCCAGCCGAACGCGCCGGCGGTGAACTGGATCTCGAACACCTGTGGCCGCTCCGCCACCAGCGCCAGCTGCTCGGCGATGGTCTGCTTCAGCCCGACGGTCGACGTGGCCGGCCAGAGGTACCCGAAGGTCCGCCCCGCCACCCGGAACGTCGTCCACCGGTCGGAGTCGGTGCCGTTGGCGCCGGGCAGGCGGCTGACGATGGCGAGGAAGTCGGCGATGGGCACGGCCATGCCCCCATCGAAGCAGGCGCGGGCCCGGCCCGGTGGTCCGGTCCGGGGCGACTGCACCCCGCGTCGTGGGGTATTCAGGGCCGCAGGGCGGAGAACCGGCCGTCCGGCGCACAGGGGCGCTGGGGCCGGTGCCGCGCAAGGGGGCACGCCATGAGGGAACTCGTCGCCGAGTTGGACCACGCACTCGCGACTCTGGGAGAGGACGACCGGCGCGCGGCGCTGCGCGCCCTGATGCCGTCGGTGGTCCGCTGGTACCAGGACTCGCTCGCCTGCGGCGACCCCTCCCGGCCGGTCCACCTCGACCTGCTGCTGTGGGTGGACGAGTTGTCGGCCGGGCTGATCGGCCCCCTCTGCGCCGCCGCCCAGGACGTCCGCCGCGCCGCGACGCCGGTGCGGGCGCCGCGGCGGATGCCGAGCCAGCGGCACCCGCGGGCGGCCACCGGCTGGTCCGGCGCCTGACGGCTGGCGCGCCGCGGGCGGCTGCCTGTCGGCGCACGGGCGGGCGACTCGCGGCGTCCGACGTACTGGCGGGCGGCGTGTGGGCTGCCTTGCGGCGCGCTGAGGGCGCCAGCGGGTGGCGTGTGGGCTGCCTGGTGTAGCACTTGGGGGCGCCAGCGGGCGGCGTGCGGCGCGTCGGCATTCGGGCTGCCGTGGTCGACGAGCGGCTCGAAGCGCTGGCTGGTCGGCGCGTGGCGGGCGTGTGAGATGCCGGCGAGCTGGCTGGCTGGTGTGGCCGGCGTGCGGGGGCTGGCGTCTGGTGGACGGTGGTGGCTGGCTGGCGGGCGTGCCGGGGCTGGTGGGCGGGCTGGCTGGTAGGCGGACGCGGTGGCTAGTGGGCATGCGGGGCTGGCTGGTGTGGCCGGCGTACCGGGGCTGGCTGGCGGGCTGGCCGGCATGGCAGGCGCGCGGGCGTGCGGGTGACTGGCTGGCGGGTCGCGGGCGGCGGCCGGTGGCGGCAGCCTCCAGGCAGCGGCCTCCGGGGCCGCCGCCCCGGGAGGTGGAGCGGCGGCCGGGCGCCCGGGGATCAGCGGGCGGCGCGGGTGGCGGCCTCGATGAGCGCCTGCCCGACCGCCTCGGCTTCGTCGGGCTGCAGCGTGATGGTGGCCGGCGCGGACCAGCGGGTGGTGGCGGTCAGCTCGACGTGCAGTGGGCCGTCGTCGGTTTGGACGACGTTGATGCCGACGAGCCAGGTGCGGTGCCACGCGATGAGCGACATGACGTACTGGCGGTGGGTGCGGTGTTCGCCGGCCTCGTTGCACCATTTGAGGACGCATTCCTGCGGTGGCGTGGTGGTGGTCATCGCGGCAGCTCGCTCTCGTGGGTGAAGAAGCGGCGGACGTGGTCGAGTTCGGCCTTGACGGTGCCGAGCTGGTCGACGGCCTGCTGGTAGCCGGCCAGGTGCTGCTCGGCGGTGCCGACGGCGTCGGCGGCGCGGTCGAGCAGCTGGTGGCCGGTCTCGGCGACGAGGATGCGACCGGCGCGCCAGTCGACCTTGCCGCGGTAGCCGAGCACGAGCCCGCCGAGGCGTTCGGCGAGGGTGTCGAGGCGCTGCATGATCTGCTCGTCGGACAGCCCGGGCAGGTACCGTTCGCGGGCGTCGGCGAGCACCGCCGGCGTCCACCCGGCGCGCTGGGCGGTGTCGGCGACCTCGCGCAGTTGGCGGGCGAGGTCGCGGGCCTCGGACGGGGTGAGGGAGACGTCGGCGCGCTGGCCGGAGTCTTCGGGCTCGAGGTGGATGTCGATGGTCGGGCCCTCGGAGTCGTGCCAGGCGACGATCTCGCCGACCTCGTCGCTGATGAAGGCGGACCGCACGATGACGTCGCGGCGGTCCGCGGCTGGTGTGGTGGCCACGGTTCCTCCCATGGAGTAGCTCGGAAGCTGACTGGGGGCCGGGGGAGCCGTCGTGGCCAAGGGGATGGGGACGGCGCCGCCCAGCAGCCGGACCCCCACTCGGGCAGGGGCCGGCATGAAGATGCGCGTTGGTCGCCGTGCCGTCCCACTCTGAGCGGCCGGTACGAGACAGTCCGGCCTGGATGCCGCGCCTCGTGCTCGATAGCCCTACCAGCCCTCGGGGGAGGGGTGGGGTGCTATGGGAATGATCTTAGGTGGTGGTGGGAGGGGGTTGTCAAACGGGCGTTCGACTCATGTGGACAACGGGTCCAACTCGTCGGCGAGCGTCGTGAGGGTGGCGGCCAGTTCGCGCGCCTGGGCGGCCGTGAACCGCGGCGGCCGGCCGGGACGGGTGCGGGCCAGCGCCACCACGACGCCCGCCCCGCCGACGCCCGCCCCGCCGACGCCCGCGCCGCTGCCGCCTGCGGCGCCGACGCCCGCCCCGTCGACGCCGTCGACACCCGCGCCGACGCCGTCGACACCCGCGCCGACGCCGTCGACAGCCGCGCCGACGCCCTCGGCGGGCCCGGACCGGGCGGCGCCCTCGAGCCAGGCGGCGCCCCCGCCGGGAAGCTCGTGCAGGCCGCCGAGGCACACGCCGCTGGGGTCGTGCTCGACGCACCAGTGGTGGCCGTCGGCGGGGTGTCGGGTGCTGATGGGACGAGCCTCCTCGTGCGTGCCGTGCCCCCTTGGGGGAGAGCGTCACACCGGGATCGCGGCGACGTCAACCGGAGAACGGGTCCGCTTCGACGGAGCCCCCGCGGTGATCGATAGGGTCGGGCACGTGGTCCGTCTCGCCGCTGTCGTCGCCGCCCTCGAGCGGCTGTATCCGCCGGAGCTCGCCGAGTCGTGGGACGCGGTCGGGCTGGTGTGCGGCGACCCCGACGCGCAGGTGCGGCGCGTCCTGTTCGCCGTCGACCCCGTCGCCGCCGTCGTCGACGAGGCGCTGCAGTGGCGGGCCGACCTCGTCGTCACGCACCATCCGCTGTTCCTGCGCCCGGTGCACGGCGTGCCGGCCACGACGCCGAAGGGGCGCCTGGTGCACCGGCTCATCGCCGGCGGCGTCGCGCTGCACACCGCGCACACCAACGCCGACCGAGCCGCGCCGGGCGTGAACGACGCCCTCGCGGCGGCGCTCGGCCTGCACGACACCCGCCCGCTGGTTCCCGCCGACGACGGCGACCCTGCGCGCGGCCTGGGCCGCGTCGGCAGGCTGCCGCGGCCGGAGCCGCTGTCGGCGTTCGTCCGCCGGGTCGCCGCGGCGCTCCCGGTGACGACGGCCGGCGTGCGCGCCACGGGCGACCCCGACGCCGTCGTCGCGAGGGTCGCGGTGTGCGGCGGCGCGGGCGACTCCCTGCTCGGCACCGTCCGCGCCGCGGGGGTCGACGCGTACGTGACGGCGGACCTGCGCCACCACCCGTCCTCGGAGGCGGGCGAGGCCGGCGGCCCGGCGCTCGTCGACGTCGCGCACTGGGCCAGCGAGTGGCCGTGGCTGCCCGACGCCGCGGCACTGCTGACGGCGGAGTTGTCGGGCGCAGGCGCTACGGTGGAGACTCGCGTCTCGACCACTCCGACCGATCCCTGGACACTGCATCGAATCGCCAGGGATTCCGGCGCCGACGAAGGAGCTCACGCTGAACGCTGACCCCACCGTCCAGTTGCGGCTGCTCGACGTCCAGGCGGTCGACCAACGGCTCGACCAGCTGGCCCATCGCCGCCGGACGCTGCCCGAGGCCGCCGAGCTCGAGACCCTCGCCGCCGAGCACAGCCGGCTGCGCGACGCCGAGGTCGTCGCCGGCACCGCCGTCGCCGACCTCGAACGCGAGCAGAAGCGCGCCGACGCCGAGGTCGAGCAGGTCCGCTCGCGCAAGGACCGCGACCAGAAGCGGCTCGACGCCGGCCAGGTGTCGTCGGCGAAGGAGCTCGAGAGCCTGCAGAGCGAGATCGTGTCGCTCAACCGCCGCCAGGGCGTGCTCGAGGACGCCGAGATCGAGATCATGGAGCGGCTCGAGGAGGCGCAGAACGAGGCCGCCGCGCTGGCCGCCGAGCGTGAGAGCGTCGGCAAGAAGGCGCAGGAGGTCCAGGCCGCCCGCGACGCCGCGTGGGCGCAGCTCGACCACGACTCCGCGGCCGGGCGCGACGAACGTCAGACGCTCGCCGCCGGCATCACCGACGACCTCCTGGCGCTGTACGAGAAGATCCGCGCCGACCGTGGCGGCATCGGCGCGGCTGCGTTGCGCCAGCGTCGCTGCGAGGGCTGCATGATCCAGCTCGACGCCGCCGAGCTGGGGCGCATCCGCGGGCTCGCCCCCGACGTCGTGGTCCGGCACGAGGAGTGCCGGCGCATCCTGGTCCGCACGCCCGAGTCGGGGCTGTGACGCGGCAGCTCGTCGTCGAGGCCGACGGCGGGTCGCGGGGCAACCCGGGGCCCGCCGCCTACGGTGCCGTCGTCCGCGACGCCGCCACCGGCGAGGTGCTGGCGGAGGTGGCCGAGACCATCGGCATCGCCACGAACAACGTCGCCGAGTACCGCGGGCTGCTGGCCGGGCTGCGCGCCGCCCACGACATCGACCCCGGCGCCGTCGTGGCCGCCCGGCTCGACTCCAAGCTCGTCGTCGAGCAGCTGTCCGGCCGCTGGCAGATCAAGAACGCCGAGCTGGGCTCGCTGGCCGCCGAGGCCGGCGGGGTTTTCCCGCCCGGACGGGTCACCTACACCTGGGTGCCGCGGGCCGAGAACGCCCACGCCGACCGCCTGGTGAATCTCGCCCTCGACGGCAAGCCGGTGCCGGGCCCCGCGCCCGTCGTCAAGCTGACCGCGTGGAGCCCCGACCTCGGGCCGCCCACCACCCTGTACGTCGTGCGGCACGGCCAGACGTCGCTGACGGCGGCGCGCCGGTTCAGCGGCGGCGGCGTGCCCGGCCCCAGCCTCGACGACACCGGCCGCGAGCAGGCGGCCCGCGCGGCCGAGCTGCTCAGCGGCAGCGGCGCCGTCGCCGTCGTCGCCTCGCCCATGGTGCGCACCCGCGAGACCGCGGCCGTCATCGGCCGGCGGCTCGGTGTCGCGCCGGTGGTCGACGACGAGTGGCGCGAGGCCGACTTCGGCGAGTGGGAGGGCCTGACGCTGGCCGAGATCGGTGACCGGCACCCGGACGCGCTGTCGAACTGGTTCGGCGCCACGACGGCGTCCCCGCCGGGCGGCGAGTCCCTCGACGACGTCGCGCTGCGGGTCGGCGCCGCCCGCGACGCTCTGCTGGCCGCCTACCCGGGCCAGCCGGTCGTCGTCGTCACGCACTCCATCCCCATGCGCACCCTCACCCGGCTGGCGCTGGGCGCGCCGCCCGAGTCGCTGTTCCGGCTGCTGCCGTCGCCCGGCTCGGTCACCGAGCTGCAGTACTACGCCGACGGCAGCACCGCCGTGCCGTCGTTCGGTCACCGTCCCTGATCAGCGCGGCTCGACCGGCAGCGACACCCGCGGCCTGGTCTCGCTGCCGGCGGCGACGATCTCCTCGATCTGCCGCAGCGGGAGCCGGCCGGCCGAGGCGAGGTCGGCCGCGGACGTCCCGGCCTGGGCCAGCAGTTCCATCGCCGCGCCGAGCAGGTAGGGCGACTCGGGCGGGCCGAGCGGGCCGGGCTCCGGGTACCCGACGGCGGCGAGGTGCTGGTTCGCCCGGCGGTAGGCGTGCTCGCCCCACAGCCCGAGCCGGTGGGCGCGGTAGACGAGCGCCGCGAGGCTGAGACCCCAGGTCGTCTTGGCCTGTGCCAGCACGTCCCAGTCGACCTTGCGGGGGAGGTCCGGCTCCAGCTGCTCGGACGGCGCGAGGAACTCGGAGGCGAAGGTGTCGGCCTGCCGCTCGACGATCTTCGATCCGGGGTCGACGTCCTGGTGCATGACGAGGTGGGCGAGCTCGTGGGCGGCGTCGAAGCGGCTGCGGGCGCGGTCGTCCTTGGCGGGCGAGAGCAGGACGAGCGGCCGGTGGCCGGCCTCGGTGGAGAACGCGTCGACCCGGTGGTCGACCTCGCGCGGCAGCCGGAGGACGACGATGCCGTGTGCTTCGAGCAGGCGGACCATGTGCGGGATCGGGCCCGGGCCGACGCCCAGTCCGGCCCGGGTCTCGGCGGCCAGCCGGGCGAGCTGCCCGGGCTCGGGCTCGGCGTCGAGCGGCTCGGCGAGCGGCGGGACCGCCGGGAGGTCGACGTACTGCTCGACGAGGTCGATGACGACGAGGGAGATCTCGGCGAAGGCGAGGGCCTGTTCACGGGAGATCGCCGGGGTGGCGCGCAGCGACCGGAAGTGGGCCGCGCTGGCGGGGACGGGCTCGACCGAGCGGCCCTGCCGGAAGAAGTCGACCGGCATGCCCAGCGCGAGGGCGAGCTCGGCCACGACCGCGTTGGTGGGACGCGCCGTCCCGCGCTCGAACTGGGTGATGGCGGCCGCGCTCACGCTGGTGCGGTCCGCGAGCGCGCTGCGCAGCAGGCGTCGCAGCCGCCGGGCGAGCGCGAGCCGCCGGCCGTCGAAGTCCACGACCGTGCCGCTGGCCCGGCGCCGGCGTGCGCGCAGCGTGGGCTCGGAGGTCACGCCGTCCGGCCTGCCTGGATGCCGGGCTTGAGGGTGATGGCCGGCACCGGGGCGGGCCGGTCGCCGAAGGCCGGGCGGTCGCCGGTCGTGCGCCGGTCGCCGTTGACGGCGGGCTCGGCCCCGGCCGCTTCGTCCCACCACAGCGGCGTCACCGCGAGCCAGCGGCTGGCCGTCGTCGTCGGCAGGCCCAGCCAGCCCGCGGTCAGCCCCGACGGGAGGTCGGCGCCCCAGGCGAGGAACACGTCGCGGCAGCCCAGGACGGCCGTCGCGGCGTCGGGCTGGTCGACCTCGAACAGCGGCGCCATGAACGGGTCGCGGGCCGCGGGGCCGTACGCCGCACGGTTCCGCGCGGCCGCGGCCTGGCGCATCTCGCCGTCGCGCCAGTCGAAGTCGGCGACGAAGTCGGGGTGGCGGCCCGCGGTCGACCGCGCCTTGACCAGCCGGAGCTCCAGGCCGCCCACGTGCAGGACGGTCGTCCCGTACTCGCGCCCGGCGTGCGCCCCAGTGGCCCGCCACCGGGCGTCGTCGCGCACGTACGCGTAGACCCGGTTCGCGAGGTTCCTGGTGGACGTCACGCCGAGGGTGAAGGAGTCGTCGAACAGCTCGTCGGGCTCGTACCGCGCCCGGTTCGCCCGCCAGACGTCGGTGATCGCCTCGCGCACGAGGTCGACCAGGCCGTTGCGGCGCAGCTCGGCGCCGATCGACTCGAGACGGTGCGTGGCATGCGGGTCCCAGGTGGCCATCCGCCGAGTCAAGCAGGGCCGGGCGTGTGCCCGTCGCAGGCGCGCCGATGCAGTGGGATCGCGGCCCGGCTGCGCGGAAATCAAGTGGGATCGAGGTCTAGGACGTCGGCACGTCGGTCACCACGACGTCGACGGTGGCCGGGCGGCCGGGGCTGGGCGGCGGGGTCAGCTCCGCCGTCCAGCCCAGCCGCGTCAGGACCTTCACCAGCCGGGCCGGGGTGGCGATGGTGGCGCCGTCCTGCAGCAGGCGGCGCACGATGCGGCCCTTCGTGGCCTTGTTGTGGTGGCTGACGACGGTGCGGCGGCCGTCGTGCTCGTGCAGCACCCTGACGACGACGGTGCGGGCGGCCAGCTCGGCGGGCGGGCGCCAGAACCCGGCGTACGTGCTGGAGCGCAGGTCGACGATCAGCTCGTCGCCGGCCGCGGCGGGCAGGCTCTTGCCCAGCGGGCGGCGCCAGAACGCGGCCAGCGGGCCGACGCCGGGGAGGCTCACGCCGCCGCCCAGCCGGTACGCCGGAATCACGTCAGACGGCCGCAGCAGTCCCCACAGGCCGCTCGTGATCAGCACCGACGCGTCGGCCCGGCGGGCCGTGCCGGCGCGCAGCGTGCGCAGCCCGAGCGCGTCGTACAGGACGCCGGAGTACACCTCGCGGGCCGGCGCGGCCGGCGCCTGCGGCAGGACGGCGTTGCGCTCGATGTCAGCGGCCTGCGTCGGGCCGAGCCCGAGCGCCGTCGCCGCGGCCTCCGGCGCCGTGCGGCAGAGCCGGACCAGCGCGGCCAGCAGGTCGACGCGGTCGCCGGTCAGCTCCGGGAACGACAACGCGTCGAGATCGACGGCGGCGGCGCCGTCTCGCGGCGCGGTCTTGCCCTCCGACGGCGGCAGCAGGATCAGCACTCCGGCAGCGTAACCGCCGAGTTCCGTCAGACGACGGACGACCGTGACGCAACGTCCGTCATCTGCTCGGTGAGCTTTGGATCCAACCTGGCTAGCGTCCTCGCGGGGGATCGACGAGCGAGGGGTGACAGACGATGGTGAAACGGAAGATCGCGGCCGCGGTGGGAGCGGCCGGGCTGTTGGGCGCGTTGCTGACCGGCGCGGTGCCGTCGGCCGCGGCGTCGGACGAGGTCGGCTCGGCGACGGTGGTGCCGTTGCAGGTGACGGGCGACCCGGAGGACCGCCTGAACCTCATCATCCTGGGCGACGGCTACACCGCCGAGGAGATGCAGCAGTTCCGCGACGACGTCGACAAGCACCTGAACGTGCAGTGGAGCATCGAGCCGTTCCGCAGCTACCGCGACTACTTCAACGTGTACATGATCGAGATCGTGTCGGGGGAGTCCGGCATCAGCTGCGACCCCGACGACGGCAACGTCCGCCGTGACACGCCGCTGAAGCTGCAGTACGCCGGCACCTGCCCGGCCGGCGCGAACGCCCGCGGCGTCACGTTCGGCACCGGCGGCCAGCAGGCGCTGGAGCAGTACGTGTCGATGATCCCGGGTGTCACGGCGCAGAACCGGCAGACGCTCACCATCGCCAACACCAGCACGTATGGCGGCATCGGCGGCCGCAACGCCACCACGACCGGGTCGGCGCCGCAGGGCCCGCTGGTCAGCCCGCACGAGCTGGGTCACTCGCTGGGCAACCTGCAGGACGAGTACCCGTACAGCACCCGCAACGTGCCCGGCGCGCCCTACACCGGCGGCGAGCCGTCGTCGATCCACCACACGATCCTCACCGAGCAGCAGATGCAGGACCAGCAGGTCAAGTGGTACCGCTGGCTGGGCGAGGAGTCGCTGTCCGGCGGCGTCATCGGCCGGTACGAGAGCGGCCAGACCCGCGCGTCGGGCATCTGGCGGCCCAGCGAGCACTCGATCATGCGCTGGATCGGCTACCACTTCGACCAGATCGGCCGCGAGCGGATGATCGAGAAGATCTCCGGCCGCCGCGACGTCGCCCAGCTGGCGCTGGAGTCGACCCCGACCGACGAGCCGGTGTTCCCCGAGGACGTCATCTGGGTCGAGACGATGCACCCGCTGTACCACGAGCTGACCGTCACCTGGTCGGTCAACGGCGCCGTCGTCGAGGGCACCGGCAACAGCCGCAACTTCGACCTCGAGGCGCACGGCGTGGGCGTCGGCGACACCGTCTCCGTCACCGTCTCCGACGACACCGCGGACGTCCGCGACCCGGCCGTCGCGGACGGCGGCTCGCTCACCCAGACCCGCGAGTGGACGATCGTCGAAGAGCCGCCCGCCCCGGCCGACGTCGAGTTCACCTCCTCGACCGCCACCACCCGCCCCGTCGGCGGCCAGGACGTCGTCTACGTCGAGACCACCCACCCGCGCGACCGCGTCCTCGACGTCACGTGGCGGCTGAACGGCAGCGTGCTGCCGAACCCGGACAACCTGCGCAACCTCGACCTCGGGGCGCTGGGGCTGGCGTCCGGCACGTACGAGCTGACGGCGACGGTGTCCGACCCGGCCGTGCCGTCCGCCGCGACCCAGACCCTCACCTGGACCGTCGACAACGTCGCCCCCTCGGTGACGTTCGAGCTGTCCGACCCGGTCTCCGTCGTGCCCGGCACCCGGGTCCGCCCGCCGCACTACGTGTTCCGCGAATGGTTCGAGATGGGCCTCGCCGCCACCGACGACCAGGACGGCTACGTCGTCATCGAGTTCCAGCTCGACGGCGACGGCTGGTTCAACTACCACGGCTGGCCGGACGCGCCCGAGGGCACGCCGTACCGGTTCACCCCGGCCGGCACCGTCATCAAGGAGATCGCGTACGGCAACCTCGGCAGCGGCGGCGTCACCAAGGCGCCGTTCGAGCAGTCCTACCCGGACTTCGAGCCCGGCTACGGCCGCCACGAGATCCAGTACCGGGCCATCGACGCCGCCGGCAACATCAGCGCGCCGAAGACCTTCACCGTGACGGTCACCGACACGAACGGCGCGGTCGCACTGCCGCCGGGCGCGATCGTCCCCGACTGAGGTCCGGCCGAAGACCCGGGCGGGCGCCCCTGACGTGCGGGGCGCCCGCCCGTTTCACCGCTCCGCGCCGGTAGTGTCCGGCGTTCCTCGTAGCGTCGGCGCCATGCCGGACTTCGACGCGGTCTCGCGCGATCACGTGCTCCAGGCGCTCGCGGAGTACGACGAGCGCGGCGCCGACGATTTCCTCGCCGCTTACGGATTCGGCCGGGCTCGCGACTACGTGCTCTGGCACGACGGCAGGGCATACGACTCGAAGGCGGTCCTCGGGGTGGCGCAGAAGTATGCCACGGGCGTCGCCGCGCGGTCGGCGGAGTTCTCCGGCGGCCGGAGCGGCGCGGCGAAGGTGCTGCGGGCGCTCGGGTTCGAGGTCAGCGAGCCTGGCGACGATGCGCCCGTGGTCGGCGGCGCGTGGCGCGAGGCATCCGAGGTCGGCGCCGAGGTGGCTCGCGACGCGTGGGCGGCGGTGGCTCGCGACGTCCTGCTCGATGCCGCCCGGCGGTATCACGGTGTCGTCACCTACAAGGAACTCGCGGCCGAGGTGCAGTCGGGCACCGGCATCCGGACCCGGCAGCTCCTGCAGCACTGGATCGGCGACGTGCTCGGCCGGGTGGCCGATGAGTGCTCCCACCGCGATGAGCCGCTGCTGTCCTCGCTGTGCGTCAACGCCCAGGGCAGTGTCGGTACGGGATACGCGACGGCGGTGGGACGGGCCTACGGCCTGACACCGGACGATCCCGACGACCACGCGGCGCGCGAGCGGCTCGCCTGCCACCGGCGTTTCGGGGCTCCCGACCTGCCCGCCGACGGCGGCGTCCCGGCCCTGACCCCGCGGCTGGCCGCCACCCGCGCGCGGACGAGGCGAGCCGAACCCGTCCACCGCGAGGTCGCCACCTGCCCGACCTGCCACATGCAGCTCCCGGTCACCGGAATCTGCGACACCTGCGGCTGATCCCGGCCGTCCATCGTGCGAACCCGGCTGACAGCGGCGGCCGGAGGTTCTTACGGTGGCGGCATGGCGACGTACACGCACGGCCACCACGAGAGCGTCCTGCGCTCGCACACCTGGCGCACGGTCGCGAACTCCGCGGCGTACCTCCGCGACCACCTGCGACCCGGGCTGGACGTGCTGGACGTGGGGTGCGGGCCGGGGACGATCACGGTGGAGCTGGCGGGGCTGGTGGCGCCCGGCCGGGTGGTCGGGGCGGACGCGTCGGACGAGGTCATCGCGCGGGCGGCGGCCCAGGAGGGCGCCGCCGCGGTCGAGTTCCGCACCGCCGACGCCGCCGCGCTGTCGTTCGACGACGCGAGCTTCGACGTCGTCCACGCACACCAGTTGTTGCAGCACGTGGCCGACCCCGTCGCCGTCCTGCGCCAGCTGGCCCGCACGACGCGGCCCGGCGGCGTCGTGGCGGCGCGCGACTCCGACTACGCCGGCATGTTCTGGTACCCGCGGCTGCCCGGCCTGTCCGAGTGGCTGGAGCTGTACCGCACGCTGGCGCTCGGCAACGGCGGCGAGCCCGACGCCGGCCGGCGGCTGCTCGCGTGGGCGCACGAGGCCGGGCTGGCCGACGTCACGGCGACGGCGAGCGTCTGGTGCTTCAGCACGCCGGAGGACCGCGCGTGGTGGGGCGGCCTGTGGGCCGACCGCGTCACGTCGTCGGCGTTCGCGGACCAGGCCGTCGCGCGCGGCCTGGCGACGACGTCGGACCTCGGGCGGCTGGCCGCCGCGTGGCGCGAGTGGGCCGGTCACGACGACGGCTGGTTCGTCGTTCCGCACGGCGAAATCCTGGCCCGGGTCATCGGGTTCGAGTTCGTGCCATCGGCCTCGCACCACTAGGCTTTCCCGGTGCTCACGATGCAGGACGCGCTGCTGGCGCTGACGAAGTACTGGACCGACCGTGGCTGCCTCATGGTGCAGCCGTTCAACACCGAGGTCGGTGCCGGAACGATGAATCCCGCCACCATCCTCCGGGTGCTGGGTCCGGAGCCCTGGCACGTCGCGTACGCCGAGCCCAGTGTCCGGCCCGACGACGCCCGGTACGGCGAGAACCCGAACCGCCTGCAGACGCACACCCAGTTCCAGGTCATCCTCAAGCCCGATCCGGGTGACCCGCAGGAGATCTACCTCGCCAGCCTCGAGGCGCTGGGCATCGACATCCACGCTCATGACATCCGCTTCGTCGAGGACAACTGGGCCTCGCCCGCCCTCGGCGCGTGGGGGCTGGGCTGGGAGGTGTGGCTCGACGGCCTCGAGATCACCCAGTTCACCTATTTCCAGCAGGCCGGCGGGCAGACCCTCGATCCCGTCAGCGTCGAGATCACCTACGGCATCGAGCGCATCATCATGGCGCTGCAGGGCGTCAGCCACTTCAAGGACATCGAGTACGCGCCCGGCATCTCCTACGGCGAGGCGTTCGGCCAGGCCGAGTACGAGATGTCGCGCTACTACCTCGACGACGCCGACATCGAGGCCAACCGCGCGCTGTTCGACACCTATGCGGCCGAGGCCGAGCGGATGATCGCCGAGCGGCTGCCGGTCCCGGCGCACGTCTACGTGCTCAAGTGCTCGCACACCTTCAACGTGCTCGACGCGCGCGGCGCCATCAGCACGACGGAGCGGGCGAAGGCGTTCGCGCGCATGCGCGGCCTGGCCCGCGAGGTGTCGTCGCTGTGGACGGCCCGCCGCGAGGAGCTCGGCCACCCGCTGGGCCTGGTGTCCCGGCCGGGTCGCGACGACGACGACGCCGAGCCGCTGCTGCCCGACCTCCCGCAGGCCGACCTCGCCGGTCCGGCGCCGCTGCTGTTCGAGATCGGCACCGAGGAGATGCCGCCGCACGAGGTCACCAACACCGTCGACGCCGTCCGCTCGGCCGTCGCCGCCAAGCTGGCCGCCACCCGCCTCGGGCACGGCTCGATCGACGTCGTCGGAACGCCGCGGCGCATCGTCGTCCAGGTCGCCGCCGTCGAGCCGCGCGAGCCCGACGCCGACCGCACCGTCCGCGGCCCCCGCGTCCAGGCCGCCTACGACGCCGACGGCAACCCGACGAAGGCGCTGCTCGGCTTCGCCCGCGGCCAGAACGTCGACGTCGACGACCTCGAGACCGCCGACTTCGGCGGCAACCAGCATGTCGTCGTCCGCGTCGTCGACACCGGCCGCGGCGCCGTCGAGGTGCTGTCGTCGCTGCTCGCCGACGTCGTGTCGGAGCTGCGGTCGGAGAAGAACATGCGGTGGAGCGACCCCGCGCTGTCCTTCGCCCGGCCCATCCGCTGGCTCACCGCGCTGCTCGGCGACGCCGTCGTCCCGGTGCGGGTGTCGGCGCTGGTCAGTGGCCGTTCCACCCGGGTGCACCGCACCGCGGCCGAGCCCGTCGTCGCGGTGCCGTCGGCCGCCGGGTACCTCGAGTTCCTGGCCGGGCACGGCATCGTCGCCGACCCCGCGGTCCGTCGTGCCGCCGTCGTCGACGCCGCGTCCGCGCTGGCCGCGACCGTCGGCGGCGTCGTCGACACCGAGGCCGAGGCCGGGCTGATCGACGAGATCACGAACCTGGTCGAAGAGCCCAACGCGCTGCTCGGCGGGTTCGACACCCGGTATCTCGAGCTGCCCGAGCAGATCCTCACCACCGTCATGCGCAAGCACCAGCGCTACCTGCCGGTCCGGTCGGCCGACGGCGCGCTGCTGCCGCACTTCGTCGCGGTCGCCAACGGTGCGTGCGACGCCGACGCGGTGCGGGCGGGCAACGAGGCGGTGCTGCGGGCCCGGTACGAGGACGCCGCGTTCTTCTGGCGGGCCGACCTCGAGGTGCCGCTCGACCAGTTCAAGGCCGGCCTCACCAAGCTGACGTTCGAGGAGAAGCTCGGCTCGATGGCCGAGCGGGCCGCCCGCATCGAGACCATCGCCGCCGACCTCGCCAAGGGCGTCGAGCTGTCCTCAGGCGACGCCGAGGCGCTCGAGCGGGCCGCCGCGCTGGCCAAGTTCGACCTGTCGTCGCAGATGGTGGTCGAGCTGTCCAGCCTGGCCGGCGTCATGGCGCGCGAGTACGCCGTCCGCGCGGGCGAGACCCCGGCCGTCGGGCAGGCGCTGTTCGAGATGGAGCTGCCGCGGTCGACGGCCGACGCGCTGCCGTCGTCGACGCCGGGCGCCGTCCTCGCGCTGGCCGACCGGTTCGACCTGCTCATGGCGATGTTCGCGCTCGGCGCCAAGCCGACCGGCAGCTCCGACCCGTTCGGCCTGCGCCGCGCCGCGCTCGGTGTCGTGCGCATCCTGCGTGAGACGCCGGCGCTGTCGGGCGTGACGGTCGACGGCGGCCTGGCGGTCGCGGCCGACCGGCTGCGCACCCAGGGCATCGAGGTGTCCGACTCCGCGGTCGCGGCGGCGCACGAGTTCGTGGTCGCCCGGTTCGCCCAGCAGCTGCGCGACGAAGAGGTCCCGGCCGACTTCGTCACCGCCGTCCTGCCCGGTGCCGACGCCCCCGGCCAGGCGGTCGCGACGCTGTCGGCGCTGCGCTCGCGCGGGGACGACGCGTCGTTCCGCGCCCTGGTGGCGGCGTTGCAGCGGATCAACCGCATCGTCCCGGCCGGCACCGAGGCGTCCTACGACCCCGCCGTCCTGACCGAGCCGGCCGAACAACGCCTCGTCGAGGCCGTCTCGGCTCTGGGCGACCGGTCCGGCCGCCCGGTCGCCGAGTTCGCCGACGCCGCCGGCGCGCTGGTCGACCCGGTCAACGCGTTCTTCGACGACATCCTCGTCATGGCCGACGACCCCGCCGTCCGCTCCTCCCGGCTGGGTCTGCTGGCGACCGTCAGCGCCCACAGCCCCCGCACCGTCGACTGGGCCGCGCTCGACACCGCCCTCGGCTGACGTCCGCGTTCGGCGCCGGGCTCGGCTGAGGCTTCGCGCGCGGCGCCGGGTTCGGGTGAGATGCGCGTGGGGCGCTGGGCTCGGCGCTGGCGCCGGCGCCGGCGTTTGGCGTGAGCGTTCGGCGTCGGCGGACGTTGTCGGTGCCCGCCCGTAGGGTGGGCACCCTCCCTAGAGGGGCGGGTCATACCTACCACGCGGCGCACGGGCACCGGTGGCAGTCAGCCGGCGCACTCCGGGGGCCCGCTCGTCACCCGCGACGCACCAGCTTCGCTGGTTGCACGCGGCGCACAGGCACCGGTGGCTGTCAGCCGGCGCACACCCGGCCTGCTCGCCATTCGCGGCGCACCGCGTCGCGCCGTCCGTGCTCTCGCGCGGCACGCCGGCACCGCGTAGGTTCAAGCGGGCCGCCCGAGGGCGGCGCGCTGAGCACGGTGATCGCGGACCAGCCAGTCGGTGGTGAGCCGCGGGTCGTCGTCGCCGCGACCGGCGGCGAGGTCGGTCAGGTAGCGGCGGTCGGCGGCCAGGCGTCGGCGCAGCTCCGCGTTGTCGCCGACGTGGCCGTGGCCGGGCACGACGAAGCGAACGTCGGGGACCAGCGCGTCGAACCCGTCGAGCGCGTAGTGGTAGTCGCCGAGCGGGTCGGCGGCGTCGAGGTCCAGCAGCGGCACCTCCAGGTCCGAGCACATGTCCCCGGCCACCAGCACGCCGTCGGCGAGCAGCGCGGCGTGTCCCGGCGCGTGCGCCCCGTGTGCGACGACGCCGACCCGCGGCCCCTCCCACGGGACGATGCCCGGCCCGCCGGACAGGAGCGGCGTGAGCTGGGCGAACAGCTCGCCGTCCGTCCCGGGCGCGTCCACCTTGGCGAGCGCCAGGTCGCGGCCCCGCCCGTCCGCCGCGGCCACGACGCAGGCGGCGGTGGCGAAGCGGGGGACGCCGGCGCCGAGCGACCGGCTCCACAGCACGTGATCCCAATGCGGGTGCGTCGCGAACCCGGCGGCGACGTGCAGCCGGCGGGCGGCCAGGTCAGCGGCGAGCTGGTCCAGCTCCGCCGGCGTGACCCCCGGGTCGACGACGAGGCAGTCGCCGTCGCCGCCGGTGACGACCGTGGTCGTGCTGGTGCAGAACTCGTGCGTGGCGACGAGGACGTTCCGGGTCACCGCGACGAGGCCGGTCATGCGCCCGACGGTAGCGGGTCGCCGCGGCGAGCCCGACACCGCGCCGACGGCACCCAGCCGTGCGGCGGATGGGCGCCCGCGAGGACCCGCCCACAGGTCCCGAATAAGGCCAGCCTATCCTTGCCCTCATGTCGCTTCGTGTCGCGGGCCGCCGGCTCGCCGTCGTCCTGACCGTCCCGCTCCTGCTCCTCGCCGCCTGCGGCGGGGACGACAACGACGACGGCGCCAACGGCAACGGCGCCAGCGGCAACGGCGACAGCGCCGCCACCGACGAGCCGGACGACGCCGACGACGGCGCCGACGCCGGAAGCGGGGAGTTCCCCGCCTCCGTCGATCACCGCTACGGCACGACCGAGCTGACCGAGGCGCCGGAGCGCGTGGTCACGCTCGGCTTCAGCGACCAGGACGCCGTGCTGGCCTTCGGCGTCGCGCCGATCGCCGTCACCGACTGGTACGGCGACCACCCGCACGCCACCTGGCCGTGGGCGCAGGACGAGCTGGGCGATGCCGAGCCGGTCGTGCTCAACGAGGGCGCCTTCACCGGCATGCAGGACTTCGACTACGAGACCCTCGCCGAGCTGGAGCCGGACCTCATCATCGGCCTCTACACCGGCATGACGCAGGAGGAGTACGACACGCTCTCGGTCATCGCGCCGACCGTCGCGTCGTCGCCGGACTACCCCGAGTACGGCATGCCGTGGCAGGAGACGACCCGCATGGTCGGCCGGATCCTCGGCCAGGGCGACCGCGCGGAGGAGCTGATCGCCGAGGTCGACCGGCAGTTCGCCGACGCCGCCGCGGCGAACCCCGCGTTCGCGGGCGTCGAGATGGCCGTCGCCGAGCTGTTCGAGCCCGGCTCGTCGTTCGTTCGCAGCGCCACCGACCCGCGCACCGTCTTCATGACGCAGCTCGGCTTCGTGTTGCCGGACGACCTCGCGGCGCTGGCCGGCGACCTCGACGGCGCGCCCGTCAGCGACGAGCTGATGACCCAGCTCGACCGCGACCTGCTGGTCTGGAACATCGGCCACGAGCCGGGGCTGCGCGAGCAGGTCGAGGCCAAGCCGCTGTACGACCAGCTGCAGGTCGTGCAGGACGACGGCGTGCTGTTCATCGAGGACCCGCTGGTGTCCGGCGCGCTGACGTGGTCGACGGTGCTCAGCCTGCCGTACGCGCTGGAGCAGCTGGTGCCGCAACTGGCCGAGACGGTGGGCGGCGCGGCCTAGCCGCAGGCCGCACCGCCCACTGCGGATCAGGGCGTCAGCCTGATCGGCAGCGTCGTCGCCCCGGTCTGGCTCACCTCCACATCCGTCCGGGTGTACGTGGTGAAGCCGCTCTTGCTGACGGTCACCGAATAGGCACCCGGCGTCACGCCCGGGATGAGGAAGTAGCCGTCGGCGTTGGTCGTCGTGCTCGCCCCGCCGCCGAGCTGGACCGTGGCGCCGCTGATCGCCGCGCCCGCAGCCGTCGTGACGCGGCCGGTCACCGCCGGCAGCGTCACCGCCGCGGCGTTGGTGTCGATGGTCAGGACCGTGTAGCTGTGCGCCGGGAAGGAGTACGCGAACGCACTCCCGGCGCCGGTCGTGGTGGTCGTGGCCTGCACCGTCGTCGGGTTCAGCCAGGTGTTCTGGTCGAGATACCCGGCCGAGTTGACGGTGCGCGCGGTGGCGGTCGCGCCGATCGCCCCGGCGTTGGCGATGGTGACGTTGGTGGCGATCGCCTGCGACGGGTGCCGGTTCAGCACGGACACGTAGAGCTTCCGTCCGTCGGCCGACCGGGTCGTCGTGACGTCCAGGTACGGCACGTTCGCCCGCGCCGGCAGGTTGCCCACGGCCGGCGCGTTGTAGCTGGCCGAGCTCACCTGCGAGCGCACCAGCAGCGGGCCGTGGTGGTTGCCGACCAGCCGCTGCACCTCGTAGGCCGGGGTGACGAAGGCGCCCCGCGCGCCGACCCGGAACGAGCCGCCGTCCCAGAAGTTCACCAGCGTGGACGCCGCGTTCACCTCGTTGAGGTCGGGACGGCGCATCAGCAGGTTGAGGATCCCGGCCTCCGCGAGTCCGCCTTCGAGGGTCCGGGTGCGCCGGTGCTCCTCGTTGAAGTACATGGCCGCGTGCTCCATCACCGCCAGCTTGATGTCGCGCTGGGTGTTGGCCAGGATCGTGTTGCCGCTGGCCGCCAGCCGGTCCCCGATGGTCGCCGCGGCGCCGACGCTGGCCGCGTACACGTCCGCGCTGTTGTAGTTCTGCGGCAGCGGCTGCGGGCTGTAGTAGTGCACGGCCAGGTGGTCCAGCCTCGACCCGGACGACTGGATCACGGTGGTGTTCCAGCTCTGGTCGGTGCTGTTGCCGTCACCGCCCTCGCCGATCACCTCGATGCCGGCGTCCTTGGCCACCATCGCGTCGCGGAACTGGTTGAGGCTGGCCGCGTAGGTGGCGGCGTTCGTGCTGCCCGGCGTCCACCAGCCCCAGACCTCGTTGCCGATCTCCCACAGATCGACGTCCCAGGGCGCCGCCCGGCCGTTCGCGGCCCGCTGGGCGCCCTGCGGGGTGGCGGTCGAGCCGTTCGCGTACTCGACCCAGTCGGCCGCCGCCGCGGGGGTGCCCTGGCCCCAGTTGACGTTGAGCACGACCTCGAGTCCCAGCGCCTCGGCCAGGCCGAGGATCTCGTCGGTGCCGACGTCGTTCGTCATCCACTGGGCGTCCCACTGCGCGAAGTACATGGGTGCGCGCTGGTCGCGTGCGCCGACACCGTCGGACCAGGTGTACGAGTCGGCGATGATGCCGCCCGGCCAGCGGATCATCACCGGTTTCAGCGCGTCGACCTTCTCGACGAACTCGGGCCGCCAGCCGCCGTGCACCACCTCGGACGGATCCAGCGGCATCAGGCTGGGCATGTCGACGGTCAGCGTCCCGGTGCCGCCGGTGCCGATGAACAGCTTCGCCTGGGCGTCGGTGGTGGACGGCGTCAGGGTCACCGTGTACTTGGCCCAGCTTCCGGTGACGCCGGAGATCGTCGCCGCGGCGTACGGCGTGTACGCGGGCCCGTCGCCCGAGTCCGGGCCGAGGTAGACGGTGACGGGTGCGCTGAGGCCGCTCTGTTTCAGCCAGACGCTCAACTCGTACGCCTTGCCGGCCGAGACCTGGACGTCGCCCTGCGCGATGCCCTTGCGTCCCGACGTGTGCTGGGTGACCTCCACCTGCTGGGCGTACTGCCCGTTGTACGCGCCGGCCACGTGGCGGTACGCGGCGCGGTCGGTGTGGCCGTCCTCGGACCAGGCCGGATCGCGCCACCACGTGATGTAGTCCCACTTGGTGGTCGAGCCGCCGAAGCCGTAGGCGAAGACCTGGTACTCCTGCTGCCCGATGACGCTGACGCCTTCGAGCCGGTGCACGAGGCGGTCGTTGTAGTAGAAGGAGAAGTCGCGCCCGCCCGGCTTCCACCGGCTGACCTCGACCCGCAGCAGCGCCGGCGTCGTGGCGGCGGGCCCGGTCCAGGTCGGCACGCCGTCGCCGAACACCTTGAGGACGCCGGCCTCGATCCCGAACTCGACGAACTTCGTGAAGTCGCCGCGGCCCGACCCGGCGTAGACGTCGAGCAGCGCGTTGGTGCCGGTGACGGAGTCGAGCTTGGCCTCGATCGTGTAGTCGTAGAGGTCGCTCTCCTCCAGCCGCTGCGACAGCACGCCGTACCGGCTGTTGGCGGCGCCGTTGACGGTGAGTTGGCTGTTGCCCTGGCTGGCGCTGCCCCAGCCGCCGGCCAGCGAGACCGGCGTCCACTCCACGCTCAGGCCCGGCCCGCCTTCGAAGTGCGGTGCGTACTGGTCCCACATGTGCACGGTGTCGACGCCGACGCGGTCCCACTGGGTGGTGGACGTGCCGAACCCGTAGAGGCCGACGCGGAAGTCGCCGACCGGCACGTCGCGGCGGTTCCACAGCTCGTGCACCTTCGTGCCGTTGACGTAGAACCGGAAGCTGCGACCGTTCGCGTAGTAGGGGCTGACCTGCACCGACAGCGTGGCCGGCAGGCTGACGGCGCCGCCGGTCCAGGTGTAGCCGCCGGGCGCGAAGACGCGGGCCACGCCGCCCTCCACACCGAACTCCACGAACCGGGTGAAGTCCCCGGCCCCGGAGCCACCGTAAATGTTGATCAACCCATTGACGCCAGTGACAGCATTGAGCCGAGCATTGATCGTGGTCCAGTCGACGGCGCTGTTGCGGATCGGCTCCGACAGCAGCGCGTAGCGCGAGTTCGCGGTGCCGGTGAGCTGGACCCGTCCCGACCCGACGGTGACGGTGCCCGGCGAGCTCCCGGCCAGCAGGGTCGGCGTCCACCGCGGGGACAGCGCCGTCCCGCCGAACCCGTCGAAGGTGTCGTCGTGGGTGACGGTCAGGTGGTCGACGCCGATGCTGCCGGAGTAGCCGTAGAGGAACGCGCGGAACCGCTCCGGCAGCAGTGTGTAGCCGGAGATCGTGTGCACCTGGGTGCCGTTGTAGAAGAACCTCAGGTCGCGCGACGACCCGGCGGCGGGGGAGACCTCCACCCGCAGCGTCGCCGGCACGGTGGCGGCCGGGCCGGTCCACGGGGCCAGGCCGTCGGCGAACACCTTGAGCTGGCCGCCCTCGATCGCGAACTCGACGAACTTCGTGAAGTCGCCCGCGCCGCTGCCGCCGTACATGCTGAGGATGGCGTTGGTGCCGGTCAGCGACGTGATGCGGGTCTCGACGACGGTGCTGGCGTAGCGGGTCTCGCCGAGGTCGCCGGACATCACGCCCCAGCGGCCGGGCGTCGCCGAGGTGAGCGTCAGGGTGCCGCCGGACACCGTCGCCGTGCCGGCGGGCGCGCCGTCCAGGCTCAGCGGCGTCCAGCGGGACCGGTCGAGCTGGCTGCCGGAGAACGCGTCGTACAGGGGGCTGCGCCCGGCGTCGACGGTCTCGGTCTCGAACGACCGGGACCGTAATCGCTGCGCCCAGGCGCCGTTCATCTGGTCGTAGGCCCACTCGGCCATCTGGCCGACGACGCTGGGCTGGATGACGCCCTGGTACGCGGTGGCGTCGACGGCGATGGTCGCGTCGGCCGCGTGGGCGGGTTCGGGGTCGGTGACCGTCAGCGCGGTCGCGAGCGAGGCGGCCAGGGCGAGCTGGGCGATGGCCGCTCTGGATCTTCTCATGCGGGCTCCTCAGTCGTCGTGCTGAATCGTTTGAGCGGGACTCCTTTCCTGGTGCCGGGGCTGGGCGGGGACAGTGGTCGCGACGTCGGGCCGGACGGCGGCCGGCGGTGGGCCGGCGTCCGGGTCGTTGGCGGTCAGCGGCCCGCCGGCGCGAAGGTGGTGAGTGGCCAGGGGCGAGCTGGCGCCCGAGCCGGTGGCGGTCAGCGGCGCGCCGGCGCCCAGGCCATCGGCGGCTGGTGGGCCGCCGGCGTTCGGGCTGTTGGTGGCTGGTGGGCCGCCGGCGTTCGGGCTTTCGGTGGCTGGCGGTGCGCTGGCGCGTGGGTGGTGAGTGGCCAGGGGTGTGCTGGAGTTCGGGCCGGTGGCAGTCAGCGGCGCGCCGACGCTAGAGCTGTCGGTGGCCGGCGGTGCGCTGGCGTTCGGGCCGGTGGCGGTCAGCGGCCCGCCGGCGCGCGGGCTGTTGCTGGCTGGTGGCGTGCTGGCGCGTGGGTGGTGAGCTGCCAGGGGCGGGCCGACGCGCGGGCCGGTGGCGGTCAGCGGCGGGCCGACCCGCGGGCCGGTGGTGGACCAGGTCAGGTGATGGACGTGCAGCTGGCGGACGCGGTGGGCGGAGTCCCATGCGTGGAAGGCGATCGCGTCGCGACCGTCGGGCGCGGTGACCAGCGAGTTGTGGCCGGGTCCGAGCAGCCGGCCGGGCCGGGTGGCCAGCAGCGGCGGTGTGCCGTCCGGCGCGTGCCGCCACGGGCCGAGCGGGTGGTCGGCGACCGCCCAGGCGACGGCGTAGCCGGGCCCGGTCCAGGCGCCGCCGGAGTACGTCAGCCAGTACCGGCCACCGCGGAAGGCCACCGCGGGGCCCTCGAGCGTGTGCCAGTCGAACCGGCGGCCGTACATCGACCGGCCGCGCTCGTAGAGCTGCCAGTCCGCGTTCGGCGCGAGCACCTCGGCGGGCTCCGCGGCGAGGGCGGTCATCCCGTCCAAGGGTGCGACCGCGAGATGCGTGCCGGGCCGGTCGGCGTCGAGGACGTCGCGGGCGAAGAACAGGTACCACCGGCCGTCGCGGTCGCGGTATGGATGCGCATCGATGGCGAACCGCTCGCCCGGCGTGAGCGACACGCCCACGTCGTCGAACGGGCCGAACGGCGAGTCCGAGCGGGCCACGCGCAGGTGGTGCCCGTCGATGCCGTGCCCGACCGAGTAGTACAGCCAGTAGGCGCCGCCGGCATGCGCCACCTCCGGCGCCCAGAACTCGTCGCCCAGGCCGCCGCCGGGACGGCGCAGCACCGGACCGCGCGGCTCCCAGCCGCGCAGGTCGGGCGACCAGAGCGACTCGAAGACGGCGTCGCCGCGGTGCGACGCGGCGGGCGTGGTGCCGTAGGCGGCGTAGCCGCCGGGGATCGCCAGGACGAACGGGTCGGCGAAGTAGGCGGGGTAGGCCGGCGGCATCATCGCGCGTCCTCCTCGGGCAGCCGCTGCGCGTGCGCCGCGTACCCGTCCGCCACCCGGGTCGGCTGCCGCTCGAGCCGGCCGTCGCCGTCCTCGCGCAGCCGCACCAGCCCCATCCGGCGCAGGAACGGTGTCTTCCCGGCGGACGGGTCACCCAGCGGCGGCGCCGGGCCGATGTCGACGGAGCCGTCGTCGGCGGTGCGGGCGACGGCGAACTCCTCGACGTTGGCGCCGCCCGCGGCCCACGACCAGTCGACGAAGTCGAGCAGCGGCCACCAGGTGTAGCCGCGCACGTCCAGGCCCTCCGCTCGCAGGCGTCGCACCTCCGCGACGGACTCCGTCAGCCACGCCTCGCGCCGCTCGTCGTCGCCCTCCACGCTGGTCTCGGTGAGGACGAGCGGCAGTCCGTAGCGCTCGCGGAAGCCGAGCAGCGCCTCCCGCAGGCCGAGCGCCCCGCGATCGTGCGCGACCTGCAGGACGTCGCCGCCCGCGGTCGTGAGGGCGCGCGGCGTGAGGTCGGGGTAGTAGTTGACGCCCATGAGGTCCACGTGGGCGGGCTCGGCGACGAGGCGGTCGAGCAGGCCCGGGTCGGCGCCGTGCTCCAGCAGCCAGCCGCGCATCGGATGCTCACCCGTGACGCGGCCGAGGGCGAGGTCGGTGGGCAGCCAGCCGATGGCGGCCAGGAACCGGGCGTGCTCGCGCAGCGCCGGCTCGTCCGTCCGCACCTGCGTGGCCGCCTCGACGTGGACGATGCGGGCCCGCGGCTGGGCGGCCCGGATCGCGCGGGCGGCCCGCGCGATGCCGGCCGCGATCGGCACCGCCACCGCCGTCCACCCGTCCCAGCCGGTCCGCCGGGGCGGCCAGATGCCGCGCAGCCCGCAGAACGACGCCGTCGTGACCGGCTCGTTGAGCGGCGTGAAGTGCGTGATCCGGCCGGCGTAGCGCTCGGCGAGCGCCCCGGCGAACTCCGCGACGGCGTCGGGGTAGCGCGGGTCGGCGAACGACCCGGGCAGCCACCGCGGCGTGCCGTAGTGCACGAGATCGGCCACCAGCGTCAGACCCAGGTGATCGACGGCGTACTCGGCGACCGCGTCCAGCCGGTCCCAGTCGAACGTCCCGGGCGCGGGATGCGCGAGCGGCCAGCTGACGCCGTAGCGCACCGCGGTGGCGCCCAGCTTGCCCGCCAGCGCGAGGTCGTCGCGCCAGACCTCGTCGTGGCCGGTCAGGGCGTGCTCGTCGAGCGGCGGCGTCCCGTCCGGCGGGTAGACGCAGGTGTCCTCGATGCCCACCGCCCAGGTGAGCGATCCCGGGGCGAACGGTGGCCGAGTGGTCATTTGAGTCCCGTCGTCGCGACGCCGGCCACGAAGTACCGTTGCGCCAGGAAGAAGGCGATGGCCAGCGGCAGCAGCGAGATCGTCGCCCCTGCCAGCAGCACCGCGTGGTCGATGACGTGCTGGCCGCCGAACAGCGTCAGCCCGGCGGGGAGCGTGCGCATGTCGGTCGAGCTCGTGACGATCAGCGGCCAGAGCAGGTCGTTCCAGAGGTTCATGAAGTGCAGGACGGCCAGCGTCGCCAGCGCCGGCTTGGCCAGCGGCAGGATGATCCGCGCGTAGATGCGCAGGTGGCCCGCTCCGTCGATGCGCGCGGCCTCGTCCAGCTCCCGCGGGATCGAGATGAAGAACTGACGGAGCATGAAGATGCCGAACGCGCTGGTGGCCCGGGGGAGGATGAGCCCCTGGTAGGTGTCCAGCCAGCCGAGGTGGAACAGTTCCACGAACACCGGGATGAGCGTCACCTGGAACGGGACCATCAGCGTGGCGATCACCAGCCAGAAGCACACCGTCGACCCGCGGAACCGGATGCGCGCCAGCGCGTAGGCGCACATCGAGTCGAACAGCAGGCACAGCAGGGTCGTGACGCCGGCGAACACGAAGCTGTTGACGATCAGCCGCAGGAACGGCAACTCCTCCCAGATGCCGCGGTAGCCGTGCAGGCTCCACTGCTGCGGCCACAGGCTGGCCGGCGCCGCGAACAGGTCGGCCTCGGTGCGGAACGAGCCGGTCACCATCCAGACGAACGGGACCAGCGCGAACACCAGCCCGACGCCGAGCAGGATCCACTTCAGCGACGCCCGCAGGCCGCTCGCCGCCCGCGCCGCCGTCCGGGGCGCCGTCCGCACGTCAGTCGACATCGCGGTACCTGAACAGCTTCAGCTGCAGCGCGGACAGCAGCAGGATCAGGACGAACAGGACCCACGCGATGGCCGAGGCGTAGCCGAGCCGGAAGTTCTCGAAGCCTTCGCGGAACATCATGGTGACGAGGGTGTCTGTGGCGAACAGCGGCCCGCCGTTGGTCATCACGTACACGAGATCGAACACCTGCAGTGAGTTGATGGTCAGGATCATGGTCGCGAACAGCAGCGTCGGGCGGATGCTCGGCAGCGTCACGTGTCGGGTCAGCTGCCAGCCGGTGGCGCCGTCGAGGCGGGCCGCCTCGTAGAGCTGCCCGGGGACGCCCTTGAGCCCGGCCAGCAGGATGATCATGGTGAAGCCGGCGTTCTTCCAGACGCTGACGAAGATGACGGTCGGCAGCGCCAGCGCCGGGTCCTGCAGCCAGCCGACGGGGTCGCCGCCGAACCGTTCGATCAGCCCGCTGACCAGCCCGATCTGCGGGTCGAGCAGGAACCGCCAGACCAGCCCGATGACCGCCAGCGCGACCACCGTCGGGAAGAAGAAGGCCGAGCGGACCACCCGGTTGAACCAGCCGTCGCGCTGCAGCGCGGCCGCCGCCGCGTACCCGAGCAGCAGCTGCAGGACGACGCTGACCACGGCGAAGATCGACGTGACCCGCAGCGCGTTCCAGAACCGCTCGTCGCCGAACAGCTCGGTGTAGTTGCCGAAGCCGAGCCACTCCTGGCTGTCGGCGCCCACCTTCCAGTCGTGCAGGCTGTAGCGGAACGACTCGACGATCGGGTACGCGATGAAGACCGCGATGATCAGCAGGCTGGGCGCCATGAACAGCCAGGCCGGCTGCCAGCGCACCGGCCGGCGTGGCCGCGGTGCCCGCTCCGGTGGCGCCGCGCGGTCCTGCTGCGCGGAGCCACCTCGGCGGGCGGCGCCCTCCGCCCCGCCCGCCGAGGCGGTGGACGTCGTCGACATCAGCCCTGGCAGCCGGTGATCGCGTCGATCCGGTCCGACGCCGCCGCGGCCGCGCCCGCGACGTCCTCACCACGGGTGATCTCGCCGATCAGCGGCACGTACGCCTCCGCGTCGACCTCGGTCGCGTTGGGGACGCCCTGCAGGTAGAGGCGGGCGCTCGGCAGCGCCGCGGCGAACGCGGACACCACCTCGTTCGCCGTCAGCTCGGGGTCGTCGGCGAGGTCGGTGCGGACCGGCGGGAAGCCGCTGGCCAGCGCGAACTGCTTCTGCGCCGTGGCGCCGGTCCACCAGGCGAGGAACTGCTGCGCCTCGTCCGGGTGGTCGGTGTCCGCGGACACGGCGAGCGGGACCGTCGACGCCAGCGTCACGTCGCCGTCGACGCCCGTGGGCACCGGCGCCACGCCCAGGTCGATGCCGGCCTCGGTGTAGCCGGCCGCGGCCCACGGGCCGTTCAGCTGCATGGCCGCCTCGCCGGCGCTGAACAGCGCGTCGGACTCGGCGCCCGTCAGCCCGACCGGCGCCACGCCGTCGATGACCAGCTGGGCCCAGGTGGACAGGCTCTCGACGCTCTCCGGGCTGTCCAGGACCGAGCAGTGGTCGTCGCCGACGATGTCGGCGCCGTCCAGCCACTGCAGGATCGGCCACATCTGGATCGTCTCGCGCTCGGCCAGCGACAGGCCGTACACGCCGTCGGCGCTGAGCTGCTGGGCGACGTCGCGGAAGTCGTCGACGGTCGCCGGCGGCGCGTCGATGCCGGCCGCCGCGAACAGCGCCTTGTTGTAGTAGAGCTGCAGGGTGGCGACGTTGGCGGGGACGGCGTAGAGCGCGCCGTCGACGGTGAACGCGTCGATGGCGGCCGGCGCCAACTGGTCGGCGTTGATCTCGGTCTCGCCGTCGCCGATCGCGTCGAGCTCGAGCAGCGAGTCGGTCTCGAGGTAACGGCCGAGGACGTTCGGGTCGAAGCTGGGCGTCGCGAGGTCAGGACCCTGACCCGTGCCCCAGGCCGACGGCAGCTTCTGGGCGATGGTGTCCCACGGCTGCACCTCCATCGTCACCTGGATGTCGTCGTGCGTCGCGTTGAACGTGTCGATCAGCTCCTCGTAGGCGGCGCGGTCGCCGCCGGTGAAGCCGGTCCACATGGTCAGCTCGACCGGCCCCTCGGCCGAGCCGGAGCCGTCGTCGTCGCCCGATCCGCCGCAACCCGCCAGCGTGACGGCCGCCGCCGCTCCCACCGCGAGCAACGCTGCTCGTGTCGTCCTCATGGCTTGCCCCCTCCTTGCGCCCAGGTCATCGGCTCGCAGCCGCATGACTGCCGGGCGACGATCTCGACTGGTTGAACGGTGTGCGCATCGGCGGCGGCGACCCGCGCGCCGCCGATGAGGTCGAACAGGCGGTCGGTGGCCTGGGTGGCCATCCGCTCCGCGGGAACGTGCACCGTGCTGATCGACGGCGTGGTGACGCGGCTCAGACCGAAGTCGTCGAACCCGATCACCGCGATCTCCTCAGGCACCCGGCGGCCGCGGCCGAGCAGGTGGCGCATCGCGCCGAACGCCATCTCGTCGTTGGCGGCGACGACGCCGTCGACGTCGGGCAGGGCCTCGATGGCGGGCCCGGCGGCCGACCCGGACTCCTCGCTGAAGTCGCCCTCGACGACGTGCGCGTCGATGCCGTGCCGCCGCGCGGCGGCGAGGAAGCCGTCGCGGCGGTCGATGGCGCTCTGGTGGTCCAGCGGGCCGCTGAGGTGCACGAGGTCGCGCCGGCCGTGGACCTCGATGAGGTGCTCGGTCGCCGCGCCCGAGGCCTGCACGTCGTCGATGCCGACGCTGACGGCGTCGGGCAGGTACGGGAAGCGGCCCAGCAGCACGACCGGCATGCCGTCGGCGACCAGCCGCTGGATGCCGTCGTCGGTGACCGCGGCGCTCGTGACGATGGCGCCGTCGACCGAGCCGGAGCGCAGGACGCGGTCGTAGGCGACCTTCCCGTGCGACTCGTCCGGGCTGGTCGAGATGACCACCTGGGCGTCGTGCCGGTTGGCGACGGCCGTGACCCCGGTCAGGACGTGCATGAAGTACGCGTGGCCGAAGACGTGCTGGCTGGTGTTCGGCACGATCAGCGCGACGGCGTCGGCCTTGCTCGCCCGCAGCGCCCGGGCCGCGGAGTTCGTCACGTACCCGAGGTCGTCGGCGGCCTGCCGCACCCGGCGCTTCGTCTCGTCGCCGATGCGCGGATGGTCCTGCAGCGCCATGGAGACGGCGGACACCGAGACACCCACCCGCTCGGCCACGTCCTTGAGCGTGGTGCTGGCCGGTGTCCTGCGTCGTTCTGCCACCTGACGTTCTCCTCGTCCGGGTTGCTGTAACGATCCAGCACGGTGATCCTGGGGTCTTTCGGGTGCGCTGAGTTCGTGTGGCTGGTGCTGCTCTAACGATTCAGCAGGGTGGTGCGTGGCTCCCGCGGAGAGCTGTGGGGGAGGCTGCTGTAACGTTGCAGCACACCATAGGGTCGGCGTCGCGGGGGTGTCAAGACCGTCTGGGCTGGGGATTTCGCCGGTGTTCCGGCCGCCCGGGCCGGGGCTGAGAGGTTGGCCCGGGTCGGGGCCGGGTCGGTCCAGCCGGGGGCCAGGGGGCCGGTGCGGGCCGGGCCCGGGTCGGTCGGGCCGGGGCGGTCCAGCCGGGGCCAGGGGGCCGGTGCGGGCCGGGCCCGGGTCGGTCGGGTCGGGGCCCGGGGCGGTCGGGCCGGGTGACGGGTCGGTCAGCGTGGCCGGGTGGCCCAGAACAGCTCGTGCCCGCCGTCGCCCTCGGGGACGAACTCCTGCCGCTCGACGGCGAGTCCGGCGGCCGTCAGCCAGTCCCGGTACGTCGCGGCGTCGGCCTGGCTCCACCACATCGTCGTGCCGCCGCCGAGCCAGTCGTCGTCGCTGCCGGTGAGGGCGTCGTGGCCGGTCGTGGCGACGAACAGGCCGCCCGGGCGCAGCCAGCCGGCGATGCGCTCGAGCAGCGGCGGCTGCTCGGCCAGCGGGAGGTGGATCAGCGCGTACAGGCACACCACGGCGTCGAAGCTCCCCGCCGCGAACTCCACGGCCGTCGCGTCGGCGGTGCGGAAGGTCGCGCCCGGCACCAGAGCGCGGGCGCGGGCGACCTGCACCTCGCTGAGGTCGACGCCGGTGACGGCGAACCCGGCGGCGCTGAGGTCGCGAGCCACCGGGACGCCGTTGCCGCAGCCGAGGTCCAGAACGTCCGCTCCGGCGGGCAGCCGGCGGACCAGCTCGGCGGCCCACGCCCGGTGCGTCTCCGGGTCGGCGTCGTCGGCGCGGTAGCGGTGCGAGAGGGCGTCGTAGCCGCGGCGGACGATCTCTTTCGGGTCGGTGTCACGCTGTTCGGTCACGACGGGTCATGCTACTTCGTCGATCTTCATGAGAATTGCGGCGATTCGACCGAAAGCGCTTCCGGCGCCGTGATGATCGCGCTACCGTCCGGGGCTTTGATGGGCCGTACCTACGGCCTATGTATCCATTTTCGAAGGGGGGCGACCTTGCAAAAGGTCACCATAGCGATCATGGCGGGACTGGCCCTGCTGCTCGGGGCCACGGCTCCGGCCTGGGCCGAGACGAGGGACGCGGCCGACTGCGCCGCCTACGTCACCAACGACTGGTGCGAGCCGACGTCCGACGAGAACTACAACTGTGAGGACATTCCTGAGGCGGACAAGCCGGTCCAGTTGGTCGAGATCGGTGTCGATCCGTTCGGCCTCGACGGCAGCGACAACAACGGGTGGGGCTGCGGCGACGCGCCCGTCGAGGAGCCGCCGGCCGAGGAACCGCCGGCGGACGAGCCGGGCGCGTGCGCTCACTACGCCGACTCCGCGGCCTGGTGCGATGACGCCGTCGAGGACTACGACTGCCCGGACATCGACGACGCCCACAAGCCGATCGAGCTGTTCGACGCCGAGCTGGACCCGTTCCACCTGGACCGGGACTCCGACGCGCTCGGCTGCGAGGTCGGTGAAGACGACGCCGGCAGCACCGATGACGGCGCACCCGACGACGGCGCCGCGGGTGACGACGCCGGCGGCAGCGTCGGCGGGGGCGAGGCGCTGCCGAACACCGGCTCCGGCGACCTGGGGCCGTACTGGCTCGCGGCCCTCGCCTTCCTGGCCGCCGGTGCGCTGCTGATGATCCGCCGCACGGCGGCTCAACGGTAGCCACGTGGGGTGGTCCGGCGCAGCCACGGCGGCGCCGGACCACCTGCCGTCAGAGCCGGCCGAGGTTGTCGCGCAGCCAGTCGCCGCATTCGCGCGTGAACCCGACCCACGACGCGGGCGCCCCCGTGACGTCGATGACCAGCAGTTCGTCGGCGGGGTTCATGTGCAGCCACAGGGAGTCGCGGACCTGGGTGATGCTCATCCTGGTCTCGACCAGCCACGTCGAGTCGAGACAGTGCCAGTACGCCCCGAACCCTTCCAGCGCGTCGAGCAGGTGGTCGTAGCTGTGGCCCGGCGTGTTCGCGTCGAAGCTGACCAGCATCATCGCCATGTCCAGCGGTCCTCCACAACGATCGGCGGCGAAGCGGCGAACGTTAGCGGGAGGGCCGGACAGAACGGGGGACGAGCCGGCCTGTAAGCCGGATTCTGTGGTTCCCGGCGGACCGGGACCGGCGACCATCCATCTACGGCCACCGTTGCCGATGGCCTCCAGCGATCTACCCGGGAGCTCGGGCGGGCCGCCCTCGAACGCTCCCTGTCTGACCTTGCTCCGGGTGGGGTTTACCGAGCCGCCCCAGTCACCTGGGGCGCTGGTGGTCTCTTACACCACCGTTTCACCCTTACCGCCCGCGCGAACGCGGGTGGCGGTCTGCTTTCTGTGGCACTGTCCCGCGGGTCACCCCGGGTGGGCGTTACCCACCACCCTGCCCTGTGGAGTCCGGACTTTCCTCGGCGGGACCTGACGGCCCCGACGCGGCCGCCCGGCCGGCTCGTCCTCCGCGACCAGGATACCGCTCACGCTGCGCGTTCGGCGGCCAGGAGCGCCGCGCCGATGATGCCGCCGTCGTTGCGCAGCCCGGCCGGGACGATCGGGGTGGAGAGGTCGAGCAGCGGGAGGAACTTGTCGGCCTTCTTGCTGACGCCGCCACCGACGACGAAGAGGTCGGGGGAGAAGATGAACTCGAGGTGGGCGTAGAAGTGCTGGAGCCGCTCGGCCCACTGCTCCCACGACAGCTCCTTCTCCTCGCGCACCGACGCCGCGGCGTACTTCTCCGCCTCGTGGTGATGGTGCAGGTAGAGGTGGCCGAACTCGGTGTTCGGCAGCAGCCTGCCGTCGTGCAGGACGGCGCTGCCGATGCCGGTGCCGAGGGTGGTGACGATGACGACGCCGTCGACGTCGGCGGCGGCGCCGAAGCGGTCCTCGGCGACCCCGGCGGAGTCGGCGTCGTTGACGATGGTGACGGACTGCCCGGTGCGCTGCGACAGCTCCTTCTCGAGGTCGACACCGACCCACGACTTGTCGACGTTGGCGGCGGAGTGGATGACGCCGCGTTTCACGATGCCGGGGAACGTGCAGCCGAACGGGCCGTCCCACTCGAACCGCCGGAGCACCTCGAGGACCACCGCGATGACGTTGTCGGGGGTGGACTGCTCGGGGGTGTCGACGCGGAAGCGCTCGGCGGCGAACTCGCCCTGGCCGAGGTCGACCGGTGCGCCCTTGATGCCGCTGCCGCCGATGTCGATGCCGAAGCCCTGCGTCGTCGAGGTCACGTCATCAAGCTTCGCCGATGAACGCGATCGGGGCCAGCGGACCGTTCGCTCGTAGGCACGCAACGCTCCCGTTCGTCCGTTCCGTACCTTGGGCGTGACGACAGGACGAGAACGGTCGAAGAACGGACGACGATCGGCGCGGGTGGCGCTCAGCGCCGCGTTGGCGATGGTGCTGACCGCGGGCGCGAGCACGGGCGCACCACCGCCCGCCCCACCCGGAGCCGGCGAGGCGGGCAGCGGCGGTGCCGGCCAGCTGATCACCCTCGTGACCGGCGACCGCGTGCTGGTCGGCGCCGGCGAGCCGGGACGCGAGAGCGTGACCATGGTGCCCGGGCCGGACAGCCCGTCCGACGCGGTGCAGGTCCGCCGCACCCCCGACGGTACGTACGTCGTGCCGGCCGCGGCGCGGCCGCTCCTCGCGGCGGGCGCGCTCGACCCCGGCCTGTTCGACGTCACCGCGCTGGTCGCCCAGGGCTACGGCGACGAGGACCGGCCGACGCTGCCGCTCATCGTGCAGTACTCCGGCTCGGGGGCGGCGGCGCGCGAGCTGCCCGGCGCGACCGTCACCGCCGCGCTGAACAGCATCGACGCCGTCGCGGTCGAGCAGGACAAGGACGCCGCGGCGCAGTTCTGGTCGACGCTCTCGCCGGCCGACGGCGCGCGCGGGGCCGCCGGCGCGATCTCGCACGTCTGGCTCGACGGCACGGTCCGGGCCAGCCTCGACGAGAGCGTCCCCCAGATCGGCGCCCCGCAGGCGTGGGAGGACGGGTACGCCGGCGCCGGTGCCGTGATCGCGGTCCTCGACACCGGCGTCGACGCCACCCACCCCGACCTCGCCGGGCGGGTCGTCGCCGAGCAGAACTTCTCGACGTCCGACGACGCGCTGGACCGGTTCGGGCACGGCACGCACGTCGCCTCGATCGCCGCGGGCACCGGCGCGGCGTCGGACGGGAGCTTCCGCGGCGTCGCGCCCGAGGCGGCGCTCATCTCGGGCAAGGTCCTCGACGACCACGGCTCCGGCCTGGTGTCCGATGTCATCGACGGCATGGAGTGGGCGGCCGAGCAGGGCGCCGACGTCGTCAACCTCAGCCTCGGGACGGAGCCGACCGACGGACAGGACCCCGCGTCGCTCGCCGTCGACCGGCTGACGGAGGAGTCGGGGGTGCTCTTCGTGATCGCGGCGGGGAACTTCGGTGACGGCCCCGACACGGTCACGAGCCCGGCGGCGGCCGACGCCGCCCTCGCGGTCGGCGCCGTGGACGGCGATGACGTCCTCGCGCCGTTCTCCAGCCGCGGCCCGCGGCTCACCGACAGGGCCATCAAGCCGGAGATCAGCGCTCCCGGCGTCGAGATCACCGCGGCGCGGTCGACCACCATCGACGGCGGCGGCGACGAGGCGTACATGGAGGCGAGCGGGACGTCCATGGCGGCGCCGCACGTCGCCGGCGCGGCCGCGATCCTCGCGGGGCAGCACCCGGACTGGTCGGCGGCGCAGCTACGCGCCGTCCTGATGGCGACCGCCGCCCCTGCCTCTGACGTCAGCATCTACGAGCAGGGCGCCGGCCGGGTCGACGTCGCCGCGGCCGCGACCGTGAGCGTCGTGCCGTCGGCGGGCGAGCTGGAGTTCGGCCACCACCGCTGGCCGCACGATGACGTCGAGCCGGTCACCCGCGAGGTCGCCTACACCAACGTCTCCGATGCTCCCGTGACGCTGGACGTCGCCGTCACCGCGACGGGGGCCGGGCCACCGCTCGCGGACTCGCTCACCGTCACGCCGTCCGAGCTGACGATCCCCGCCGGCGGCACCGCGACGGCCGCCGTGACCGCCGACGTCGCCGCCCTCGGGCCTGGCACCTACGAGGCCGCCGTCGTCGCCACCGACCCGGCGACGCAGCGCTCCGTCCGCATTCCCGCCGGCTGGTACGCCGAGCCGGAGACGTACGACGTCACGGTGCGGCTGGTGGGCCGTGACGGTGAGCCGACACCCGGCGAGGTCGACGTCGTCGAGGTCGAGCAGGACAGCTGGGCGGTCGAGCCGGCGCCGGACGGGACGGCGACCCTCCGGCTGCCCCCGGGCACGTACTCGTTCGGCTCGTTCCTGCACCGCGAGGCCGAGGACGACCGGGTGACGGAGTTCACGTTGGTCGTCGAGCCGGAGGTCGAGGTGGCGGGTACCACGGAGGTCGTCCTCGACGCTCAGAGCGCCGAGCCGGTCCACACGACGGTCCGCGGGGCGGAGGACGCGACGCCACGGTGGAGCATGATCGGGTACGGCCTCGGCCGCTCCGGGACCGGGCGCGTGCTGTCGTCGGGACTCATGGTCGTCGGCGCCGCCTTCGCGCTCTTCGCCACGCCGACCGGGCCCGTGACGTCCGGCGAGTTCTTCTTCGACGCCGGTGCCCGGCTGGAGGAGCAGCCGGTCCGGGCCGAGGTGCCGGGGGCGTCCGCCGAGATCGATACGGACTACTACGGGTTCTCCCCGCGCATTGACGGGACGCTCCGCCTGCCCGTGGTCGACGTGGGCGCGGCCACCGCCGGCGAGCTGCGCGAGACGTCCGTCGACGGCGCGATCGCCCTGGCCGCCCGGGACCTCGGGCGAGAGAACGGCGAGCAGGCGGCCGAGCTCGAACGGGCCGGCGCGAGAGTGGTGCTGTTCTACGACCAGGACAACCCGGGCCTGCAGGTCGACGTGTTGTACCCGCAGGTCGAGATTCCGGTCATCGGCACCAGCCGGGCCGCCGCGGCGCGGCTGCGCGAGCTGCTGGACGCGGGCCCGGTGGAACTCGAGCTCACCAGTTCAGCCGTCACACCGTACGTCTACGACCTGCTCCACCCGGTCCGCGGGCAGATCCCGGAGCGGCCGCGGTGGCAGTTCCGCCGGTCCGATCTCGCGACCATCGACGTCCAGTTCGGCGCGCACACGCCGACGGACGTGGTATCGGAGGCGCGCAACGGCCTGTCGCCCTCCGGCAACTCCATGGGCGGCTGGTACGTGCCGCACGTGACCGCGCCGTCGGAACGCACCGACCACGTGCTGGCGAACGAGGTGCAGTGGTGGCAGGAGGTCCTGTCCCACAACACCGGCGATCAGGGGCCGGTCTGGCGCGAGGTCGAGCGGACGTACCGGCCCCGGCAGCGCGCCGCCGTCCGGTGGATGAGCCCGGTGGCCACCCACTCGCTGCCCGACCGTGAGGCGGCCGACTACAGCGTCAACCGGCACGGCGACACCATCGACGGGTTGATCGGCGGGTTCGTGCACGACCCCGACCACGTGCAGACCTGGGGCTCCGCGCTGGAGGAGTACGCGATGCGGCTGTACCGCGACGACGAGCTGCTGGGGGAGGTGCCCGACCGGTTCGCCTGGTTCGACGTCCCGGCCGGGCCCGGCACGTTCCGCCTCGAGCTGGACGGACGGCTGGATCAGCCCTGGTGGCGCTACTCCACCCGGGTGAGCTCGGCGTGGACGTTCGACTCGGCCGGCGACGACGGCGATGGCGAGCGGTTGCCGCTGCTGCTCGCCGACTACGACGTGCCCGGCGCGGACGCGTCGAGCACGGTGCCGGCGGACGAGCCGATCCGGGTCGACGTCGGCCTGCGGCACCAGGCCGGGTCGTCCGCGGCCGAGATCGACGACGTCGCGCTGGAGGTCTCCGTGGACGACGGCGCGACGTGGACGCCGGTGCGGCTGCGTGGCGCGGACGGCCGCTACCGGACGACGTTCGACCCGGGCGGCGCGGCCGGCGATGCGGTGACGCTCCGGCTCACCGCGTCCGACGTGGACGGCAACCGGCTGGAGCAGACCGTCGTGCGGGCGTTCGGGCTGCGCTGACGGGGCCGGGACGGCGCCGGGACCTCAGGGCAGGGTGAGGATCTCGGCGCCGGTCTCGGTGACCAGCAGCGTGTGCTCGAACTGCGCCGACCGGCGGCCGTCGGCGGTGACCACCGTCCAGCCGTCGTCCCACATGGTCCACTCGTGGGTGCCGAGGTTCAGCATCGGCTCGATGGTGAACACCATGCCCGGCTCGATGACGGTCGTCGACCCGGGGTCGTCGTAGTGCGGCACCACCAGCCCGGAGTGGAACGACTCGCCGACGCCGTGGCCGGTGAACTCGCGGACGACGCCGTAGCCGAACCGCTTCGCGTACGACTCGATGACCCGCCCGATGACGTTGATGGCGCGGCCCGGCTTCACCGCCTTGATGGCGCGGTTCAGCGCCTCCTGCGTGCGCTCGACCAGCAGCCGCGTCTCCTCGTCGACGTCGCCGGCGAGGAAGGTCGCGTTGTTGTCGCCGTGCACGCCGTCGATGTAGGCGGTGATGTCGATGTTCACGATGTCGCCGTCGCGGACGACGGTGGAGTCGGGGATGCCGTGGCAGATGACCTCGTTGACGCTCGTGCACAGCGACTTCGGGAAGCCGCGGTACCCGAGCGTCGACGGGTACGCGCCACGCTCGACCAGGAACTCGTGCCCGATGGCGTCGAGCTCGTCGGTGGTGATGCCCGGGGCGACGTGCTTGCCGACCTCGGCCAGCGCCTGCGCGCCCAGCTGGGCGGCGACACGGATGCGCTCGATGGTGCCGGCGTCCTTCACCTCGGAGCCCTCGAACGGCGCGGGCCGGGCCTTGCCGACGTACTCGGGGCGGACGATGGACGGCGGGACGGGGCGCTCGGGCGAGACGATGCCGGGTACGACGGGCGACATGGTGTGAAAGTCTAGGCTGAGGTGCGCTTCTCAGGCGAAGGGAGTCATCGTGGCCGACGGACCCTGGTACTGGTGCCTCGACCATTCGCGGGTCGAGCCGGTGGACGGCTGCCCCAACGACCGGCGCCTCGGGCCGTACGAGACGCGCGCGGAAGCCGAGGACGCGCTGGCGCGGGCGCACGAGCGCACCGCCCAGCAGGACGCCCTCGACCGCGACTGGGACGACGACGCCTGACGCTTCGGGCGGTCGCCCCGCGCCGGTCGCGGCGCTGGTACGCCGCGACCGGGCACGTGCGGGCACGCTCAGTGGTAGGTGTGTTCCTCGGCCGGGAACGTGCCGCTGACGACGTCGTCGGCGAAGGCCTTGGTGGCGTCGGCGAGGGCGCCCCGGAGGTCGCCGTACTGCTTGACGAACCGGGGGAGGCGGCCCTCGCGCAGGCCGGCCATGTCCTGCCAGACCAGCACCTGCGCGTCGACGTCGGGGCCGGCGCCGATGCCGATGGTCGGGATGCTCAGCCGCTTCGTCACCTCGGCAGCCACCTGCGCCGTCACCATCTCGAGCACGACGGAGAACGCGCCGGCCTCCTCGAGCGCGAGCGCCGCCTCGATGAGCTTGTCGGCCTCGGGCCCGCGGCCCTGCACGCGGTAGCCGCCCAGCGCGTTGACGCTCTGCGGCGTGAACCCGATGTGCGCCATGACCGGCACGCCGGCCTCGACGATGCGGCGCACCGACTCGGCGACCGGCAGCCCGCCCTCGAGCTTCACCGCCTGGGCGCCGGTCTCTTTCATGATGCGGATGGACGTGGCCAGCGCCTGCTCGGGGCCCAGCTGGTACGAGCCGAACGGGAGGTCGCACACGACCAGCGCCCGGCTGGTGGACCGCACGACGGCCCTGGCCAGCGGCACCAGCTCGTCGACGGTGACCGGGACGGTGTCGGCGTGGGCGAACACGTTGTTGCCCGCGGAGTCGCCGACCAGCAGCACCGGGATGCCGGCGGCGTCGAAGATCTCGGCGGTGTACATGTCGTAGGAGGTGAGCATGGGCCAGCGTTCGCCGCGCTCCTTGGCGAGGCGGAGGTCACGGATGGTGACCCGGCGGGAGAGCTGGCCGCCGTACAGCGGGACGGTCTCGTGCGTCATCGCAGGACTCCTTGGGTGCGTCTCGAGGCCCGTGTCCGGGTCCCCTAACACCTCCGATTGTCCCACGAACGAGGGGTCAGTGCGGGGGAGGCGGTGGCGGCAGCTCCCGGGCCGGCTGCACCGGCTCGTCGGCCTCCGGCTGGTCGGCGGCCGCTTCCGGCTGGTCGGCGGGCGCTTCGGGCTGGACGGCGTCCAGCTGCGACTCGGCGGTCGTGGCCGGGGCCTCGGCCGTCGGCTCGGCCGGCGCCTCGGCGGGCGTCGCCGCGGACTCGGCCGCCGGTTCCGCCGTCGGTTCCGCCGGTGCGGCCTCCGCCGCCGGCTCGGCGCCCGGCGTCTCGCGCCAGGCGCTGGTGATCGGCACCCGGCGGTCGCGGCCGAAGTTGCGCATGGTGATCTTCGGGCCGGGCGGGTACTGCCGCCGCTTGTACTCGGCGGTGTCGACCATGCGCAGCACCTTGGCGACGAGGTCGGCGTCGAACCCGGCGGCGCGCAGCTCGCCGGCGCCGAGGTCCTGCTCGAGGTGCCGGTACAGGATGTCGTCGAGCAGCGGGTAGTCGGGCAGCGAGTCGGAATCGAGCTGGCCGGGCCGCAGCTCGGCGCTCGGCGGCTTGTCGATGGAAGCCTGGGGGATGGGCGGCGTCTCGCCGCGCTCGGCCGCCGTGGCGTTGCGCCAGCGGGCCAGCTCCCACGTCAGCGTCTTCGGCACGTCCTTGATCGGCGCATAGCCGCCGACCGCGTCGCCGTAGATGGTGGAGTAGCCGACCGCCAGCTCGGTCTTGTTGCCGGTGGCGAGGACGAGGTGGCCCTCCTGGTTCGACAGCCCCATCAGCGTCATGCCGCGCACGCGGGCCTGCAGGTTCTCCTCGGCCAGGCCGGTCAGCTCGACGTTGTCGAGGAACGTGCGGACCATCGGCGCGATGGGGATGGTCCGGTACCGCAGCCCGGTGCGCTCGGCCAGCTGCTGAGCGTCGGACTTGGAGTGCTCGGACGAGTACGAGCTGGGCATCGAGACCCCGTGCACGTTCTCGGCCCCGAGCGCGTCGACGGCGATGGCGGCGACCAGCGCGGAGTCGATGCCGCCGGACAGCCCCAGCACCACCGACGAGAAGCCGTTCTTGCGCACGTAGTCGCGCAGCCCGGTGACGATGGCCGCGTACACCTCGGCGAGGTCGGACAGCCGCGGCGCCAGCGCGCCGGGATCGGGCGTGTACGCGGGCAGCGGCGCGGTGGTCAGCGTGCTGCGGTGGACGGCGAACCCGGCGACGCGCTCCTGCGTCATGCCCCACGGGCCGGGCGCCGGCGCGACCGCCTCGGGCAGCTGGAGGTCGACGACCAGGCAGCCCTCCTCGAACTGCGGCGCCCGTGCGAGCAGCTCACCGTCGGGGCGCACGACCAGGGAGTCGCCGTCGAAGACCAGTTCGTCCTGGCCGCCGACCATGTTGACGTACGCCAGCGTGGCCTGCGCGGCCGCGGCCCGGCGGCGGGCGAGGTCGAGGCGGGTGTCGTCCTTGTTGCGCTCGTACGGCGACCCGTTGACGACGAGCAGCAGCCCGGCCCGCGCCTCGCGCGCGACCGAGACCGGCCCGCCGTCCTGCCAGATGTCCTCGCAGACGGCCAGCGCGACGTCGATGCCGTGCAGCCGGAACACGCCGAGGTGGTCGCCGGGGACGAAGTAGCGGGCTTCGTCGAACACGCCGTAGTTGGGCAGGTGGTACTTCGCCTGCCGGGCCACCACGCGCCCGCCGTAGAGGACGGCGACGGCGTTCTGCGGCGAGCCCTTGGGGCGCCCGAGCTGGAACTGGCCGGCCGTGGCGTCGTCGCGGCCCAGATAGCCGACGACGACGGCGGTGGCGCCGAGCCCCTCGCCGTCGAGGCGGGCCGCCAGCTTCTCCAGCGTGGCGCGCGATTCGTCGACGAAGGACGCCCGCAGCGCGAGGTCCTCGACCGGATAGCCGGTGAGCATCATCTCGGGGAAGGCGACCAGGTGGGCGTGCTGCGCGGCGGCGTGCTTGGTCATGCGGACGACGAGGTCCGCGTTGGCCTCGAGCGCACCGACGGTCGGGTTCACCTGAGCGAGCGCGATTCTGATCTGCGGCACGGTCCGAGCCTAATGCCACGGCCGTCACCGTCCCGCTACCCGGCGGACACACCCGTGGGGCACACTGGCGACGTGGAGAAGCAGCAGCAGTTCGTCCTCCGGTCGCTGGAAGAGCGCGACATCCGGTTCGTCCGGCTCTGGTTCACCGACGTGCTCGGGTTCCTGAAGTCGGTCGCGGTCGCGCCGGCCGAGCTGGAGAACGCGTTCTCCGAGGGCATCGGTTTCGACGGCTCCGCCATCGAGGGGTTCGCCCGCGTCTACGAGGCCGACATGCTGGCCAAGCCCGATCCGTCGACGTTCCAGGTGCTCCCGTGGCGGGGTGGGTCCAACGGCACGGCCCGCATGTTCTGCGACATCCTCATGCCCGACGGCTCGCCGTCGTACGCCGACCCGCGGCACGTGCTCAAGCGCGCGCTCAGCCGGGCCGCGGAGCAGGGGTTCACCTTCTACACGCACCCCGAGGTCGAGTTCTTCGTCTTCAAGAACCAGCCGTCCGGCGGCGAGGAACCGACCCCCGTCGACGCCAGCGGCTTCTTCGACCACACCGCACACGGCATCGCGCAGGACTTCCGCCGCGACACCATCACCATGCTCGAGGACATGGGCATCTCGGTCGAGTTCAGCCACCACGAGGGCGCACCCGGCCAGCAGGAGATCGACCTGCGCTACGCCGACGCTCTGGCCACGGCCGACAACCTCATGACGTTCCGCGCCGTCGTCCGCGAGGTGGCGCTGTCGCAGGACCTCTACGCGTCGTTCATGCCCAAGCCGTTCACCGCGTGGCCGGGGTCGGGCATGCACACCCACGTGTCGCTGTTCGAGGGCGACCGCAACGTCTTCCACGAGCCGGGTGCGGAGTACCAGCTGTCCAAGACGGCGCGGTCGTTCATCGCCGGGCTGCTGCGGCACGCGCCCGAGATCACCGCCGTCACCAACCAGTGGGTCAACTCCTACAAGCGGCTGCGCGGCGGCGGCGAGGCGCCGGCCTACGTCTGCTGGGGCCACAACAACCGGTCGGCGCTGGTGCGCGTCCCGATGTACAAGCCCGACAAGGGCCAGTCGGCGCGGGTCGAGTTCCGTTCGCTCGACTCCGCCTGCAACCCGTACCTCGCCTACGCCGTCATCCTCGCGGCCGGGCTGAAGGGCATCGAGGAGGGCTACGAGCTGCCGCCGGGCGCCGAGGACGACGTGTGGGCGCTGACCGACCGCGAGCGCCGGGCCATGGGCATCGACCCGCTGCCGGCGTCGCTGGACGAGGCGATCGAGGCCATGGAGAACTCCGAGCTGGTCGCCGAGACGCTGGGCGAGCACGTCTTCGAGTTCTTCCTGCGCAACAAGCGGGCCGAGTGGAACGAGTACAGCCTGCAGGTCACCGCGTTCGAGCGGGCCAAGATGCTGCCGGTGATGTGACCCGTTGATCGACGTCGTCGAGCACGAGCCGGGCTGTCCGCTGGACCGCTTCGGCGGCTGGCTGGAGGACGCCGGCGCGAAGGTGCGGGTGCTGCGGCCCTACGCCGGCGACGCCGTCCCCTCGACGCCGGGCGACGGGCTGATCGTGCTGGGCGGGCAGGTCGACGCCTACGCCGACGACGCGGCGCCGTGGCTGCCGGCGGTGCGGGTGCTGCTGCGCGCCGCCGCGGCGGACGGCACGCCGACGCTCGGGATCTGCCTGGGCGCGCAGCTGCTGGCGGTCGCGTGCGGCGGGACGGTCGATGTCGGGGCGGCGCCGGGTCGCGAGGCGGGCGTCGTCGACGTCCACTGGCGCCCCGAGGCGGCCGGCGACCCGCTGCTCGGCGGGCTGGCCGACCCGTTCCCCGGCCCGAGCATGCACGCCGACGCCGTCGCGGAGCTGCCGCCCGGCGCCGTCTGGCTCGGGTCGTCGGCGATGTACCCGCACCAGGCGTTCCGGGTCGGCGCGGCGGCGTGGGGCGTGCAGTTCCACCCGGAGGTGTCCGAGCCGACGTTCGCCGGCTGGGCGGCAGAGCTGGGCGACGTCGACGCGGCGCCGGTGCTGCGCGAGCTGGCCGGCCGCGACGCTGATGTCGTCGCCGCCGGACGCGAGCTGGCCACCCGGTTCGCCCGCATCGTCGAGGCGGCGGGCGCGGACCGCCGCTAGGCTCGGACGGTGTCCAGGCTGCGCCGCCAGGCGCCGGTGCTCGCGGTCATCGCCGCGGGCGGCGTGCTCGGCGCGCTGGCCCGCCACGGCGCGGCGTCGCTGCAGGCCGACGCCGGCACCGGCTGGCCGTGGGCGATCCTCGTCGTCAACGTGTCCGGCTGCCTGCTGATCGGCGTGCTCATGGCGGTGCTGCTCGACCTCACCGCGCCGCACCGGCTGCTGCGCCCGTTCCTCGGCATCGGCGTGCTGGGCGGGTACACCACGTTCTCCACCTACGCGGTGGACACCCAGCGGCTGCTGGCCGACGGCCGGGTCGCCGCCGCCCTGACGTACTACCTGGTGACGCCGGTGCTGGCGCTGTCAGCGGTCTGGATCGGGACCGCGGCCACCCGGGCCCTGCGAGGAAGGAGACGCGCATGACGCTGGAGGGACCCGCCCGGCGGCTGACCATCGTCGTCGGCGAGAACGACACCTGGCACGGCCGGCCGCTGTACACCGAGATCGTGCACCGGGCGCACGCCGCGGGGCTGGCCGGCGCCAGCGTGTTCCGCGGCATCGAGGGGTTCGGCGCGTCCAACCACATCCACACCACGCGCATCCTCAGCCTGTCCGAGGACCTCCCGGTCGCCGTCGTGATCGTCGACCGCGCCGAGCCCGTGCACCGGTTCGTCGACGAGGTCGCGCCGCTGGTCGAGGAGGGCCTCATCACCCTCGCCGACGTCGAGGTCGTCCGGTACGTGGGCCGCGGCTCGTGACGCTGCTGCTGGTGGCCGCCGGCGCGGCGGTCGGCGCGCCGCTGCGCTACGTCGTCGACCGCTGGGTGCAGCTCCGGCTCGACGGCGCGTTCCCGTGGGGCACGCTGGTGGTCAATGTCGTGGGGTCGTTCGTCCTCGGCCTCGTCCTCGGGTCGCCGTCGCGTGACCCCGAGCTGGTGGCGCTGCTGGCGACCGGCTTCTGCGGCGCGCTGACCACGTACAGCACGTTCGGCTACGAGACGCTGCGGCTGCTCGAGGACGGCGCATGGTCCCGCGGGGCGGCGAACGTCCTGGTCAGCATGGGTGCCGGGCTGGGCGCCGCCGCCCTGGGGTGGACGCTGGCGTGGTGAGCCGGCCCGCCCCGCCTTTGCAATGAGCACCTCTACGCACCACCCGGTCGAGTGGTGCGTAGAGGTGCTCATTGCAAAGGGCCGACGCCGGAGGCCCGGGCGAGGACCGTCGGACGACGGCGGTAGGTTGGTCGCATGTCTGTGAACCGGACGGAGGGCCGCGTCGCGTCGCTGGCCAAGGCCGGGTTCGCCGACACCGCCGCGGCGCAGCGCGAGCTCGACGACCCGCTGCTCGCCGGGCTCGCCGGCACCGACCTCGTGGCCGCGCTGGCCGCCGTCGCCGACCCCGACCTCGGGCTGCGCGGCGTGGGCCGGCTGATGGCGGCGCTCGAGACCGAGCCGCGACGCGCGCAGCTGCGGGCGCTGCTGGCGGACGACTCGCCGCACCGGCGCCGGCTGCTGGCCGTCCTCGGGTTCAGCTCGGCGCTGGCCGACCACCTCTGCCGGCATCCGGACCACTGGCGCGACCTCGGCGCGCTGGACCCCGGCGACCGGCCCGGCGCCGACGCCGTCCGGGCCGCGCTGCTGACCGCCGTCGGGGCCGACCCCGCCGCCGCCGTGCCCGTCGCCGCAGGTGAGCAGGCCGATCTGCTCGACGCGCTGCGGGTGGCGTACCGTCGCCACGTCACGGCGCTGGCGGCGCTCGACCTCGCCGACCGGCTCGACGTCGCCGCCGTCGCCGCCGATCTGGCCGACCTCGCCGGTGCCACGCTCGAGGCCGCGCTCGCCGTCGCCCGGGCCGGGCTGCCCGGCAGCGCGCCCGACTGCCGGCTCGCCGTCATCGCCATGGGCAAGGCCGGCGGCCGCGAGCTGAACTACGCCTCCGACGTCGACGTCGTGTTCGTCGCCGAGCCGCCCGCCGACGCGCCCGACGACGCGACCGGCTGGCTGACCACCGCGACGACGCTGGCCACGGCGCTCATGCGGGCCTGCTCCGTGTACACCGGCGAGGGCACCATCTGGCCGGTCGACGCGGCCCTGCGGCCCGAGGGCAAGCAGGGGCCGCTGGTGCGCACCGTCGCCAGCCACGCCGCCTACTACCGCGATTGGGCGAAGACCTGGGAGTTCCAGGCGCTGCTCAAAGCCCGTCCGGTGGCCGGCGACCGCGAGCTCGGCCAGCAGTACGTCGACGCCGTCATGCCGATGGTGTGGACCGCGGCCGGCCGCGACCACTTCGTCGACGACGTGCACGCCATGCGGCGGCGGGTCGAGGACCACATCCGCCCGGCCGAGGCCGACCGTCAGCTCAAGCTCGGTCCCGGCGGGCTGCGCGACGTCGAGTTCGCCGTCCAGCTGCTGCAGCTGGTGCACGGCCGCGCCGACGTCAGCCTGCACGACGGCAACACGCTGGGCGCGCTCGCGGCGCTGACCGCCGGCGGGTACGTCGGGCGCGACGACGGCGCCGTGCTCGACGCCGCGTACCGGTTCCTGCGCACGTTCGAGCACCGCATCCAGCTGCGCGGGCTGCGCCGCACCCACGTCGTCCCCGACTCCGACGAGCTGCTGCGCGTGCTCGCGCGGTCGCTGGCGCTGCGGCAGCCGGCGGAGCTGGACGACGTCTGGCACCAGCAGGCGCGCGAGGTGCGGCGGCTGCACGAGAAGCTGTTCTACCGGCCGCTGCTGTCCGCCGTCGCGCGGCTGCCCGGCGACGGCGTCCGGCTCAGCCCCGAGGCGGCGCTGGCCCGGCTGCGGGCGCTCGGGTACGCCGACCCCGCGGGGGCGCTGCGGCACCTCGAGGCGCTGACGACGGGCGTGTCGCGGCGGGCGGCGATCCAGCGGACGCTGCTGCCGGTGCTGCTCGGCTGGTTCGCCGACGCCCCCGAGCCCGACACCGGGCTGGCCGGGTTCCGCAAGGTCAGCGAGGCGCTGGGCACGACGCCCTGGTACCTGCGGCTGCTGCGCGACGACGGCGCGGCGGCCGAGCGCATGGCGCGCGTGCTGGCGTCCGGCCGGTACGCCACCGAGCTGCTGCTGCGCGCGCCCGAGTCGGTCGCCATGCTCGGCGACGACGACGCGCTGCGGCTGCGCGAGCGCGGGCCGCTGGAGAAGGAGGTGCTGGCCGGCGTCCAGCGCCACGACGACCCCGTCGCCGCCATCGGCGTCGTGCGCGCCATGCGGCGGCGCGAGCTGTTCCGCGTCACCGTCGCCGACCTCGCCGCCGCGGCCCCCGTCGAGGCCGTCGGGGAGGCGCTGACGGCCATCGCGGAGGCCACGCTGTCCGGCGCGCTGGCCGCCGCCACCCGCGCCGTCGAGGCCTCGCGCGGCGGGCCGCTGCCGACCCGCCTGGCCGTCGTCGCGATGGGCCGGCTCGGCGGCCGCGAGATGGGGTACGCGTCCGACGCCGACGTCTTGTTCGTCCACACGCCGTACCCCGACGAGGACGAGACCCAGGCGGCGTCCGCGGCGCTCGCCGTCGCCAACGAGCTGACCCGGCTGCTGTCGCTGCCCTCGCCCGAGCCGTCCCTCACCGTCGACGCGGCGCTGCGGCCCGAGGGCAAGCAGGGGCCGCTGGTGCGGACGCTGGCCTCCTATGCCGCGTACTACGACCGGTGGGGCGAGGTGTGGGAGCGGCAGGCGCTGCTGCGGGCGGCCCCGTGCTGCGGCGACCCCGAGCTGCTGCGGCGCTTCTCCGCCCTGATCGACCCCCTGCGCTGGCCGACCGCCGGCCTCACCGACGGGCAGCTTCGCGACGTGCGGCGCATCAAGGCGCGCGTCGAGTCCGAGCGGCTGCCCCGCGGCGCCGACCCGTCCATGCACCTCAAGCTGGGGCCCGGCGGCCTGGCGGACGTCGAGTGGACGGCGCAGCTGCTGCAGCTGCGGCACGCCTCGTCCGTGCCCGCCCTCCGCACCACGTCGACGCCCGGCGCGCTGGCCGCCGCCGTCTCGGCCGGCCTGCTGGCGGCGGACGACCGCTCGGTCCTGGAGGACTCCTGGCGGCTGGCGGCCCGCATCCGCAACGCCACCGTCCTCGTCACCGGCCGCCCGTCGGACATGCTGCCCAAGGACCCCAAGACGCTGGCCGCGGTCTCCCAGGTCCTCGGCTACGGCGCCGGCGAATCCACCCTCTTCGTCGACGACTACCACCGCTGCGCCCGCAAGGCCCGCTCCGTCGTCGAACGCCTCTTCTACGACGACGCCCGCTGACCCCGCTCCGGCCGCGATAATGGCGGCATGTGGGGAATCATTCTGCTCTTGCTCGTGGCCTGGCTGGTCATCTCGGTGCTGGGACTGGTCATCAAGGGCCTGCTCTGGCTCTTCTTCATCGGCGTGGTCCTGTTCCTGGCCACGTCGGCATGGGGTTGGATCAAACGGAACAGCGATGACGCTCGCTGACTCCGCGCACCTCGAACGGTGCGTCGAGCTGGCCGAGGCCGCGCTGGCCGCCGGCGACGGGCCGTTCGGGTCGGTGCTGGTGAGCGCCGACGGCGCCGTGCTGGCCGAGGACCACAACCACGAGACATCCACCGGCGACGAGACCGCGCATCCGGAGCTGGCGCTGGCGCAGTGGGCCGGGCGGCACCTGACGGCGCAGGAGCGGGCCGGCGCCACCGTCTACACGTCCGGCGAGCACTGCCCGATGTGCGCCGCCGCGCACGGGTGGGTCGGCCTCGGCCGCATCGTCTACGCCGCGTCCAGCGCCCAGCTGTCCGGCTGGCGGGCCGGCTGGGGGCTGCCGCCCGCCCCCGTCAGCGCCCTCCCCATCACTGACGTCGTCCCGGGCCTGGAGGTCGTGGGGCCGGTGCCGCCGTTCGACGAGCGGATGCGGGCCATCCACGAGCGGGCCGTGCGGCGGTAGAACGAGAGAACCGCCGGCCGCGCCTCGAGGCAGGCGGCCGGCGGCTCCCGTCGGGGGACTGCCCTGCGATCAGATGTCGTAGTTCTGACCGCACTCGTGCCTTGGCCTGCGCAAACGCCGAAATTCAGGTCCCACGGGCCGCGCTGGGGCCGCACATGGCCGCAGCGCTCGCACGTGGGCGCCGGCGGCTCGACCCGAGTTCGACCGTTTCGCGGCTCTGGTCGATGGCTGGGCATGACGCCGACTGTGCGCGCTCAGACAGCATCGTCGCTGTCCTCGTCGGGCTTCACGTCATCGACGAGCTCGTCGTCGTCCGGTTGTGCATCGCCCGGTTCAGGCTCCGGCGTCCGGTGCCCGAATACGGCGTCGACAGCTCGCTTGGTGCGCTCGGCACTGTCCTCGACGAGGTGGGTGTAGGTGCGCAAGGTGAAGCCGGGGTCGGCGTGACCGAGGTACTCGCTGAGGGCCTTGATCGACTCACCTTCATGGAGCGCTGTGCTGGCGTAGAAGTGTCGCAGGGCGTGGCTGCCGTTCTCGCGCGTCACAGGCACTCCGGCGCGCTTCAAGGCTGGCTTCCAAATGAACGTGTTGATGTAGTTCCGTCCCAGCGCCTTCTTCTCGCGGCTGTAAAGCAGGAGCGAGAAGGTCGTGGGCTTCTCATCCGTTCTGTCCCAGGGGAGCGTTACCTCGATCGGTGGGTAGGCGGTCATGTGTGCGTTGATCGCCTCTAGAACGGCGTCGGGCAGCGGCACGTCTCGGACCTTGCGCCCCTTCGGGAGGCCGAACATCTGCTTGTTGCTGACCAACTTCACCTGGCGCCGAACGTGCACCTCGCCACGCTCGACGTCGATGTCCTCGGGGGAGAGGCCGAATATCTCGCCCTGCCGCATCCCGAGTTCGGCACCGAGCCAGACCATGGGTTGGTAACGCGCCGGCAACTCGTCCCGGACGGCAAGCGGTAAGTGGCCCTTGGAAGTTGTCGAGGATGGTCAAGGAGGTTTCGTGAGTGAGGCCTGGGTCGAGGCGGTCGTAGCAGCCTACCGCGACCGGTACAGGGTCAACTCGGACCTTCCCACAGGAGGGGGAGCGTCGACCGATGCTCAACGGGCGGATCGGCGGCGTGCTCTACAAGCCGCGCGGCGTGCCGCCGACAGCGCCGCTGAGAGGCCGCCGGTTGAGCTCGGTGTCGCCGCCGACTTCGCGGCCGTCGGGGCGCCATAGGACCGTCCTTGCTACCTCGATCCACAGGCGGCCCGGTTGGGCTCGGCGAGACGGACGGTTCCACCTATGCAGGATTCCTCGTCACCCACCCCGGAGGTTGCGATGCTGCTCCTGCTCATCGCGGTGCCCGTCGTCATTCTCGCCACGTTTGCCCAGAGGCTTCTCCAGGCATGCGCACCGTCCAACGTGCTCATCCGCTGCGTCCGTACCTCGCGCCCGACCATCGGCGCGGCCGCCGCGCTCTGCGCACTCGCACTCGGGTGCGTGGCGGCGGTGCACGCGATTTCGCTGGCAATCGCAACCGGCGCACCTGGCTGGCTCAACCTCGTCGTCCTAGTCCTCGCCTGGGACGCAATCAAGTTCTTCGGAATGGTTGCAGTGCTCAGTCTCCGACTCCTACGGATCTTGGGCCGGCCTCTCGATGGCCGTGGTAGTGGCACGTCCAGGCGGTACCGCGCCGGGCCGATTCGCCGCTCGATCTCCGAATCGCTCCGGTGCCGGCGGCTCCATTCCATCGATGGAGCGCCCTCCTCTCCGCAAGCTATGGTCAAGCTCTCGACTGGAACGGCTTTCGCGTAGATCGAGGCCGTCACGAGTGCGCGCCATGACCGCCCTCGATCGCCACAGCGCTGGGGCTATGGCTCCGGAGGTCTCAGTGGCCTACGAGACTGAGCTTGGTGCTGTGTTCCGCGGCAAGGTCGAGGACTTCCTCGACCTCCAGGGCAAGAAGCTCAAGGGCAAGGTGCAGCTGGTGTTCTTCTCTCCGCCGTTCCCGCTCAAGCGGAAGAAGAAGTACGGCAACAAGGACGGCGACGAGTACCTGGCCTGGCTCCAGAAGCTCGCTCCCCGGCTGGCAGACCTCCTCACCGAGGACGGCTCACTCGTGGTCGAGATCGGGAACGCCTGGGATCCGGGCAAGCCGACCATGTCGCTCTTGCCGCTCCAGTCCCTGATGGCCATCGCCGAGGGCGGTGACCTCAACATCTGCCAGCAGTTCGTCTGCAACAACCCCGCGCGGCTGCCGACGCCGGCCCAGTGGGTCAACATCGAGCGCATCAGGGTCAAGGACTCCTACACCCACCTGTGGTGGATGTCGAAGTCCGAGCGGCCGAAGGCCAGCAACCGCAACGTCCTGCAGGACTACAGCCCCTCGATGCAGGCGCTGCTCAAGCGGGGTCACTACAACCACGGCACCCGCGACTCCGGCTACGACATCGGCGAGACATCTTTCCTCACCAACAACGGCGGCGCGATCCCCTCCAACGTCTTCAACTTCAGCAATACCGTCGCGAACGACGCCTACCGGCGGTACTGCCGAGAACACGGCCTCAAGCCACACCCCGCGCCCATGCAGGCCAAGCTCGCCGACTGGTTCATCCGCTTTCTGACCGACAAGGACGACCTCGTGTTCGACCCGTTCGGGGGCAGCAACACGACGGGTGCGATGGCCGAGCAGCTCGGCCGCCGGTGGCTCGCGGTCGAGCCCCTCGCGGACTACATCGCCGGCTCGAAGGGGCGATTCGAGCAGTTCCACAGTCGTCCGCCCATCACTCGGCGATGAGCCGAAGCGGCCGAACCAGGCAAGCATCAGCTTCGTTCTACAGGTATTTCGCGAACAGCTCTCGCGCTGTTGCACAATTGCATGGTTCGCCGCAGGCCGCCCCGCATCGGGCCGGTTCGCCGTCGGCCACCGTCTGCGTCGCAAACTGCCAATGACGATTGAGCTCGGCATGGTCATTCCGCAGCGCGGCCAGCTCCTTGTCCATGTCCTCCTGCGTCCACGCGCCCGTCTCGCCGGAGGCTAGCGCGCCCGACTCCAGTGTGGTGATGCGCGTCTCGATCACCTGCAGCGTGCTGTCATAGGGGTCAGGATCTCCGGCCATGCCCGGCAGCCTAGTTGGCCGAGCGGTCACAGCTCGGTGAACTGACGTTGGCCCGTGGTGGCGAACTTGTCGACAACCAGGAACGCCTTACCCAGCTCGTTCAGCGTCAGCTCTAGGCGGTAGTAGTCGACCTCGCCAGCGGCGTTGTTATAGGGACGAAGGCCCATCGCTTCGCGGCTTGCTCGCCACGCGCCGAACTCATCGGTGAAGAACTGGTCACCCTCGTCCCAGATCGAGCACTCGGCCTCGTAGTCGTCGTACTCGTATTGGTCATAGGTCTCGGCGTGGACATCGGCATCGGCCCAGGCGAACAATTTGGGGACCGCCTCCTTGTAGCTCCAAGGGCCGACCGCAAGGTGCCAACTGACCAGCGGCTCCGGATCCTCACCGTCCTCGTGGTCGATCCCGATGGAGATCGAGCCGCGGCCCGAGGACTTGTTGATCCACTCAGCGAAATCCACGACCAGCCGCGTACCGCTCTGGAGCATCTCCATCCACGGCTTGGCCAGGCGCAGCTCGCGTAGCCGCAGTTCGTAGGGATCGCCCTCAGCCGCTCCGCGTAGTGGCTGGACGGCGCTGGCGTTGAGCACGTGGGCCTCGGGCACCAGCACCTTCCAGCCGCTGTCGAGGTCTCCTCGAGCGTCGTGCGGTTGATCAGCTGCCAGTGGCACAGCTCGGTCACCTTGTTGTACAGCACGATCACCACGGGCAAGGAGTGGTTCAGCCAGTAGGTCACGTGCTCTCTGTCCGGCCGGTACCACCAGCCGCCCGGACCCTTCTCCCTGAACCAGCTCTTGCCGCCCTTGATCTGCAGGGCCAGCAGCCGACCACGGACATCCTCACCGTCGGCTACGTCGGCGTGGGCGTCGATGCCGTAGTCCTCGGTCGGCTGCAAGCGGAACAACCAGTCGAGCTCATCCTCGACGGCCTGCTGAATGTGGGTCACCGCAGCGCTGGCGACCTTGGCCGAGGGCTTGCGCTTCACGTCGACATCCTCGCTGCGCTCACGCTCGACGCGACCAGCGGACGGATCGGGGTGGCGACGAGCGCCTGGGCCAGGCGCTCCTCGAACGATCCTCCGGCAGTCCGGCCGTACTTATCGGACAGGTACTGGTGCCAGCGAGATGGGTGGCGGGGCTCCCCGCCGACCATCCACAAGCTCGATAGCCCGGCCCGGTCTGCCTGCTCGTGCAGCCACGCCACCTGCCGTTCACGGGCCAGCCGAGCGGTGCCGACCATCCCGGACACGCCCCATGCAGCGAGCACAGCGTCCGCCACCGTGATCCCCCTTGATAGGCCCTCGCGTGCCCGGACCCAAGCTTCGCCCGGCACGTCGTTGATCTCGACCACCGACCGTGTTGGCTCGGCGCACAGGTTGAGTGTGGTCACCGCGTCGTACCCGAGCACATCGGCAGCGCGCGCGACAGCCCCAGTTGTCCGCGTGCCGCGCGTACTTGAGGGCGGGTTGAGCAGCACGGCCAGGAGAGTGCCTCCTGGCCGTGGTGTCGGCGTGCCGATGCCTACGCTCATCCCTCTCCATCGGTCGCGGCCAGCTCGACGTCGGGGTCCATCGCGACCAGGACGGCCTCAGCGAGCCGGTGGAGCTCGCGGCGTTGATACGACTCCTCGGGCGGCGTCTCCATCTTGGTGACCTCGTGGTGCTGCAGCCACAGCCCGCAGGCGACCGGGAACTGGTAGCGGTCGGCACGGACCTCGATCTGGTCGGCCGTCAGCGTGCTGGAGGCCAGGGCCTTGGCGAGCAGGTCGTAGTCACGGTTCACCCAGATGATCGTGGACTCGTCGTCCTGGTCGACCCGGCCGACGGTCTGGGCGTCGAAGCCATCCGGCCACTCGTCCTTGATGATCCACCGCACGTCCGGCCCTGTCTCTTCGTCGGCCCCACCCTTGGGCTGAGCCGGCTCCTTCGGGGGCGCAACGACCTGGATCGGCAGGCTGGCGGTCAGCTCGCCGTTGGCGGTCATCAGCTCGACGTGCAGCTTGTACTCGCCGATCGACGTGTCCTCGGTGGCGAGGAAGGACCAGCGGCTCTTGCCGCCCAGCAGCTTAGAGCGGCTGGACAGGAACAGTCCGTGACCCTCGGCACCCTCGATGCGCGTCGTCAGGTCCTCGTCGTTGGCCGGCAGGTAGCCGTTCTTGGCGTCGATGTCGACCCAGACGTAGGCGCCACGCCCCTGAGCGATCCGCACCTGCTTGGACTCGAACACGATCTCCGTCGGCACGTGCGGCAAGTGGGCGTCGTCGATGTTACGACCGCCGCCTCCGGTGCCGCCCTTGCTGCCTCCGCCGCCGGACTTCGACTTGTCCGTGCCGCCACCCGCGAAGGTGCCCTTGTCCGACGACGGACCGGTGCCCGAGCCCTTGCCGGAACCGGCCGGCTTCGCGGTGCCCGCCAGCTTCGACTTGATGAACTGCCCCAGCCGCTTGCGGATCTTCTCGTTGGTGGCCGCCGTCGAGCGCTTGAGCAGGCGCTCCTTCTCCTTGCGGTTGAGGGCCCTGAGGTCCTCGTTGCTCCGGATCAGCTCGCCAACCCGCTCATAGATGAGCTTGCGCAGCTCGCTCTCGGTCGCTCGCTCCCGGGTCGAAGCGAACAGCTCGCGGCGACCGAGCGGCAGCAGACCGTTGGCGTTGATGTGGACCACCATGTTCTTGAACAGGAACGGCAGCTTCGCCCGGTCCTTGATCCACGTCCGGCGCTCGGTGTCCTGGCGCTGGCCGTGGAGCGTGAGGGACACGGCGGAGTTGGCGTCGACGTAGGACGCCGCCGGATCGCTCTTGGACGTCGAGCCCTCGGGCCGCACCAGCGCCCACCAGTCGACTGTGACCGCGCCGTATTCGGTCCCCAGGTCGATGGTGTGGCTGTCGTAGGCGCCGAGCTGGAGGTCGCCCTTGGCGCTCGCGATGTTGACGAGGCGGGTGGCGTTGCCGATGACCACGCGGGTGTCCGGCGTCCCGTCCTTCTTCTTGACGTCGTTGCTGCGGTCCCCGGTAACGATGAAGGGCAGCACCGGCTCGAAGAGCGCGGCGTGCAGGAACTGCCACAGCTGCGTGGTGAAAGGGCCCTGGAGGTTCTGGACGTCGTACTCCACGTGTGTGATCCGAGCACCGTGCGGGAAGTCCGGGAACAGACTGGCCGGGAGCGTGAACGGCGTGCCGTCTTCCTGCACGACCCACACGTACCGCGGCAGGATGTTCTTGCTCGGGTCAGTCTGTTCCTCGTAGACGACGGTCCAGCCGACCAGGTCCTCCTGACCCTCCTCGAGCAGGTCGGGGTGACGACGCGACAGGATCAGCGTGTACCGGCTGAAGCCGAACGTCACCGAGCCCCCCTGTCCGTACGTGCCCATGGTGTAGGGCATGCCGACCTTGTTGGACTCGTTCAGCGAGAGCAGCGTCTTCCAGAACATCGACGGGTGCTGTCCCACACCCCGGTCGTCGACGCGCACCGACGGCCGGCGCTTGTTGTTCGACTCGTGCATCGAAATGATCAGGCGCTCGGCAAGCGCCCGGCGCTCAGTCTCGGTCATCTCCTGGATGCCGCCCGCGGGTACACCGAGCAGCTTGGCTGCTTCCTGGGGGGTCTTGGGAGCAGCATCCGGGTGCAGCAGAACGGCCAGCTCGAGCAGGCTGTCGATGCCGTTGGTCAGGCGCTCGATCAGGGCAAGTCCCGGGTCGGACGCCATGCGGATCGTGCCGATGTTGTTCGGTCGTCCCACCGGGATGACCGTCAGGCCCGAGGCGCCGATCACCATGTTGAGGATCTGCTCGATGTCGTCGGCGGTGGAGGCGGACCAAAGGAGGTCCGCCAGGGTCTTGTCGTTGCTCACTGCTCGGCCCCCGTGCTCATGGTGGAGTTGCTGGCGCCCAGCAAACCTGTCCTGGCGGCTGCCGGGGGGAAGATCTGGAACATTGCGCTGAAGTCGTTGTTCATGCCGCCACCGCCGCCGCCAAGATCGGACGGAGTGCCCGGTGGATGGTGCGGAGCCGCTGGCTGACCGCCGACGGGCTGGTGCCCAGGTCGGTCGCGATCTCGGTCATCCGGTCGTTGCCGACGTACCGGGCGATGGCCACCCGCCGCTGGTCAGGCGTCAGAACAGCGAACACGTCGGTGATCTCGGTGAGCGCGACTGGCGTGACCGGGATGGCCCAGAACTCGTCCTTGGGGTCGAGGGCGGCCTCGCGGGAGGTGTACGAGCCGACGAACCGGAGTACCGCTCCACGCATGTAGCGCCGGGCGTACGACGGGAAGCCGGACGTCCCGGGACGGTGGGCGCGGACGGCCTTGACCAGGCCGAGCCTCGCCTCCTGAGCCAGGTCCTGCCGGACGTGAGGGTCAGTCGAGAGCGACCGGGAGATCGTCTGCACCAGCGGCTCGAACCGCCGGATGATGTCGTTCATGGCCACCGTGTCGTCGGCCGGGTCGGCCTGGGCGGTGGCGATCAGGTAGTCGAGCGAGGGCTCGCTCAACACATGCAAAACACCCATCGTGAGGTGTGTCCCTTCGATCGAATTGGTCGTCAGGGGCACCCGGATGGGTGTGAGGATCACGGAGTGGTGGCTCGACATCGCCGGTTGGCCCAGGTCATTGCCCAAGCATGAAGACGAACCCCTGCTAGTTATGTAGTTGTGACTCAAGAGTAGCAGCCGAGCTGTGCGATAGCTCACAGCTCGGCTGCGTGGCTCATGCGGCTGTCGGTCCCTCGTCCTCGTCGTCGGGCACCTCGATCTTCCGCAGCGCCTCGAGCGCCGTCTTCAGGTTGGGCGACCAGATCGTCTGGCGCTCCGCCTCGTAGAACTTGCGGCGCGGCGAGTCCGGCTCGGCATCTACTTCCCCGTCGCCCAGCGTCCAGAGCAGGAGCTCCAGGGCAGCGCGCAGGCGCAGACTCGATCCAGGTCCGCCGTACAGGTCGGTGTAGAACGGGTGCGCCTGGTTGATGAGCAGGACCCGCTGGCCACCGCGCTGGATGCAGCGGAAGAACGGGGCGCCCGGCAGGTCCTCGGTCTCGACGGCCCGCGGCTCATCCACCTGCTTCGCGGTCAGCTCCTTCTTGACGGTGTTCTCGTCGACACCGGATTGCTTGGCCCGGCGCCTGGCCTCGTCCTCGAGGTTCTTGGAGGCCTCGTCGCGTCGGGCCTGCGTGTCCCTGGGCGGCTTGGTGGTCTTGAACTTCTCGGCGTTCTCCAGCGCGCTGATCGAGGCCTTCTTGCGCTCCTCGGCGCTGCTGCGAATCTGCGCGGTCTCCTTCTTGTAGGTGGCGCGCATCGTGGCGACGTTCTCCGCAATCTTGGCCTTGTCGTTCAGGCGGTCCCAGATGCCTTGGGACGGCACCACCTGCTGCTTTGCGGTGGTCATGGCGAACTCGTCGTCCAACGTCGCGTCGAAGTCGACCTCGATCTTCCAGTAGCGGTCGGTCGTCGGGTTGGAGAACGCACCCCAGTTGCGCGGTGGCTTCACGACGCCGATCTGCCGACCGTTGCGGAGGAAGATGATGCCCTGGTGGTCGTCGGCGATGGAGGCACGCTCGTTGAACACGCCGGGGCCGGAGGTTGTTGTCTGCTTCGCGTCGGGCTTGCGGTAGAACGTGGCGGGCAATCGCGAGAAGCGGACGCGCATCGTGCCCTTCACGACCTTGGTATCCGGGTCGGGGACCTCGATCACCGCGCTCGGCAGCTCTACTGCCCGGTCGTCGTCGAGCTGGAAGTAGCGGAAGCCCGGCGTCAGGAAGAGGGGGTCGCACGGCTCGACGTTGACGCCGTCGACGGTCATCGGGACGTCCACCAGGTGGTTGCGGTAGATCACGCCGAGGTCTCGGACCAGGCTGTCGCGCAGCGCGGCCCGGGTCTTGTAGTCGAGACGGGTGTCGTCCAGCTTGTCCCAGACCACCACTGTGCCGTGGGCCATCGGCCAGCGCTTCGCCGTCTTGAGGTGCTCGACGACGAAGGCGGGCGGCTCCTGCGGCATCGGAGTGGGGGTGTTGATGCGGTGCTTGCTGGTCCACCTTCCGTCGCTGATCTCCTGGACGTCGAGGTAGCACATCGCCCAGTCGCCGCCCTCGACCTTCGAGTAGACCTCGACCCGCTTGCACTGGCTGACTGACGCCGACGGCAGCCCGTAGCCGTACTTGCCGAAGCCGCGACGGTCGGCGTACCGGGTCCCGGCGCCCCACACCAGCGAAGCGCGGACCATGTCGGGCAGCATCCCCCAGCCGTCGTCGATGACGGCGACCTGCGCCGGCTTGACACTGCCCTTGTTGAAGCCGAACACGATGTCGACCCAGGTCGCGTTGGCCTGGATGGAGTTGTCGTTGATCTCGGCGACGGCGTAGGACGTGCTCTTGTAGCCGATGTCGCGCATGCCTCGCACGAAGGCATCGCCGATGATGAGGTCCCAGCCCGAGTTGTCGAGCCGCTTCACCAGATCCTTCTGGGCTGCGAACGGGTCGTCAGCGGTCGTGATAGTCACGCGGTTCTCCCTTGGCTCTGTCGGGCGGTCTCGGTCGGACCGCCTCAAGGTGTGACACCTAATAGAAGACAGCTCGCAGGGGAGTTGTTAAGGCTGGAGCTCAGGAAACTTCTGAGCCAGCCGCACGGAACTGCTCGAATCGCCCCTTCGAGCCGGCGATGTAGTCCGCGAGGGGCTCGACCGCGAGCCACCGGCGGCCGAGCTGCTCGGCCATCGCACCCGTCGTGTTGCTGCCCCCGAACGGGTCGAACACGAGGTCGTCCTTGTCGGTCAGAAAGCGGATGAACCAGTCGGCGAGCTTGGCCTGCATGGGCGCGGGGTGTGGCTTGAGGCCGTGTTCTCGGCAGTACCGCCGGTAGGCGTCGTTCGCGACGGTATTGCTGAAGTTGAAGACGTTGGAGGGGATCGCGCCGCCGTTGTTGGTGAGGAAAGATGTCTCGCCGATGTCGTAGCCGGAGTCGCGGGTGCCGTGGTTGTAGTGACCCCGCTTGAGCAGCGCCTGCATCGAGGGGCTGTAGTCCTGCAGGACGTTGCGGTTGCTGGCCTTCGGCCGCTCGGACTTCGACATCCACCACAGGTGGGTGTAGGAGTCCTTGACCCTGATGCGCTCGATGTTGACCCACTGGGCCGGCGTCGGCAGCCGCGCGGGGTTGTTGCAGACGAATTGCTGGCAGATGTTGAGGTCACCGCCCTCGGCGATGGCCATCAGGGACTGGAGCGGCAAGAGCGACATGGTCGGCTTGCCCGGATCCCAGGCGTTCCCGATCTCGACCACGAGTGAGCCGTCCTCGGTGAGGAGGTCTGCCAGCCGGGGAGCGAGCTTCTGGAGCCAGGCCAGGTACTCGTCGCCGTCCTTGTTGCCGTACTTCTTCTTCCGCTTGAGCGGGAACGGCGGAGAGAAGAACACCAGCTGCACCTTGCCCTTGAGCTTCTTGCCCTGGAGGTCGAGGAAGTCCTCCACGGTGCCCTGATACATCTTGCCGAGCTTGGTCTTGTACGCCTCGGCAACGGTCGGGAATTCGTCCCGCTCGTCGGCAAGGGGCGTCGCGATGGTCATCGCGCACGGACCTCCTGTCGAGAGTTACATCGGTGTCATTCTTCCATCCCCGGGTCGGGATCGGGGGCCACCCTCGCGGTGTGGCGCGGCGGGCGCAAGGCAGGACAGCCTGCCCTCCCGCGACACACCTATGACCCCGGCTTCGGCAGAAGACTACGAAGGGCCGCCGACACACTCCGTCGGCGGCCGCATCTACGCTCATCGCCATGAGTCGCCGTCAGGAGTTCGCCAAGCTGCTCCCGCTCGTCATCCGGCGCGAGCGCGATGGTGATGCCGTCCACCTAAGCGACATCTACGGGGCCGTAGAGCGCGACCATCCGCAGCTGGTCGATGACGAGGTCGAGGCCTCCGGCGCGGTGCGGTGGAAGCACGAGCTGCGGTGGGAGCTTGAGACGCTCGTGGTGGACGGTGGCGTACGACGACGCAAGGACCTCGGACGTGGGTTCTACAGCATCTAGTCCGTCGGTCCAGGGCTCGCCAAACGAAGGCGCTGATTGCTGCGTTGGGATGGTGCCGGGTCGCCGCGGTGGGCCGCACTGAGGCCGCAGACGAACAGAAACGACCCCTGACGCTGGAAGACGTTGGAAGGCGTCTTCGCAGGTCAGGGGCTTTTTTCAGGCACTCAGCCGGTGGGTGTCACCCACGCGTGACTAGATGTCGAAGTAGAGCTCGAACTCGTGCGGGTGCGGACGCAGCCGGATCGGGTCGATCTCGTTGGTGCGCTTCCAGTCGATCCAGGTCTCGACCAGGTCGTCGGTGAAGACGCCGCCCTCGAGGAGGTAGTCGTGGTCGGACTCGAGAGCGTCGAGGGCCTCGCCGAGAGACGCCGGGACGGTGGCGATGCTGGCGTGCTCCTCGGGCGGCAGCTCGTACAGGTCCTTGTCGACCGGCTCGGGCGGCTCGATCTTGTTGCGGATGCCGTCGACGCCGGCCATGAGCATGGCGGAGAAGGCGAGGTACGGGTTGCTGGACGGGTCCGGGACGCGGAACTCGATGCGCTTGGCCTTCGGCGACGTGCCGGTGACGGGGATGCGGACCGCCGCCGACCGGTTGCGCTGCGAATAGACCAGGTTGACCGGCGCCTCGAAGCCCGGCACCAGGCGGTGGTACGAGTTCACCGTCGGGTTGGTCCAGGCCAGCAGCGAGTCGGCGTGCTTGATCAGGCCGCCGATGTACCAGCGCGCCATGTCGGACAGGCCGCCGTAGCCGAGCTCGTCGTAGAAGAGCGGGTCGCCGTTCTTCCAGAGCGACTGGTGGCAGTGCATGCCCGAGCCGTTGTCGCCGAACAGCGGCTTCGGCATGAACGTGGCGGTCTTGCCGGCCTCCCAGGCGACGTTCTTGATGATGTACTTGAACAGCATCAGGCGGTCGCCGGCGTGCTTGAGGGTGTCGAACTTGTAGTTGATCTCGGCCTGGCCGGCGGTGCCGACCTCGTGGTGGGCCCGCTCGATCTCGACGCCGACGCCGGTGAGCGCCTTCACCATGTCGTCGCGCAGGTCGGCGTAGTGGTCGACCGGCGGGACGGGGAAGTAGCCGCCCTTGTACCGCGTCTTGTAGCCGCGGTTGCCACCCTCCTCGACGCGGCCGGTGTTCCAGGCGCCCTCGATGGAGTCGATGTGGTAGTAGCCGGCGTTCGCCTTGGTCTCGAAGCGGACGTCGTCGAAGACGTAGAACTCGGCCTCGGGGCCGAAGTAGACGGTGTCGGCGATGCCGGAGCTGGCGAGGTACGCCTCGGCCTTGGCCGCGATGTTGCGCGGGTCGCGGCTGTACGGCTCGTTGGTGAAGGGGTCGACGATGGAGAAGTTCAGCGCGAGGGTCTTGGCCTTGCGGAACGGGTCGACGAACGCCGTGGCGGGGTCGGCCATGAGCTTCATGTCGGACTCGTGGATGGCCTGGAAGCCGCGGATCGAGGAGCCGTCGAACATGAGGCCCTCGGCGATGGCGTCGGCGTCGAAGGCCGAGGCCGGCACGTTGAAGTGCTGCATGACGCCTGGCAGGTCGCAGAAGCGGACATCGATGAACTCGACGCCCTCGTCCTTGACGAACTTCAGCAGTTCGTCCGGGTTGGTGAACATCCGCATCTCCTTCGCGCCTCGGCGGCGCAGTATCCGCATCCGTCACAGTCGGCGTTGACCGTATGACCCTCGTGGTCCGGACGCTAGATTCCTGGGATTTCCCGGCCGTGTCCCGATTGTTTCGCCAGTGTTACGTGCGATGTGGAGGCGGTCTGCGGGGCGCGGCGCCGACCGCCTAGGCTCACAGGGTGAGCTCCACGTCCCCCGATCTGCAGCTGCCCGACCACGGCCCCGGCTCGGCGGCCGGCTGGGGACGGCGTTTCGCCGCGCTGCTGCTCGACTGGCTGGCTGGCAACCTGGTCGCGTTCATCATCACCGGCGGGAACTCCGGCGTGTGGGACGCGCAGAGCGACGTGTTCTGGCTGCCGCTGATCTGTTGGTACCTGCTGGTGGTGGCGTCGACGACGCTGGCCGGCGGCAGCCTGGGGCAGCTGATGCTCGGGCTGCGCGTCGCTCACCTGGGCGGACGGCGCATCAGTCCGGTCATCGCGGCGGTGCGGACGCTGATGATCGCGCTGATCATCCCGCCGGTGGTGGCCATGCGCGACGGCCGCGGCCTGCACGACCTCGCGTCGAACACGGTGGTCGTGAACGCCCGCTGAGCGGGCCCGGGCTCAGCGCCCGGGCATCTGGGTGCCGCGCGGGATGCGGGCGCCCTTGGGCAGCGGGCCCTTCGGGATGCCGATGGGCGTGCTGCCGAGCGCGCGCAGCCGCGCCCGCAGCTCCGTGACCTCGGCCGGGCGGATGTTCTTCGGCAGCTTGTTGAGGTGCCGGGTGAGCCGGGGGAGTGGTACCTGGCCCTCTTCGCGCCCGACGATGACCTCGACGACCGGCATCTCCGGCGCGACCCGGCTGTGCCGCTTCTTCTCCTGCGCGAGCAGGTTGGCGACCCGGCCGGGGACGCTGCCCTCGCCGATCAGCACGATGCCGGGCCGGCCGACGGCGCGGTGGACGACGTCCTGGTAGCGGTTGGCGCCCACCATGGGGGTGGTCTCCCAGCCGCGGCGCAGCGTGCCGAGCGCGGCCGCGGCGGCGCCGGGCTGCCCCTCGATCTGGGAGTACGCGGCCCGCTCGGCCCGCCGTCCGAACACGATGGCGGCGCCCAGCAGCGCGATGGGCAGGCCGACGATGATCCACAGCCACAGCGGGCCGACGAAGATGCCGACGACGACCGCGAGCGCGAGGACGCCGAGCAGGATGCCCAGCGTGATCCAGCCGACCCAGCGGTCGGACCGCCGCGCCATCTTGTACGTCTGGCGGATCTGCGCGATGCGCCCGGTCTTCTCGGGCGTCTCCTGGTCGTCGTTGCGTGCCATGGGGAGAAGAGTACTTCGTGGCGGGCCGCTCTCCCGACCGGGTGAACACCGAGGTCGGCGAACGGGCGGTCGGTAGAATCCGACACCGTGAGCAGCCGCGGCGGGACCACCCTCGACGCGGCCACCCGGGTCCCGCGCGAACAGCTGCTGGCGCAGGCCTGGGCGGGCCTCGGGACGGGCGTCGCGCCGCTGAGCAACGCCTCCGGCCGGCCGCTCGTTCGCACGGTCCGGCTGATCCTCGACCCGCTGGTGCTGCGGCCGGCGCAGAACCCGCGGTTCGCCGGCGCCACCGTCGCCGCGGCCGACGCGGCGGAGCTCACCCGGCTGGTGGCCGCCGCCGGACCCGTCCTGACGGCGACAGCGGCCTGGTTCGTGCTGGTCAAGCGGGAACGACGGCGCGCCGGGGTCACCGACGGCAACCCGCAGGAGCGGTACTTCCAGCGCTGCTACGAGCTGGCCCACCGGCACGGCCACCCCGACGACGTCGCGGGCGCCGCCGAGCTGGCTGCCGCCACCGTCGCGGCGGCTCGGACGGCGGACGGACGGGTCACGGCGGCCGCCGTGCGCGCCCACGTCACCGACCCCGCGCACGCCGCCGAGCTGGCCCGCCGGCTGGACGCGGCCTGGACGGCGCGCGCGACGCCGTCCGCTCCGGCCGAACCGCCGCCGCAGCTGGACGAGGTGCTGGCGACCTGCGCCACCGCGCCCGGGCCGCGGGCCTGGGCGGCGCTCGTCGACGGCGGCCACGGCAGCCGCGACGCCGCGCACCTGGAGCCGCCGGGCGCGGCCCGCGACCACGGCCTGACCGACCGCGCGTCCGTCGCGCCGCCCGGGCTCGGCGACGCCGCGTCGAAGCGGCGGCTGCCGAAGCCGTTCGACCGCTCCGTCCTCGAGCGGCTGTTCGCCGGGGTCGCGACGGGACACCCGATCGACGGCGACGTCGCCGCGCTGGTCGGCGCCGAGATCGGCCGGTCCGCGCAGCCGTGGCAGCTGGCCGGCGAGCCCGGCCGGGTGCTGCTGGCGCTGGGACGGGCGGCCGGTCCGGCGCTGGGCGACGGCGACGCCGCCGGCTGGGCGCCCGGCGACGCGCGGACCCGGCTGCGGTCGCGCTGGCGGCGCGAGGCGTACGTGCACCGCGTGCTGCGGTTGCCCCCGGCCGAGGCGGCCGCCGTCCCGGACGAGCTGCGGGCCGAGGTGCGTGACGTGCGGGCCGCCTACCTGCGCCGGCTGTGGGTCCGGCTACACGGCCGCGAGCTGCGCGGCCAGGACGTCGACGCCGGTCAGTGCTGGGACCTCCTGGACGGCGTGCTGCGCTCGGTCATCCTCGACCAGCGCGACCGGCTGCGCACCGCGCTGTCCCGCGACGCGGAGGTCCGGCCGTGATCGTCACCCGCACGGCCGACGGCGTGAGCGTCGGGCCGCCGCCCGCGCACCCGGAGCAGACGGCGCTGGCCGAGGCCGCCGGCGCGCTGCTGACCTGGGACGTCGTCAGCCCGGCGGAGCTGCCGTCCGCCACGGTCCACGACACCGGGCGCGCGCTCGGCTGGCTCTGGGAGTTGTACGGTGCCGACGTCGCCGCCGCGGTCCAGGACGCGACACCGGACGGCGTCGACGTCGCGCCCGCTCCCGCGGACCGGCGGGTGCTCGGCGCCGTCCGTACCCTCGCGCGGCTGACCTGGGCCGAGGCCTGGTGGCCCGCCTCGGCCGCCGCCGGGGTGCCGGCGCTGGACCGCGTGCTGCTGCGGGCCGAGCGCGCCGTCGCGGCCGCCGCGGCCGAGCACCTGCTGGACGACGACGAGGCGGTGGAACGGGCGCTCTCGGTCGCCGCGCCGCCGCCCGGGCACCCCGAGCTGGCGGCCGCGCTGGCCCTCGTCGCCGAGGACTACGGCGTCGCGCTGCCCGCCGCCGTCGTCACCCCGGAGCGGGCCGGGCTCGCGCTCGCCGCCGGCGGCCCCGGCGACGGCGCCGGCGTGCTGGTGGCGCGCGGAATGACGCCGGTGAACTGGACGGACGTCCCGCCGGGTCGCGTCGACGCCGCCGCGGAGGCGAGTTGGACGATCCGGCGCGCCGACGACACCGTCGTGGCGGTCTCGGTGCCGGCCGGGCCTGATCCATGGGCGCCCGCTGTGTTGCGTGCCCGGTTCGGCCCGGCGGACTTCCCGCTCGCTCCGACGCGCGACGGCCGGTTCACCGGGACGGCGACGATCCCGGCGGCCGCGCTGCTGCTGCCGGCCGCCGAGCGGGCCGCGCTCGTCTACGCGCCGGACCTGACCACCGCGCCCGAGCCGGTGCGCCCGGACGACCTCGCCCGCCGGGCCGCGATCGTCGCCGCCGCGCGGGCCCGGCCGTCCGCGCCGGACGCCACGCTGACCGAGCGGGCGGCCACGTGACGGCCCGGGCCGAGCTCGGCCTCGGCCCCGCGGCGCCGTACGGCCGCGGGGCGCCGTACGGCCCGCGCTGGGCGGCGCACGGCCGCTCGCTCGCCGCAGCCGCGGCGGAGCTGGCGGCGGGCCGGCCGGATGCGGCCGAGGCGATGCTCGCCGGGATCCGAGCCGCGACGGAGGGCAGCGACGACGCCGAGGGCCGCGACCTGCGCGCCCGCACCCTGCACCTGCTCTCGATGGCCGCCGACGATCGAGGCGACCTCCCCGCCGCCCTGACGCTGGCCGACGAGAGCCTGGCCCTGGGCGGCCCGGCCACCCGCGCGGCGACGCTGGTCAACCGCGCGCAGACGCTGGAGCGACTGGGCCGCAGCACCGATGCGCTGCGCGACCTCGACGCCGCCGCAGCCGCCGTCGGTGACCTGGCTGCCGGCGGTGACCCGGCGGCGGTCGGTGGCCCGGCCGGCGCGGGCGTCGATGGCGGGCCGGAGCGGGGGAGTACCCACCCCTCCCGGCCGGGTGGGCCACCTACTGTACGGGCGCGCACCGACAACATCGCCCAGCACGACGCCGTGCCCGCCGACGGTCCCGTTCCCGCTGACGTCGACGGCGGGCCGGAGCGGGGGAGTACCCACCCCTCCCGGCCGGGTGGGCCACCTACTGTACGGGCGCGCACCGACAACATCGCCCAGCACGACGCCGTTCCCGCAGACGGGCCCGTTCCCGCCCAAGGGGCCGCCGTCGCCCCGGCCGCTGAGCCGCCTGCCGTCCTCGTGTTCGCGCTGCACAACAGCCGCGGCGTCTCGCTGCTGAGCCTGGGCCGGGCGGCGGAGGCCGAGGCGGCGCTGCGCCGCGCGCTCGCCGTCGCGCACGAACGCGACCCGGGGCTGGCCGGGCACGCGCACGCCAACCTCGCGGCGCTGGCCGCCCGCGTCGGCGACCACGAGGCCGCCGCTCAGCAGCTCGGCCTGGCCGCCGACCTGCACGCGCTGACCGGAGACGACGCCGCCCACGCCCTGGCGCGGGAGAACCAGGCGCGGCAGGCGCTGGGCCGCGGTGACCTCGCGGCGGCCGAGCGTGGGTTCGCGGCCGCGCAGGAGGCGTACGAGCGGCTCGGCCGGGTGCACGACGTCGCCGGCTGCCAGGTGGGGCGGGCGGCGGTCGCGCTGCGCCGCGCGCGGCCGGGTGCGGCGCAGCAGCTGCTGTCGTCCGCCGTGACGGTGCTGGCCGACGCCGGTGACGCCGCCCAGCTGACCGAGTGCCTGCTGCTGCAGGGCGACCTCACCACCGTCGTCCAGGGCTTCGCCGCCGGCGAGGAGGTCTACCTGGCCGCCCGGGAGCGGTGCGAACGGCTCGGGCTGCGGCACGAGACCGCCCGCGTCGACGTCCGCCGGGCGATGATCGTCGCCGCCTCGACCCGCATCACGCCCCGCCGCAAGGAGCGCGTCCGCCGCCGCGAGGCCGCGCTCGGACTGGTGCTGCCCGCCGCGCTCGCCACCGACGCGATCCGGTACGGCTTCCCCGCCGGGCCGGTGCGCGAGCGGTGGGCCCGCTCCGTCGCCGCGCCCGCCCTGACGCTGGCGTTCGAGCTGGTCACCCGGCTGGAGTGGACGGCGCTCGCGTTCGAGCTGGTCGAGCACGCGGCCGCGACGGTGACCCTGACGCCGTCCGCCGAGTCGCCCCGCCTGCTCGACGCCGTCGACGCGTTCGCCGGGCACGCGTGGGCCGCGCTCAGCGCCGCCGCCACCGACGGTCCCGGGTTCGCGGCGCCGGGCACCGACCGGCTGGCGCTGCCGCCGCGGCTGCGGATGCTGCCGTCCGGCGACGGTGTGCTGGACGGCTTCATCGACGCGGCCGAGGAACGCTACGGGTTCCCGGTGCGTTCCGCCGAGGTGGTGCCGGCATGGTGAGCCTGCGCCGCCGCTCCGCCGTCGACCTGCGGGTGCTCGACGGCCTCGGCGCCGCGCGGCCGGTCGTCCAGGTGAAGTTCGTCGACGCCGGCGATCTGTACGTGACGTGGCGGTGGGAGCACGCGCCCGGCGAGCCGCGCGTCACGGCGCTGGAGCGCTCCCGCGTCCAGCCGGCCCTCGACGACCTCGCCCGGGCGCTGCCGTCGCCGCTGCCCGGCGAGGACCCGGCCACGGCGCTCGCCCGTGCGCTCGGCGGCCCGCTGCTGGACCGCGAACGCGAGCACGCGCTCACCACCCGGCTGGCGCAGACGCTGCTGCCGTTCCACCTGGCGGCCGAGCTGAACGAGCTGGGCGTCCGCGGGGTCCGCCCGCACCTGCGCGTCCAGCCGTCGCCGTCGACCGCCCAGGTGCCGTGGGAGGCGCTGCCCGGCGACGCGGGGGAGCGGGTCGCCGATCTCGTCGACGTCTCCGTACTGCCGCCCGCGACCGTGCGCCACGCCATCGGCCGCCGGGTCGCGCCGTGGGACCCGGCCGGGCCGGTGGCCGCGGCGCTCGATCCGCGGGTGCCCGGTTTCCCGGACGGGTCGGCGCTCGGCTCGGTGCTCGGGCCGGTCGAGGCCGGGTCCGCGCTGGCGGCGATGGTCGCCGCCCTCGGGCCGCGGCTGCGCCCGTCCGTCCCGGTGGCCACCGACGCGTTCCGCCGCGACGACGTCGGCCGCGACCGGCTGGAGGGCGAGCTGGCCGCGGCCGCCCGCTTCCTCTACGTCGGGCACGTGACGACGGCCGAGCACGGGCTCGGCGCCGCGCTGCATCTGTCCTGCCCGGCGTCGGCGCCCGGCCGCGCGGCGCCGGTCGGCGCGCACCGTCCGCTCACCGCGGCCGACCTCGCCTTCGGGCACCGCACGGACGACCCGCGGCCGTGGCGGCTGCCCGCCCGGGTCGCGCTGATCGCCTGCGAGAGCGGCGGCGACGCCCGCTTCGCCGAGCCGTCCGGGCTGGTCGCGGCGATGGTGCAGGGCGGGGCCGAGCACGTGACGGCCGCGCGCTGGCCGCTGCCGACCGACGCCGGTCTCGCCGGGGCCGGCCTGGCCGCCGCCGTCGTCGCGGTGAACGACGCGCACGAGGCGCCCGACCCGGTGGCGGCGCTGGTGGCCTGGCAGCGCGAGTGCGCCGCCCGCTGGTGGAGCACCGGCGAACCGGCCTGCTCGCCGCTGTTCTGGGGCGCCTTCTCGACGGCGTACGCGCCCGCGCCCGCGGGGACGACGGCGTGAACGCGAGCCGGCCCGTGTCCCGCGCGCGTCGGGACGGTACGAACGCGAGCCGTCCGATGACCCGCCCCTCTAGGGAGGGTGCCCACCCTGCGGGCGGGCACCGACAACGTCGGCCGAATCCGTGATCGGTAGGAGCGACGCGGCTGACAACGTCGGGGACATGGCCGCACCCGACTACTCCGACGTCGTGTTCTCCGTCCACGACACCGGCGACCACATCGTGCGGGAACGGCCGCGCGGCGGCGCCGGAGCCTGGACGTTGCTCGTCCTCGCCTGCCTGGTCCTGCTGGCCACCCTGCCGGTCGCGCTCATCGTGCTCTTCGTGCTGATCGCGAGGGAGCACGGGTTCGGTTACGTCGCCCTGCGCGCCGGCCCGCCGGCCGTGGTCGTGCTGGCCGCTGCGATCGCCGTCAACGCGCTGGGTGAGCGACTGACCGGCCGGTCCAGCGCCGGGACCCGGCTGATGCTGGGCGTCGGGCTACTGGGGTTCGGCGCCACCATCACGGCGCCGCTCGAGGAAGCGTGGTCCGACACCGGCTCGAACCTGCCGGTGCTGATCGCCGCCACCATCCCGGGCTCGGTCGCGGTGGCCGGGGTGATCCTGATCGGCCGTGCGATCACGCTGGCCCGTGGCGCGCTGCGCCGGCAGGAGCGCATGCGGCAACTGCGCGCCCGGGGCCATCGAGTCGACGGCGTCCTGGAGTCGGTGCGGTTCCTGAAGACCTGGGCGGGGTCGCAGCCGGAGTTCGAGGTCGTCGCCGGTTACGCGGGGGAGCACCGGGTGACCGCACGGCTGCTGACCGAGCCCGAGCGCGTGCCGCTGCCGGGCGCTCGGCTGTGGGTGCACACCGACCCGGCCGCTCCCGGCGACACCGACGTGCTGATCGAACTGGACCCGGCGGCGCCCGTCGAGTTCGACCCGCGGGGAGAGGACTACCGGCGGCCCACGGGCGACAGCGGCGGAGGAGGTGGCGGATGAGGCGCCGCGTTCTCATCGTGCTCGCGCTGGTCGTCGCGGCACTGGGCGCCGGTGTCGCCGCGCTCGCCGCCGACGGCGTCGACGGTCCCACGCGGCCGTCGCTGGACCTCGCGGTCACCACGGTCGACGGCCGCGACGTCGCCGTCGTCGCGTACCGGCACGAGGCCGGCGGCACGATGGGCGGCATCCTGTGGATGTTCTCGCGGGAGGTCACCGTCCGGGTCACGGCCGTCGACCTCGAGACCGGCGACCACCTCTGGGACCGGCAGCTCTCCGCCGCGTACCCGGCCATCGAGGCCGGCGTGCTCGCCGCCGGCGCCGGCTACGCGTACGTGACCACCGACGACGGCCTGGTGATCCTCGGCCTGGACGACGGCGACGTGGTGGCTCGCGGCGACGGTGTCGACGGGCTCGGCGCGGCGTATCTCGCCTCGCGCACCGCCTACGCCCATGACGCCGCGACGGACGCCGTCGTCACCCTGACCTCGGGCGGCGAGGTTATGGCGATACCAGTCGGGGCGACGACCGCTGGGCCCGCCGACCCGGGGGCCGCGGCCCGCTGGCGCGACGTCCTGAACGTCGACGACGAGCGTGACCTGTACGGCAACCAGCCGGGCACGACGTCGAAGAGCGCTCTCGCCGCGGACGGCAGCTCGATCGACCTCAACACCTGGGCCACCCGGACCGACTTCTTCCTGCTCGACACCCGCGCCGAGCGGTACGGCGTCGCCGCGGGGTCCGGGTTCTACGTCCTGGAGGCGCTGGAGCAGCCGCACTCGTCGCTGACGGTCGTCGACCCGGAGACGTACGAGCCGGCGCACACGTACCGGTTGCCCGGGACGTTGCGGCAGGTGGTGAACGCGCCCGGCGGCCGGGTGCTGATCCTCACCGAGAACGACGAAGACACCGGCCTGCTGGTCGTGGTCACCGCCGCCGGCTTCACCGAGTTCATGGTTGGCGACCCCGGAATGCGGTGGTTCTGATGCGACGGCGCCTGGGCGCGGCCGCGATGGCCGTGATGATCGTCGTGCTCGTCCTCGGCGCGTACGTCGTGCCGGGCTTCGTGATCCGGACGACCGCGTCCATCGAGGGGCGGCCGTTCTTCACGACCGTCGACGGGCGCGACGTCGCGCTGATCGGCTACGACGACGACGGCATGCCCGGCCTGCGGCCCGGTGGCCTGGGCACGGGCGTCCTGGCCGTCGACGTCGCGACGGGGGAGACGGTCTGGGACGCGGAGCTGCCGGAGGCGACGTGGAGTCCGGAGGTCGTCGCGGCCGGTGAGCGGTACGTGTACGTGCGGCACACGTTCGGCGTGGCGATCATCGAGCTCGACGACGGCGACACCGTGGCGAGCGATGAAGGCATCGACGGGCTCGGCGACGAGGTGCCGCACGGCCGCTGGGACAACTACGTGTACGACCCGCGGCGCGAGGCCGTGCTCTTCGCGACCGACGACGGCGACACCCGTCAGTTCCCGCTCGACGAGACCGCCGCCGTGCCGGCCGACGATGCCACTCGCGACACGTGGGGGTGCCAGGTCGGCCGCGAAGGTGGCGCCGCGCCCATCACCTACGACGTGACCCGTCCGGTGGCCGAGACCGGCGACATCGGGCTCGTGCCGCCGGACGGCACGCCGGCCGGGCTGGCGATCACCCGCCTGCACGTCGTCGAGGACGGGGTTCAGCGCGAGCTGTCGCCGGTCGACTTCTACGCCGCCGGGCTGGTGCAGGAGGTCGTCCCGAAGCTGCCGCCGGAGCGGGCCTGCGTCGGCCTGGACTGGCCGTACGACCTCTTCGAACCCGGCGACGAGGCGGTCCTGACGACCGCCGGCCTCGCCACCGGGCACGTCGTCGTCCAGAGCAGCGCCGGCCCCAACGACGAGGAGAACCGGCGGCTCACCGTGGTCGACGTCGAGACCGGCGCCATCACCGCCACCCTCGACGTGCGCGGCGGCGTCGAGTCGGCCTCCACGGCTCCGTCCGGCGAGCTCGTCCTGATCGTCGAGGCCGGCTGGGAGGGACCGTTCGGCTCCCCGGGTGGCCCGTGGCCCACCGACCACGTCGTGATCGTCGGCGCCGACGGCGCCGTCCGCGACATCGTCGTGGCGGAGAAGGGCTGGTTCGGGCTCTGACCACCTCGGGTCAGCGTCGCCAGAGTCGACTCGCGTCCTGCCAGTGCCCCTGGGCGCCTAGATGTGTCAGCGGGACAGCTCGGACGGTGGGGAACGACCTCACTACGGCCGGCAGCAGCGTGGTTCGTCCGAGCCGAAGTCGATCCAGCAGGAACTGGATCAAGGTCAGCTGGCCGTAGGTACGGTTCCACGACGTCGTGGCGGAGTCGAGATCCGGATGCGACCCGACGGGAGGCAGTTTCGGAACGATGGTGTGCACTCTGTTGAAGAGGCGGCCATGATGTGCGCAGGTGTTGCGTACGAGGTTGAGGGACTTGAGCCAGCTCTCGAGCTGTGGCGCCCGGAGTCCGCACACCGCGGCGATCTCGTCCTGCACGCGACGCGGAGCGAACCCGAACAAGTAGGTCAGACCGCCCCAGTCCAGGACTTCGACGGCCGCCCAGACGGGGAGTGTCCCGCCGTACTTTCCGTAGTGGTGGGCGACGAAGTCTTCCCGCGACGAGGTCAGTGCCGCCTGGTAACCGTCGAGCCACCTGCGGTAGGTACCTCCGCGTAGCGCCCTCGGGCCCAGCTTGCTCGGATCAAGGTGGATGCACGGGTCGAGCCGGCCGAGCTCGTGACCGAGCAGCGCGCGTATCGCCAGTTCGATCGGGGCGAGGGCGGAGAAGGTGGCTGCTCTCAGGGCCGCATCGAAGTCGTAGAGCGCGACCACATCCGTCAGCCGGGTGTCGGGGAAGAAGTCGTCGCCGCGTTCGGTTCCGTCCCATCGCCGGAACGGGTACCAGTAGCCGCTGAGGCGGTAGTAGTTGACCCGGCGAAGAACCTCGATCGCAGCGTCTCGGTCGCCGACGTCCATGCCACGTCGACACAGCAGGTCGACCTGCTGCTCAAAGGTTTGGTATGCCTTGACCACGACTGCAACCGTCCCGGCCAGGAAAAAAAATGAGGACCGGCCCTGGACCCACGAAATGGGCGGAACCGGTCTTGGTGATGTCGATCTTAGTCGACCCACTGTGACCATGCAACGTCAGCGCTCGTTGCGGACGGGCTCGACCTGCCAGTTCGTGGGACCGTCGGGCAGCAGGACCTGCCACTGGCTGATGGACGAGGCACGGAGGAGGTAGCCGCCCTCGGCCTCGGGGCCGAACAGCTCGGTCGCCGGCAGCACCCGGCGGCTGCCGATGCGCTTCTGCGCGGCCTCGCGCGCGTCGTCGTCGTGCCTGAGCACGTCCAGCCAGGTGTGGAAGGCGGCATGCAGCCGTCCCGCCTGGGCGTCGCCGGCCCGGGTCTCGATGGCGATCCGGGACGGGTCGGTGCCCTCGTTGGCCTCCAGCCGCAGGGTGCTCAGGAACGTCTGGACCATGATTCCCTCACGGTTGATCCGCTCGTAGAGCTCCCGCAGGTAGCGGGGGTGGTCGCGCTTGCCGCGCACGTACGACACCGGCGCCCAGCACAGCCCGGCCACGCCCAGCCCGAGCAGCAGGAACCAGGGCGGCCAGTATGCGATCAGCCCCAGCCACGCCGGCGCCGAGCCGTCGAATGGGTCGAGCGGCCGCTGGTAGCGCATCAGGTGCAGGCCGACCGCGAGGCAGAACGCGCCGCCGACGCCGTACATCACCGGCATGGCCAGGTATTCGCCACGCCGCGGCAGCAGCCGGGTGAAGGTCTCGAAGTCGGAGAGGTCGGGCGGGTTTCGGCGCCGCGACGACGGCGCCGGGCCATCGGCCGGTGTGCGCCGCCAGGCCGCCGCGGGGTCGCCGGGCCACGAGTGCTGCGTCATGCCGGCATCGTCGCGGCGGGGCCGCGCCTACCGATCACAAGGTCAGCGGGCGGCGCGGGCCTCCATGGCCTGCCGGTAGAGCCGTCCGGCGCGGTACGACGAGCGCACCAGCGGCCCGGACATGACGCCGGCGAAGCCGAGCTCCTCGGCCTCGGCCTGCAGCTCGACGAACTCCTCGGGCTTCACCCACCGCTCGATCGGGTGGTGGCGCACCGACGGGCGCAGGTACTGCGTGATGGTGATGAGGTCGCAGCCCGCGCCGTGGAGGTCGGCCAGCGCCTGGGAGATCTCCTCGCGGGTCTCGCCCATGCCCAGGATGAGGTTCGACTTGGTGATCATGCCGGCGGCGCGGGCGATGGAGATGACGTCCAGCGAACGCTCGTACCGGAACGCCGGCCGGATGCGCTTGAAGATGCGCGGCACGGTCTCGACGTTGTGCGCGAACACCTGCGGCTCGGCGTCGAACACCTGCTGCAGGAGGTCGGCCTTGCCGGAGAAGTCGGGGGTGAGGATCTCGACCCCGGTGTTCGGGTTGAACTTGTGGATCTCGCGGATGGTCTCGGCGTACAGCCAGGCGCCCTCGTCGGGCAGGTCGTCGCGGGTGACGCCGGTGACCGTGGCGTAGCGCAGGCCCATGGCCTGGACCGACTCGGCGACCCGGCGCGGCTCGTCGCGGTCGAGGTCGTCCGGCTTGCCGGTGTCGATGAGGCAGAAGTCGCAGCGGCGGGTGCAGTGGTCGCCGCCGATGAGGAACGTCGCCTCGCGGTCCTCCCAGCACTCGAAGATGTTGGGACAGCCGGCCTCCTGGCAGACCGTGTGCAGGCCCTCGCGTTTCACCAGCGACTGCAGCTCGCGGTACTCCGGGCCCATGGTCGCCTTCGTCTTGATCCAGGAAGGCTTCTTCTCGATCGGCGTCTCGGCGTTGCGCACCTCGAGGCGCAGCAGCCGACGTCCCTCCGGCGCGACAGTCACCACTCCACCCTACGTCTGCGGCTGCAGCGCGAGCAGCTCGTCGAGGTGACCTTCGACATACGGCAGCGCCTCGGCGACGGTGACCCGGCGGCCCAGCTCCTGCGACAGCGTGGTGGTGCCGGCGTCGCTGATGCCGCAGGCGACGATGCGGTCGTACCAGCCGAGGTCGTTGTCGCAGTTGAGGGCGAAGCCGTGCATGGTGACGCCCTGGGCGACGCGCAGCCCGACGGCGCCCAGCTTGCGGTCGGGGGCGCCGTCGCCGGGCTGGATCCAGACGCCGCTGCGGCCGTCGACCCGGACCGCGTCGACGCCGAAGTCGCGGCAGACGTCGAGCATGAGCTGCTCGACGCGGCGGACGTAGCCGATGACGTCGTATGGCTCGGGCAGCTTGAGGATCGGGTAGCCGGTGAGCTGACCCGGCCCGTGCCAGGTGATCTTGCCGCCGCGATCGACATCGATGACCGGCGCACCGGCATCCAGCAGCGGCCGTTCCTCGGGCGTGGTGCGCTTGCCCGCGGTGTAGACCGCCTCGTGTTCCAGCAGGACGACGGTGTCGCCGATCTCGCCGGCCACCCGTGCGGCGTGCAGCCGCCGCTGCTCGTCCCACGCCTCCTGATACGGCACGAACCCGTCATGCCGGATGATCCGTAGCTCGCCCACGGACGTCGAGCCTACGCCCGCCGGGAAGTCCTGCGGCAACCGCGCGGTTGGCACCTGTCGTGGCGACCTTCCGCGGAGTACCCCTGTCCGTCCTCGACCTCGCGCCCGTCGTGACCGGCTCCACGCCGTCCGCCGCGCTGGCGCAGACCCTGGAGCTGGCCCGGCACGCCGATGACCTCGGCTTTCGCCGCTACTGGATGGCCGAGCACCACAACATGCCGGGCATCGCCAGCTCGTCGCCGCCGGTCCTCATCGCGGCGGTGGCCGCGGCGACGACGTCGATGCGGGTCGGGTCGGGCGGCGTGATGCTGCCGAACCACATGCCGCTGGTCGTCGCCGAGCAGTTCGGCACGCTGGCGGCGCTGCACCCGGGCCGCATCGACCTCGGCATCGGCCGCGCACCCGGCACCGACGGGCTGACGGCGCACGCGCTGCGCGGCAGCAGCGACCCCCGGCTGGTCGAGGAGTTCCCCCAGCACCTGGCCCAGGTCCGGGCGTTCCTGTCGGGGGAGTGGCCGGACGATCACCCGTACGCCGCGATCACGGCCACGCCGGGCCGCGGCGAGGACGTCCCCGTCTGGCTGCTCGGGTCCAGCGACTACAGCGCCCGGGCCGCGGCGGCGCTCGGGCTGCCGTTCTCCTTCGCCCACCACTTCAGCGCCGCGAACACCGTCCCGGCGCTGCAGCTGTACCGCGACGGCTTCCAGCCGTCGGCCGCGCTGGCGGCGCCGTACGCGATGGTCGCGGTCAGCGTCGTCCTCGCCGACGACGACGAGCGCGCGCAGTGGCTGGCCGGTCCGATGAAACTGTCGATGCTGCGGCTCCGGAGCGGCGCGCCCGGCCCGCTGCCCACGCCGGAGGAGGCCGCGGCGCACGAGTTCGCCCCCGCCGAGCTGGAGCTGCTGGCGCCGTTCCTCGGCGGCCAGATCGCCGGCGGCCCCGACACCGTCCGGCGGGAGCTGTCCGCGCTGGTGGAGCGTACCGGCGCGGACGAGCTGATGGTCGTCACCACGGTGACGCCGCACGCCGACCGGCTGCGCTCGTACGAGCTGCTGGCCGCTCTGCGGCCCTGACGCGTCCCACCCACACTGACGTTTCGGCGTGCCCCGGAAGGGCGCGGCCGTTACGTTGAAACGCGACATTGCTGTGGGTGAAGAGAGGAGAAGTGCCCCTACGGGGTACGCCATCCGACGTGACTGCTGAACGAGGAACGACCACCACCTCCCGCTCCGACGCGTCATCCGCCGCGGAGAGACGTCCGACCGACAAGATCGTCTTCGGCATCGCCGGCGGCATCGTGCTCGCGTTCGTGATCTGGGGCTTCGTCGACACCGACTCGCTGGCCAGCGCCTCGTCCGAGGCGTTGTCGTGGATCACGCACAACGCCGGCTGGGCGTTCGCGCTGACCGCCACCGGGTTCGTCGTCTTCATTCTCTGGGTGGCGTTCAGCCGGTATGGGCGCATTCCGCTCGGCGCCGACGGCGAGCGGCCGGAGTTCCGCACGTCCTCCTGGGTCGCGATGATGTTCAGCGCCGGCATGGGCATCGGCCTGATGTTCTTCGGCGTCAACGAGCCGCTGACGTTCTTCACCACCGACCCCGTGCCGGGGACCGGCGAGCCGGAGAGCATCGAGGCGATGAACACCGCCATGGCCACGACGCTGTTCCACTGGACGCTGCACCCGTGGGCCATCTACGCCGTCGTCGGCCTGGCCATCGCCTACGGCACGTTCAGGCGCGGCCGCAGCCAGCTGATCAGCTCGGTGTTCACGCCGCTGCTGGGACGGCGGCGCATCGAGGGCGGCTTCGGCCGGGCGATCAACGTCTTCGCGATCTTCGCGACGGTGTTCGGCACGGCCGCGTCGCTGGGCCTGGGCGCGCTGCAGATCGGCAGCGGCCTGCAGGAGGTCGGCTGGCTCAACGACGTGAGCACCGGGCTGCTGGTGGCGATCATCGCCGTGCTGACGTTCGCGTTCGTCGCGTCGGCGGTGTCGGGCATCGAGCGCGGCATCCAGTGGCTGTCCAACACGAACATGGTGCTGGCCGCGGTGCTGGCGTTCTTCGTGTTCGTCGCCGGCCCGACGATCTTCATCCTCAACCTGCTCCCGACCGCCATCGGCGACTACTTCGCCGACCTCGCCGAGATGGCCGCCCGCACCGAGGCCAGCGGCGGCGACGCCATGCAGGAGTGGGTGTCCGGCTGGACGATCTTCTACTGGGCCTGGTGGATGTCGTGGACCCCGTTCGTCGGCATGTTCATCGCCCGCATCAGCCGCGGCCGCACCATCAGGCAGTTCGTCGTGGGTGTCCTGCTGGTGCCCAGCGTCGTCAGCGTGGTCTGGTTCTGCATCTTCGGCGGCACCGCCATCGACCTGCAGCGCGGCGGCGAGGACATCGCCGGCACCGCGGAGAATCCGACCGGGCAGGAGGAACAGCTGTTCTCCGTGCTGCAACACCTGCCGATCACGACGATCGCCAGCGTGCTGGTGATGCTGCTGGTGGCGATCTTCTTCGTGTCGGGCGCCGACGCCGCGTCCATCGTCACCGGCACGCTGTCGCAACGCGGGTCGATCGAGCCGTCGAAGGGCGTGGTCGTCTTCTGGGGGCTGCTCATGGGGGCCGTGGCGGCGATCATGCTGATGATCGGCGAGGGCGGCTCGACGGCCTTGGACGGCCTGCAGAACATCACCATCCTGGCCGGGGCGCCGTTCATGCTGGTGATGGTCGGCGTCTGCGTGGCGCTGGCCAAGGACCTGCGCACCGATCCGATGATGCTGCGCGAGGACCGCGGCGTCGAGGCCGTCGAGCAGGCCGTCGACTACGGGCTGGAACGCTACGACGGTGAGTTCCACCTGCAGGTGAAGAGCGGCGTCGACGGCGTGGCGCCGGGGGACGATCCAGAGCCGCGCCGCTGAGACTCAGAGGCGTTCGGCGGGGAGCGCGGTCTCCTTGGCCTCCCCGCCGGACGCCTCGACCAGGTAGCCGCCGGCGCCGTCGCGCTCGGTGAACACGCCGGCCGGCTCGGTGCCGCGGTACAGCACGCCGGCGCCGTCGTCGGTGGCGAACGACGTGGGCAGCTCGCCACTGGCGACCATGCGGTGCAGCAGCGGCCGGCGCTGCTCCTCGGAGTCGTAGTGGACGCCGTTGCCGTACGGCAGCAGCGCGAGGCCGTCGGTGACGGCGCGCAACTGCGGGCCGAAGGAGTCGGTGGGGCCGCCGACGTGCCAGCAGATCGAGCCGGCCGACACCCCGGCCAGCACGACGCCGGCCTCCCACGCCTCGCGCATGACGTCGTCGAGGCCGTGCAGCCGCCACATCGCCAGCAGCCCGGCGACCGACCCGCCGCCGACCCACAGCACGTCCTGCGCCAGCACGTGCGCCCGGATGTCCTCGACGTTCGGCATCGGGAACAGGCTCAGGTGCGACACGTCGACCGACCAGCCGGCGAACGCCGCGTACGTCCGCTGCACGTAGAGCGTGCTGTCGCCGGACGCCGTGGGGACGAAGCACAGCTTCGGCCGCTCGGCCTCGGTGAGCTGCAGCGCGAGCCGCGCCAGCCCGGCCGGGCGGAGGTTCTCGCGCGCGTCGTACGCGAACCCGCCGCTGGTGGCGAGGATCGTCGGCGTGCGGGTCATCGGGCCTCCTGGTCGGGGACGAGCGGGCGGCGGGCGCGCCGACGACGGTAGCCGATGACCGCCGTCACGACGGCGACGGCCGCGACCAGCGCCGCCGTGGCCGCCAGTGGCGCCGCCGACGCCACCGTCACCGCTCCCCAGATGACGCCCAGGCCGCCGACCGTCCAGATGACCGCCCACAGGGCCGACCCGACGAGCATGGCGGCGAGGTAGCGGCCGAACGGCATGCGGGTGGCGCCGGCGACCGCGTTGACCGCCGTCTGCACGCCGATCGTCAAGAACGAAAGTGTGACGGCGACCGGCCCGTAGCGCCCGACGATCCGCTCGGCGCGGTGTAGCCGGTCGCGGCCGAGGCGCTCGCCCCAGCCCGACCGCGCGATGCCCGTCCCCGCGGCCCGGCCCAGCCAGTACGTGGCCTGAGCTCGGGCGACGACGATGCCGAACATGACGGCGATGCCCAGCCAGAGCGGCAGGCCGAACGGGCTCTCGGGCGCGGCGAGCGGCGTGACCCCGTCCATGTCTCCGATCGTAATCAGCTTCGTGACACGGCCGATGCGGCATCCGTGCGCCAGGTTGTGACACGGCCGATGCGGCATTCGGGCGTGGGGTTTGCAACGATAAGCAAATGCAGGGTCTCGAGACTCCCGCGGGTTACACGATCACCCGGCGGCTCGGCTCCGACGCGTCGGCCATGTACCTCGCGCGAGAGGACGCCACCGGTGCGTCCGTGACCCTGCGCTTCGTCGGCCAGGTCGGTCCGCAGGTGCGCGATCGGCTGCGGCTGGCCGCGCAGGCCCTGCGTACCGTCGACCACCCGCACGTCATCCCGTTCCTCGACGTCGTCGACGGTCCCGGCGGCATCGTCGTCGTGCTGGGCGCCGCCGAGGGCGGCAGCCTGGCCGGCATCATCGGCGCCCGCGGCGTGCTGCCGGCCGGCGAGGTCGTCACGGCGTGCGCGCCGGTCGCCGAGGGGCTGGCCGAGCTCCACCGCCGCGGCATCGTGCACGGCGACCTCACCCTCGACGACCTCGTCTTCAGCCTCGACGGCCGGCCCATGGTCGCCGGCGTCGGGCTGGTGCAGGCCGGCGTGCCGCTGCGGGTCGGCCAGCGGGCCCGTCCGGTGCCGCCGGAGGTCCAGGCCGGTTCGCCGCCCGGGCCGCCGGCCGACGTGTACGGGCTGGTCACGGCCGCGGTGGTGGCGCTGACAGGGTACCTGCCGTCCGCGCGGCTGGCGCTGCCCGCCGTCCCGCCGGCCACGCAGGCGCTGCTGGCCAGCGCGCTCGACCCCGCGCCGAACCGGCGTCCGCCCGTCAGCAGCATCGGCAACGTGTTCTTCGCCGTGGCCGACCCCGCGCCCGTCGAGCTGGTCCTCGAGGAGAACCACGCCACTACCGGCACCATGCGGCGCGTCGTCGACGCCCCGGTCATGGGCGCCGACGACGACGTCGCCGCGTTCATGGGCCGCTCCACCTCGACCGGCCGCCGCGCGCGTCGTCGCGCGGAGGCGCCCGAGCCGTCCGAGGCGCTGCCGTCCGGCGCTGTGGGCGGTCTGGCGGCGCCGGCGGGTGCCGGCCCGGCCACGGTGCCCGGAGGGGCCGGGGCGAGCCCCACGGCGCCCACCGGCCCCATCCGCACGCCGCGCCGTGGACGTCGCGGCCGTAGCGAGGAACCGCCGCCGTCGGGCCCGCCCTCGGGTCCGCCGACGGGCCCGGCAGCGGCTCCGCCCTCGGGCCCGCCGCCCGGCGAGCGTCCCCCCGCCCGCCGTCCCGCGGCTGCGGCTCCGGGCGGCCGCGCGGCCGCGGCCGCGGCCGCTCCGGCGGCGAAGGAGTCCCGCCGGGGCGCCCCACCGCCCCCCGACGACGACGCCCCGCCGAAACGCAAGGACCGCCTCTGGATCGTCAGCACCCTGGTGGCGCTCCTGCTGGTCGCGGGCGTGGCGATCGTCGGCTGGCGCATCTTCGGCGATGACACCCCGACCGACGGCCCGGCCAGCGGCTCCAGCCCCGACTCCGAGGCGTCGACCGACCTCTGCGGCGGTCCGCAGCCCGCGCCCACCGTCCCGCCGCCCACCGTCACCGACTGGACCCAGGAGGTGCAGCGCCTGTACTCGCTGCGGGCGCAGGCGTTCGAGGACGGCGACCCCGAGCTGCTCTGCCAGGTGCACGCCCCCACCAACCCGACCCTCACCGACGACGCCGAACTGCTCCAGGAGTACGACGACGCCGGCGTCCACACCGACGGCCTCACCTTCGAGGTCGTCAACGCCGAGGTCGTGTCCCAGGAAGGCGGCCGGGCGACGGTCACCATCACCCAGCGCACGCCCCCCTACACCCTCGTCGACGACGACGGCGGGGTCGAGCAGGAGATGGAAGGCTTCGAGGAGCAGACCTGGGAGGCCGACCTCGTCGCGGTCGCCAATCCCGACGGCACCAGCTCCTGGCGCTTCGGCTAGCCCGCGCCCTTCGCGGTGCGACGTTGTCGGTGCCCGCCCGTAGGGTGGGCACCCTCCCTAGAGGGGCGGGTCATACCTACCCCAACGCGACGCTCGCGCAGCGCCCTCGTTGACCCGCGGTCCGCGCCGCTTCCATGCCAGGTCGCCGGTCCCAGGCCGGCTGCTGGGCGACGTGCCCTGGCTCTCGCGCCATGATCATCCAGGTTTTGGGGTGCTATCACGCCCCGAAACCTGGATGATCTTGGAGCAGCACCGGCCAGCGAACACCAACCCACAGCGGAGTCGGTAGCCGACCCACGAGCGGACCAGGCTGCGGCCAGCGGACCGGGACCAACAGCGGAGTCGGTAGCCAATCCCACCCAGCGAGGGTGAGAGGCCGGCGGGGCTGAGGTGGCACAGAGGTAGGAGCCGGGCCCATTGTTCGGCCGGCCCCCTGACGCTGCTTTTCACGGGGGCGCGGGCGGCCGGGTCAAGCGGTCCTCTCGTCGCGCGAAGCGCCAACACAGAGGTCCGCTTGAGGCGGCCTCCCGCGCCCCCGACCATCGAGAGCAGCAGGGGGCAGGCCAACGGTACGAACCCAGCCAACGAGACCCCAACGAACCGAGACCCCAACGAATCGAGACCTCACAGAGCGGAGCGAATGATCGCCCGCACCTCCGGATGCTCGAACTCGAACCCGGCCTCGCTGAGCCGCGTCGGCACGACGCGCAGGCTGCCGAGCAGTTCCGACGACGCCTGGCCGATGGCGATCTGCAGGGCGAACCCGGGCACGGGCAGCAGCCGCGGCCGGTGCAGTTCGGCCGCGAGCACCCGGCTGAACTCGCCGTTCGACACCGGCTCGGGCGCCGTCACGTTGTAGGGGCCGACGCAGCCGTGCTGCTCGACGAGGAAGCGGAGGGCCCGCACGGTGTCGTGCAGGGAGACGGGGCTCCAGAACTGCTCGCCGTTGCCGAAGTGGCCGCCCAGCCCGAGCCGGAACAGCGGCAGCAGCGGCTTCAGCGCCCCGCCGCCGGGCCCGATGACGAGGCCGAAGCGCGGGTGGCAGACGGCGATGTCGGCGGCGCGGGCGGGCTGGGCGGCGTGCTCCCAGTCCTGGCACAGGCCGGCGAGGAAGCCGTCGCCGGGACCGGACTCCTCGTCGAGCAGTTCGCGGCCGCGGTCGGGACCGTAGTAGCCCATCGCCGACGCGCAGACGAACACCCGCGGCCGTACGGACAGGCCCGTCAGCGCGGACGCGAGCACCGTCGTCGAGCGGATGCGGCTGTGGTGGAGCTGCCGCTTGAACCGGCGGGTCCAGCGGTGTGAGCCGACGTTGACGCCGCCGAGGTGCACGACGGCCTCGACGTCGGTGAGGCGGGCGAGGGGGACCACGCCCTGCTCGGGGTCCCACCGCGCCTCGTTCGCGGCCGCCGGGGCGTGCCGCACCAGCCGCACGACCTCGTGACCGGCGGACTCCAGCCCGGCGACCAGCGCCGACCCGACGAAACCGCTGGAGCCCGCGACAGCGACCCGCACGGGGTCAGAGGCCCAGGTCGGCCTCGAACCGTCCGCCCTGGAGCCGCTGCTTCACCGTGGTGAGGAAGCGGGCGGCGTCGGCGCCGTCGACCAGCCGGTGGTCGTAGCTGAGCGCGAAGTACACCATGTGCCGGACGGCGATGGTCTCGCCCAGGTTGGGGTCGTCGATGACCATCGGACGCTTGACGACGGCGCCGGTGCCGAGGATGGCGACCTGCGGCTGGAAGAAGATCGGCGTGTCGAACAGCGCGCCCCGGCTACCGGTGTTGGTCAGCGTGAACGTGCCGCCGGTGATCTCGTCGGGCGTCAGCTTGCCGGTGCGCGCCTTCTCGGCCACCTCGGCGATCTTGCGCGCCAGCCCGGCGATGTTGAGGTCGCCGGCGTCCTTGACGACCGGCACCAGCAGGCCCTGCTCGGTGTCGACGGCGATGACGAGGTTCTCGCGGTCGTGGTAGGTGACCTCGCCCTTCTCGACGTCGATCGAGGCGTTGATCTTCGGGTGCTGCTTGAGCGCCTCGATCGCGGCCTTCGCGAAGAACGGCAGGAACGACAGCTTGACGCCCTCGCGCTGGGCGAAGTCGGCCTTGACGCGGTCGCGCAGCCGGGCCAGCGTCGTGATGTCGATCTCGACGACGCTGGTGAGCTGCGCGGTCTCCTGCAGCGACTCGTGCACGCGCTTGGCGATGACCTTGCGCATGCGGGTCAGCTTCTCGGTGGTGCCCCGCAGCGGCGACGGCTCGACCGTCTCGGGCGCGGCGGCCGGCTGGGCCGCCGCAGGTGCGGCGGACGGGGCCGGCTGCGCGGCGGCGGCCTTCGCGGCCTCGGCCGCGGCCAGCACGTCCTGCTTGCGGACCCGGCCGCCGATGCCGGTGCCCTGGACGGTGCCGAGGTCGATGCCGTGCTGGCTGGCCAGCTTGCGCACCAGCGGCGTGACGTACGGGGTGCCGTTGCCGGACGGCGCCGCGGGGGCCGCCGGGGCCGGGGCCGGAGCGGCCAGGGCCGCTGCGGGCGGAGCCTGCGTGGCGGTCGCCTGCGGCCCCGGGGTCTGCGGCGCCTGCGGGACCGGAGCGGGTGCGGGGGTGGACGGGGCCGGCTGCGGCTCGGGGGCGGGCGCGGGCGCCGCCTCCTGGGCCGGCGCCGGTGCGGCGGGAGCGGGCGCCGCGGCGGCCGCGCCGTCACCCGTGCCGACCAGCGCGAGCACCGCGCCGACCTCGACGGTCTCGTCCTCGGCGACCTTGATCTCCAGCAGCGTGCCACCGACCGGCGACGGGATCTCGGTGTCGACCTTGTCGGTGGAGATCTCGAGCAACGGCTCGTCGACGGCGACGGTGTCGCCCGGCTGCTTGAGCCAGCGGGTGACCGTGCCCTCGGTGACGCTCTCGCCCAGCGCCGGCAGCGTGACCTCGGTGCTCTCGCCGCCGCCGTTGCTCGCCGCCGCGGTGGGCGCCGGCTCGGCGGCGGGCGCCTCCTCAGCGGGCGCTTCAGCGGGAGCCGGCGCCTCCTCAGCGGGAGCTTCAGCCGTAGCAGCCTCCGCCGGAGCCTCCTCGGCCGCCTGGCCGCCGCTGCTGCCGTCGCCCGCGGACTCGCCCGCCTCACCGATGACCGCCAGCTCGGCGCCCACCTCGACGGTCTCGTCCTCGGCGACCTTGATCTCCAGCAGCGTGCCACCGACCGGCGACGGGATCTCGGTGTCGACCTTGTCGGTGGAGATCTCGAGCAACGGCTCGTCGACGGCGACCGTGTCACCCGGCTGCTTGAGCCAGCGGGTCACTGTGCCCTCGGTGACGCTCTCGCCGAGTGCGGGCAAGGTGACGGAGGTTGCCATCGAATGTCCTCTCGAGTCCTACGTACGGTCCGTCGCTACAAGGCCGAGGCAAGCTTATGCCCCGGCAGGTCAGCCGTGGACGTGCAACGGCTTGCCGGCCAGTGCGAGGTGCGCCTCGCCCAGCGCCTCGCTCTGGGTGGGGTGCGGGTGGATGAGCTGGGCGACCTCGTCCGGCATGGCCTCCCAGTTGTAGATCAGCTGCGCCTCGGCGATGAGCTCGCCGACCCGGGCGCCGACGAGGTGCAGGCCGATGACGGGCCCGTCCTTCTCGCGCACGAGCTTGGCGAAGCCCTGCGTCTTGAGGATCTGGCTCTTGCCGTTGCCGCCGAGGCCGTACTCGAGCGTCTCGACCTTGTCGTCGCCCAGCCGCTCCTTGGCCTGCGCCTCGGTGAGGCCGACGGAGGCGACCTCGGGGTCGCAGTAGGTGACCTTGGGGATGCCGAGGTCGTCGACGGGCACCGGGTTGAGGCCGGCGATCTCCTCGGCGACGAAGATGCCGTGCGCGAAGCCGCGGTGCGCCAGCTGCAGGCCGGGGACGATGTCGCCGACGGCGTACACGTTCGGCACCGACGTGCGCAGCCGCTCGTCGGTGACGACGAAGCCGCGGTCCAGCGTGACGCCGTTCTCCTCGTAGCCGACCCCGTCGGTGACCGGGCCGCGGCCGACGGCGACCAGCAGCACCTCGGCGTCGAGGGTCTCGCCGTTCTCCAGCGACACGGTGACGCCGCCGTCGTGCTTCTCGACGCCGGCGAACCGCACACCGGTCTTGAAGCCGATGCCGCGCTTGCGGAAGACCCGCTCGACGACCTTCGAGGCGGACGCGTCCTCGGCCGGGACCAGCCGGGGCAGCGCCTCGACGATGGTGACGTCGGCGCCGAAGGAGCGCCACACGCTGGCGAACTCGACGCCGATGACGCCGCCGCCGAGCACGACCGCCGACTTGGGCACGCGGTCGAGCCGCAGCGCCTCGTAGCTGCTGATGACCTGGGTGCCGTCGATGTCGAGACCGGGCAGCGACCGGGACCGCGACCCCGTGGCCAGGATGATGTTGCGGGCCTCGTAGCGGGTGCCGCCGACCTCGACGGCGTTGGGCCCGGCGAGCTTGCCCTCGCCCTCGATGACGGTGACCTTGTTGGCCTTGAACAGGCCCTGCAGGCCCTTGTACATGCGGGCGACGACGCCGTCCTTGTACGTGTTCACGCCGGGCATGTCGATGCCGTCGAACGTGGTCTTGACGCCGAACTGCTCGCTGTCGCGCGACTGGTCGGCGATCTCGGCGGCGTGCAGCAGCGCCTTGGTGGGGATGCAGCCGTAATGCAGGCAGGTGCCGCCGAGTTTGTCCTTCTCGACCAGGGCGACCTTCATGCCCAGCTCGCTGGCGCGGAACGCCGCGGCGTAGCCGCCGCTCCCGCCGCCCAGGATGATGACGTCGAAACCGGCAGTGTCGGCCACGGTGGTGCTCCTCGGTGTCGTCGTTGTGCTCTCTACCGCGTCAACAGCATCCTTCCATTCGCTGTTCCGACACCATTCACCGGACCGGGACGTTGCACTGTGAGCAGGTAGTGTCTGGTTTCCACCCGGCGAACGAACTCGGAGGTCGAGGCAATGGGGTTGTTCCGGCGACGGCGGAAGAGCGCCGAAGGCAGCTTGGATCGTGCTGCCGACTCCGCCGACGTCAAGCACCTCGAGGAGTTCGCCCGCACCCGCCGCGGCGTCGAGGCGTTCGTCGAGCCGCCGACCACCATGACGGCCACCACCGTCGTCTTCGTCGCCCACGACGGCGAGTGGACGCGGCGCCGGGTGCGCGACGCCGCCGCGGCGCACGGACTGGCCCGCAAGCTGGGCATCCCGGCCTACGACGCGCAGGTCGTCGGCTACCCGCAGCGCATGCGCGAGTGGAATCGCAAGAACGGCGGCCGCGGCGCCTGACCCGTCCGCCGCGCGTCGCTGCAGGTGAGAGCTACTGCTCCGCACGCTTTGCAATGAGCACTAGGACGCACCGGTGCGTATCGGTGCTCATTGCAAAGCGTGCCGGGGCGCCGCCGCTCGGCGCCGCCCGCACGACCGCCGTCCCGGGCGGAGCCGTCAGATGTCGGCGGCGACGTCCTCGACCAGCTGCACCAGCGTGCGCACGGCAGCGCCGGTGCCGCCCTTCGGGGTGTAGCCGAACGGCTTGTCGCTGAACGCCGGCCCGGCGATGTCGAGGTGCGCCCAGCCGATGCCGTCGGCGACGAACTCCTGCAGGAACAGCCCGGCCTGCAGCGCGCCGCCCCAGCGGTCGCCGATGTTGGCGATGTCGGCGATGGGGGAGTCGAGCTTCTCGCGCAGCTCGACCGGCAGCGGCAGCGGCCACATGGCCTCGCCCGCGCGGCCGGCGACGTCGTGGATGCGGGCGCCCAGGTCGTCGTCGTTGGCCATGATGCCGGAGACCCGCTTGCCCAGCGCGACGACGGCGGCGCCGGTCAGCGTGGCGACGTCGACGATGAGGTCGGGCTCGTCCTCGGCGGCCCGCACGATGCCGTCGGCCAGCACCAGGCGGCCCTCGGCGTCGGTGTTGAGCACCTCGACGGTCTTGCCGCCGTAGATGGTGATGACGTCGGACGGACGCTGCGCGCTGCCCGACGGCATGTTCTCGGCCATGGCGGCGTAGGCGGTGACGGCGACCTTGGTGCCGAGCTGGGCGATGGCGTGCACGGCGGCGATGACGGCCGCGGCGCCGCTCATGTCGCTCTTCATCTCGACCATGCTGTCGGCGGGCTTGAGTGACAGGCCGCCGGAGTCGAACGTGATGCCCTTGCCGACGAACGCGACGTGCTTCTTCGCCCGCGACGGCCGGTAGGCGACGCGGACCAGCCGCGGCGGGTTGGCCGAGCCCTGGCCGACCCCGATGAGGCCGCCGTAGCCGCCCTTGGCCAACGCCTTCTCGTCGAGCACCTCGACGTCGAGCTTGGCGCTCTTGGCCAGCTTCGTGGCGGCGTCGGCGAACGTGGCGGGGGTGAGGTCGCGCGGCGGGACGTTGACCCAGTCGCGGGCGCGGTTGACGGCGGCGGCGACGGTCTCGGCACGGGCGACGGCGTCCTTGACGCCCTTGGCCTTGACGCCGGGGCCGATCAGCGTGACGGAACCGACCGGCGCCGTCGGGTCGCCGCTCTTGTACTGGTCGAACGTGTAGGCGCCGAGCGTGATGCCCTCGGCGACGGCGGCGGCGTCGGCCTCGTCGAGCACCGGCAGCGCGACGGCGGCGGACTGCTGGCCGGCCAGGGCGCGGGCGGCGGCGCCGGCGGCCCGGCGCAGCGACTCGTGCCGGGCGGGCGTTCCCGCCTCGGCCAGCGGACCGGTCCCGACGGCGACCAGCAGGCCGGCCTTCGCGGCGCCCATCGCCGGCAGCTTCGTGACCTCGTCGGCCTTCCCGGTGGCGCCGAGCTGACCCAGCAGCTTCGCCAGCGAGCCCTTCAGGGCCTTGTCGAGGGATTCGCTGCCCGGCAGCAGGACGACGTCGTCGTCGCCCGGGGCCACACCCACGACGACGGCGTCGACCTTGAGGCCCGTCGGGGCGGCGGAGGACAGGGCAATGCTGGTCACGGTTCTCCTGACGTCGCGCGTGTTTCAGTCGATTCGCCCGATGCTACCGCCGGGTCACCTCGTGTCCGGCCCGCGGTGCGAACACCGTCAGCGCCTCGGCGTCGGAGTGGACGGTACGCGCGTACTCGTCCGCCCACGTGGCCCGGTCCGGATACCCGCTCGCCGCCACGACCGCGTCGCCCAGCGCGTCCGGGTCGATCGCGGTGCGCCGCAACGACACCACGCCGTCGTGCAGCAGTGCCCAGTGCGGCCCGGGCCGGCCGTAGGGCATGCCGACGCTGCCCGGGTTCACCACCAGGCGGCGGTCGACCAGGCGCTGGAACGGCATGTGGGTGTGGCCGCAGACGACCGTGCGCACGTCGCCGGGCACCGTCGAGAGCACCTCCGCCCAGCGGGCGAGCGAGCTGTCGACCAGCACGACCTCGTCGTCGTCGCGGGGCGTGCCGTGGCAGAACAGCACCGGCCCGAACCCGCCGACGTCCAGCGTCACCGGGTGCGGCAGGTTCGCCAGCAGCTCGACCTGGTCGGCGCGCAGCTGCTTACCGGCCCAGTCGGAGACGTCGATCCTGGACGTCCCGCCGCGCGCGACGGCGACCAGCTCGCGGTCGGCGTTGCCGCGCACCCACACCACCCGCTCGCCCTCGGCGACCACCCGGTCCAGCGTCTCGACGGGCAGCGGCCCGGCCGCGATGTCGCCGGTCAGCACGATGCGCTCGGCCGACCGCACGTCCGGCTCGGCCAGCACCGCCTCGAGCGCAGGGAGCGCGCCGTGGACGTCGGACAGGACAGCGACGGAGGCGACCATGCGCCGAGGGTAGACCCCGTATGGTGTGGCCGTGACGACCGACGACCTCGCCAGGACCTCCCTGTACGACCGCCACGTGGCGCTGGGCGCCAAGTTCGCCGAGTTCGGCGGCTGGTCGATGCCGCTGCAGTACACCGGCATCGTCGACGAGCACACGGCCGTCCGCGAGCGGGCCGGCCTGTTCGACGTCAGCCACCTCGGCAAGGCGTCGGTCACCGGGCCGGGCGCGCGGGCGTTCGTCGACTCGTGCCTGACGAACGCGCTGGAGAAGATCGGGCCGGGGGAGGCGCAGTACACGCTGTGCTGCGACGAGTCCGGCGGCGTGGTCGACGACCTCATCGTGTACCTGCGCGCCGACGACGACCTGCTGCTGGTGCCCAACGCCGCCAACAACGCCGAGGTGGTCCGCCGGCTCGCGGCCGCCGCGCCCGCCGGCGTCGAGGTGCGCGACCGGCACCGCGACTTCGCCGTCCTCGCCGTCCAGGGCCCGAACAGCGACGAGGTGCTCGACGCGCTCGGGCTGCCGACCGGCCACGCGTACATGTCGTTCGCCGAGGCCACCCACGACGGCGTCGCCTTGGTCGTGTGCCGCACCGGCTACACCGGCGAGCGCGGCTACGAGCTGCTGGTCCCGTGGGACGACGCCGGGCGGGTGTGGGACGCGCTGCTGGCGGCCGGTTCCGGGTTCGGCATCGCGCCGGCCGGGCTGGGCGCCCGCGACACCCTGCGCACCGAGATGGGCTACCCGCTGCACGGCCAGGACCTCTCGCTGGACATCTCGCCGGTGCAGGCGCGGGCCGGCTGGGCGGTCGGCTGGTCCAAGCCGGCCTTCTGGGGCCGCGACGCGCTGCTGGCCGAGAAGGCGGCCGGGCCGGCCCGCCGCCTGCGCGGCCTCAAGGCACGCGGCCGCGGCATCCCGCGTCCGGGCATGACGGTGTCCGTCGACGGCGAGCCGGCCGGCACGGTGACGTCCGGGACGTTCTCGCCGACGCTGAAGCAGGGCATCGGGCTGGCGCTGCTGCCGCCCGGCGTCGCCGACGGCGCCGACGTCCAGGTCGACGTCCGCGGCCGGGCCGAGACGTTCGAGGTGGTCAAGCCGCCGTTCGTGCAGCCGTCGACGAAGACGGGCTGATCAGCCCTCGGCGACGTCGAGCCGCTTCGGCGCGGATCGCAGCGGCGACAGCCAGGCGATGATCGCCGCGAGCACCAGCGACAGCTGGCAGACCAGCACCGCCTCGTCGGTGTCGAAGACGCCGGCCAGCGCGCCGGCCGCGACCGCGCCCAGCGGGTAGCCGACGCCGAAGGTGGCCATGCGCCCGGCCGTCATGACGCGGCTCATCAGCCGCTCCGGCGTCACCTGCTGGCGCAGCGTCACCGAGATCGTCGCGATGACGAGGTACATCAGCGACCACCCGGCGATCGCCAGCGCGCCGGTCAGCCAGGTCTCCGCGAGCGCGACGGTGACGCCGGAGGCGGCCGCGAACGGCAGCACGATCAGCGCCGCCCGCGCCCCGCCGAAGGCGCGCATCAGCCGGGGCATGAGGATGCTGCCGACGACGGCGCCGATGCCCCAGGCGCCGAACAGCATGCCGAGCCGCCAGTCGCCCTCCTGGACGCCGAGGGTGCGGTCGGCCCAGACGACGAGGATGGCCATCAGCGACCCGGCGCTGAACGCCACCAGCACGCCGATGACGATCATCACCCGGATGATCTCGTGCCGCAGGATGAACCGGGTGCCCTCGGCGACGGCGGACAGCCGCAGCGTGCTCTGGGCCGGCCGCGCGCCGGTCAGCGGCCGGACGATGCCGCGGATCAGCAGCGCCGACGCGACGAACGTCAGCACGTCGATGGCGATGATCGACGCGGGCGAGATGACCACGATGAGCGCGCCGGCGAGCGTCGGCACCACCGTCTCGGCGACCGTACTGCCGCCCGCCACCAGCGCGTTCGCCGCGGGCAGCCGTTCTCGCCCGACGAGCGTGGGCAGCGCCCCCTGGTTGGCGGCGTCGAAGAACACGTAGATGGTGCGGACGACGAACGCGGCCACCAGCACGTGGACCGCGGTGAGGGAGTCGAACCAGAACGCGACCGGCACCGTGGCCAGCGCGATCGCCGCCATGAGGTCGGCGCCGACCATCATCCGGCGCCGGTCGGCGTGGTCGGCCAGCGCGCCCGCCCACAGGCCGAACACCAGGTACGGCACCGCCTCGGCGACGATCACCAGCGACGTCCACGTGGCCGACCCGGTGATGCCGTAGATGAGGACCGGCATGGCGATGAAGGTGACTGCCGAGCCGGTCAATGAAACGATGCGCGCCGCCACGTACCGGAAGACGTCCGGGTCGCTGAGCAGACGCTCGCGCCTTGCGGGCGCTGAACTACCCACGTCGATGAACTCCCGCCCCCCGCGAACTGAACTTTACGCGGAAGGCAACAGCATGACGCGTGTCTTGTCAAGAAGCCCGGATGGAGACCGAGGGCGCGTCGTTGCCGTCCCCTGCGCGGCAACGACGCGCCCTTGTACCCGTCAAGACAGAGCAGCCGCCGGGTCATGACGCCGGGATCGATGTGACGTGGAGCACATCGGGCCCGGTCGACGGTCCGCGACCGGCGGACCGTACTGTCAGGCGGAGTGAAGGCGTCGATCGGGAGGCGAAGATGAGCTGGACGTGGCGGTTCCTGGCACCGGACGGAGCCCCCTCCGCCGGCGTCGACGACGGCGCGGGACGCTCCGAGGCCGGGTTCCCGACCCAGTCCGACGCCGAGAGCTGGCTCGGCGAGCACTGGCGCGAACTCGTCGAAGCCGGCGTCGACTCCGTCGTGCTGGTCGAGGAGGGCCGCGAGGTCTACGGCCCGATGAGCCTCGCCCCGCCTGACTGACCGGCAGCGGCCGCTGTCTGCCCGGCGGGGCGGCTTCGCTCGCGCCGGTGGGCACCTCGAGCTGAGTGGTCCTCGGCGTGGCCGAGCCGCGTCGAGCTCCCTGCGCGGCGAGCCGCCCCCTGGGGCGCCGCAGTGTTCCACGACCACGGCGATTCCAGCGCGCGGCGACGTTGTCGGTGCCCGCCCGTAGGGTGGGCACCCTCCCTCGAGGGGCGGGTCATACCTACCACGCGCGCCACGCACGCACGTCGCAGCGGGCGCGGCGGGGCCGGACCACACCGGACCGGCCCGCCGCGAACCACCTGCTAGTACCTCGGCGACCTCTTGGCGGTCTCGGCCGCGTCGGTGACGACGGCGTCGCCGAGGACGTCGTCGATGGCCTTCAGAAGATCGGCCTCCAGCGTGACGCCGCTGGCGGCGACGTTCTCGGTGACCTGCTCCGGCCGCGACGCGCCGACGATGGCGGCCGCGACGTTCGGGTTCTGCAGTACCCACGCGACCGCCAGCTGGGCCAGCGAGAGCCCGGCCTGCTCGGCCAGCGGCTGCAACTGCTGCACCCGGCCGAGGATGTCGTCGGTCAGCAGGCGCCGCCCGATGTCGGAGCCACCGCTGGTGAGCGCGCCGCGCGAGCCGTCCGGCGGCGCCTGGCCGGGCCGGTACTTGCCGGTCAGCACACCCTGGGCGATGGGGGAGAAGACGATCTGGGAGACGCCGACGTCCTCGGCGGCCGGGATGACCTCGGACTCGATGACGCGCCACAGCATGGAGTACTCGGGCTGGTTCGAGATGAACGGGATGCGCAGCTCGCGGGCCAGCGCGTGGCCCTGCCTGAGCTGGTCGGCGGTCCACTCCGAGACGCCGATGTAGAGCGCCTTGCCGGACCGGACGACGTCGGCGAAGGCCTCCATCGTCTCCTCCAGCGGTGTGGCGGCGTCCCACCGATGCGCCTGGTAGAGGTCGATGTAGTCGACGCCGAGGCGGCGCAGTGAGTTGTCGACGGACTCGAGGATGTGCTTGCGCGACAGCCCGCGGTCGTTGGGGCCGTCGTGCCCGGCGGGCCAGAACACCTTGGTGAAGATCTCCAGCGACTCGCGCCGAAGGCCCGCGAGCGCCCGCCCGAGGACCTCCTCGGCGCGGCCGGCCGCGTAGACGTCGGCGGTGTCGAACGTGGTGATGCCGGCGTCGAGGGCCGCACGCACGCAGGCGACGGCGGTGTCGTCCTGCACCTGGGAGCCGTGGGTGATCCAGTTGCCGTACGCGATCTCACTGATCTTGAGGCCGGATCGGCCGAGGGTGCGAAATTCCATGCACGGGAATCTATCGGCTCAGTCGCCGGAGGCGAGGTCCAGGTCCTTGGTGAAGAAGCGGCTGAACTCGGCCTCGCTGTAGTAGCCGTACGGCTCGGTGTCGGTGTACCCGCTGGACTGGTAGAGCGACATCGCCTCGGGCTGCTTGAGCCCGGTCTCGAGGACGACGCGGTGGTAACCGGCCCGGACGGCCTGCGCCTCCAGCTCGGCCAACAGCCGCCGCGCGTGGCCGCCGCCGCGGTGCTCGTGCGCCACGTACATGCGCTTGATCTCGGCAACGCCGTCGTCGTGCTTGCGGAAGCCGCCGGTGGCGACCGGCTCGTTGCCGACGAAGCCGACGAGGAACAGGCCCTCGGGCGGGGTGAACTGCTCGGGGAGGATGGGACCCTCGTCGGGGTCGCCGTAGCGCTCGGCGTACTCCAGCTGCAGCTCACTCTCCAGTGCCCGCACGACGGGGTCGGAGTAGCGCAGCGCGCGGATGAAGAGGCCGGTGTCGTCACGGTCGGCCGTGGGCGCCGTGCTCACACGAGCGTCCCGGGCTTGACCTGGGGCTTGGGCAGCCGGAGCCGGCGGAGCTGGGTGGCGCGGGTGACGGCGTAGAGCACGTGTCCCTTCCCGGGGTCGTCGGGGAAGCGCTTGCGCACCTCACGCTTCACCCGCATGCCGAGAATCGTCAAGTCGACGATGAGCAGCACCATGACGCCGAGCCAGATGATGGTGGACGCGAACTGGACGACCGGGATGCCGATGAGGCTGGTCAGCAGGATGACCAGGATGAGCGGCAGGAAGAACTCGGCCACCGTGCGCCGGGAATCGACGTAGTTGCGGACGAACCGCCGCACCTCACCCTGGTCGCGCGCGAGGTAGTGCTTCTCGTCGCCGGTGTTCATGGCCTGGCGCGTCTTGGCGCGGTCGGCACGCATGCGCTCGCGGTCGCGGCGCATGGCCTCGCGCCGGTTCAGCGCGGGCCGGACCCGCTGCTTGCGGGCCTTCTCGGCCTCCGAACGCTTGGGCGTCGGACGGCCCTTTCCGGACGTGCGGGCGGCGTCGTCGGCGTCGGCTTCGACGGGGACGTCGGCGGTCTCGGGAGAAGTTCGGCGACGGAACACGTCTACCAGGGTAGGACAGTATTCATACCGGCCCTGCCACGCTGCCGCCATACGCCGTAGGGTTGGGTGGAAACACTGTGTGTGGCAGTGCTCACCAGCTCGAGAAAGGGATACCTGGCCTCATGGGGATCCTCCAGCGAATGTCCATGATCTTCCGGGCGAAAGCCGAGAAGGCGCTCGACCGCGCCGAGGACCCCCGGGAGACGCTCGATTACTCGTACAAGAAGCAGCTCGAACTGCTTCAGAAGGTGCGCCGCGGCGTCGCCGACGTCGCCACCAGCCGCAAGCGCATCGAGGTCCAGATGACGCAGCTGCAGGGGCAGTCGAGCAAGCTGCAGGAGCAGGCGCAGAAGGCGCTGTCGCTCGGCCGCGAGGACCTCGCCCGCGAGGCGCTGACCCGCCGGTCCGGTCTGCAGAACCAGATCAACGACCTCGAGGCGCAGCACCAGTCGCTGCAGGGCGAGGAAGAGAAGCTGACGCTCGCCGCGCAGCGGCTTCAGGCGAAGGTCGAGTCCTTCCGCACGAAGAAGGAGACCATCAAGGCCAGCTACACCGCGGCCGAGGCACAGACGCGCATCGGCGAGGCCTTCAGCGGCATCTCCGAGGAGATGAGCGACGTCGGCCTGGCCGTGCAGCGTGCCGAGGACAAGACGGCGAACATGCAGGCGCGGGCCGGCGCCATCGACGAGCTGCTGGCGTCGGGTGCGCTCGACGACCCCACCGGCACGTCGAAGGACGACATCTCGCTCGAGCTCGACCGGCTGGCCTCCACCAGCGACGTCGAGCTGGAGCTGTCGCGGATGAAGCAGGAGCTCACCGGTGGCGCCGAGCCGCCGAAGCAGCTCGAGGGCAACGGCGCGGCTCCGGCCGCCGACGCCGCCGAGCCGCAGCGGCAGCGCGAGGAGGGCCAGCTGTGATCATCCGCATCATGGGTGAGGGCCAGTTCGAGGTCGACGAGACCCACCTCGACGAGCTCAACCGGCTCGACGACGCGCTGGGCGAGTCCATCGACGGCGGCGACGACGACGCGTTCCGCGCGGCGTTGAAGGCGCTGCTCGACGAGGTCCGCCGGGCGGGCACCGCGGTCGCCGACGACGCCCTGGTCGACAGCGACCTCGTGCTCCCGTACGACGAGGCGCACATCGACGAGGTGCGCGAGCTGCTCACCGACGAGGGCCTGGTCCCGTCGGAGCCGCCGGCCAAGTGACCCCGGTGCCGCCGGGTGGGTCCGCGTCGGGCCCGCCCCGGCGGCCACGGGAACGAACGGCCGTCCGTGCGGCGTTGTACTGGGTGAATGCGGTATCGCCGCCGCAGGTAGGAAAGGAAACAAGCGTTGGCCCGCTCGAGGTTCGCCCCGGACCGCGGTCTGTCGGCCCGGATGGGCCTGACGATGGTGGTCCTGGCTCTGCTCTACGTGGTGCTCATCGGCGCCATCTCCTATGGCACCAGCAGCATCTGGCTGGGTGTCATCATCGGCCTCGGTGTGTTCTGGGGCCAGTGGTACTTCTCCGACAAGCTGGCGCTGGCCGGCATGGGCGCGCGTGAGGTCACGCCGCAGGAGGCGCCCGAGCTGCACGCCATGATCGACCGGCTGTGCGCGTTGGCCGACATGCCCAAGCCGAAGGTCGCCATCGCCGACACCGACATCCCCAACGCGTTCGCCGCGGGCCGTAGCCCCGAGCGTGCCGTCGTCGCCGTCACCACCGGGCTGCAGCGCCGCCTCGACGAGCGCGAGCTCGAGGCGGTCCTCTCGCACGAGCTGTCGCACGTGGCCCACCGCGACGTCCTGGTCATGACCATCGCGTCGGTGGTGGGCGTGCTGGCCGGGTTCATGACGCGCATGCTGCTGTGGTCCGGGCTGAGCCGGAACAATAACAACAACAACGCCGCCATCATGGTGCTCGTCGTCACGGTCGTCGCGGCCGTGGTCTACGGCGTCAGCTTCCTGCTCACCCGGCTGCTCTCGCGCTACCGCGAGCTGGCCGCCGACCGCGCCGGCGCCATCCTCACCGGCCAGCCGTCGGCGCTGGCCAGCGCGCTGACCAAGATCTCCGGCGACATGGCCCGCATCCCGAAGAAGGACCTCCGCGCGGCCGAGCCGTACAACGCGTTCTTCTTCGTCCCGGCGCTGACCGGCAAGCTCGACATCGCCTCGCTCTTCGCCTCGCACCCGCCGCTGGACAAGCGGCTCGATCAGCTCAGCCGCATCTCCGTCGAGCTGGGCCGGGAGTAATCCGTGGGTCTTCTGGACGCCATTTTCGGTCGGACCAAGCAGGTGCAGCCGAACCTCGACGCCCTGTTCGCGCTGCCCACGGCGGCGCTGACGCTGGAGGCGACGGCGCAGCTGCCGCCCACCGGCGTCGGCGCGGTGTGCTTCCGGCAGGTCGAGGGCGGCCCGTTCGCCCGGCTGAAGGCCGAGGTCACCACCCTGCTCGGCGGCGCCGAGCCGGAAGAGGTGCACGACGACTACGGCTACACCTGGCTGGTGGTCAAGCGCCAGCCGTCGCAGATGTCCGAGCTGTGCACCGACCTCCACGCGGTGAACTCCACCCTCGAGGAGGCCGGCTTCGGCCCGTCGCTGCTGTGCACCACCATCGGCCTGCGCGCCGACGACGGCCGCCGGTGCGCGCTGGTCTACCTCTACAAGCGCGGCACGTTCTACCCGTTCGCGCCGGTCGACGTGCAGCGGCAGGACCGCGACAACGCGCTCGAGCTGCAGGTGCGTGCCCTCGTCGGCGGCGACCTCCCGATCGAGCCCGACGTCAGCCGCTGGTTCCCGGTCTGGGGCGCCCCCGGCGTCTGAGGCTGCCGGCTCAGTGGTGCTGCCCGCGGCGGCCGAGGGTCTGCTCGGGCGTCGCGCCGGGCCGGGTCCACTGCGGCACGGGCCGGCTGTCCGGGCCCCAGCCCGCGGCGCCGTCGGCGTCCGAGCGCCAGTACCAGCACGCGTGATGCCCCTCGGGCCGTCCGGCGGGGTGCTCCTCCCACGCCTCGCCGCGGCCGTAGGGCGTGAGGTCGAGCAGGCCGAACGTCCCGTTCGCCGTCTCGGTGCCGCGACCGGTGGTGGAGTAGGTGAGGAACGTGCGGTCGCCGTCGCGCAGGAAGCACGTGAAGTACCCCATCGGGCCGCCGATCGGCTCGGCGACGTCGCGCACCGAGTACCACGGCTGGGTGTAGCCCATGAACTCGACGAACGCGGCCACCTCGTTCCACCGGCCCGTGGTCACGATGGCGAGCGAGACGCCGCGGGCGTTGAGGTAGACCGCGTCCCTCAGGTTCCAGGCCGCGTAGGTGCAGCCTTCGCACTGCCCCTGGTGCGGCGCGCCGTCCCACCACATGTGCTTGTAGACCACGAGCTCGTCGCGGCCTTGGAACAGGTCCAGGAACGGCACCGGGCCATGGGGGCCGACGACCTCGGTCCGGCCGTCGAACTCCACCATCGGCAGCCGGCGGCGGGCCGCGGCGATGGCGTCGCCCTCGCGGGTGTGCGCCTTCTCCCGCACCAGCAGCTCGTCGCGGGCGGCCTGCCAGGTGGCGAGGTCGACGACGGGCGGGTGGCCGGGTCGTGCGGTGGCCGGCGTGGTCATGGTGTCCTCCGTGGGTCGCGGGCGGTCACCGGTACCGACCCACGACCCGGCCGGAACTCATCGCGGCCGGCCGGCCACGGCTAATCCTTGACGGCGCCGCTGCCGGGGAGGGCGAGCATGCGGTCCAGCGCCACCCGCGCCCAGTGGGCGGTGTCGCCGTCGACCTCGATGCGGTTGACGACGCGGCCCTCGACCAGGCTCTCGAGTGCCCACACCAGGTGCGGGAGGTCGATGCGGTTCATGGTGGCGCAGAAGCAGACCGTCTTCTCCAGGAACACCACCGTCTTGTCGGGGTGCTCGTCGGCCAGCCGCTTGACGAGGTTCAGCTCGGTGCCGACGGCCCACGCCGAACCGGCCGGCGCGGCCGCGATGGTCTTGATGATGTACTCCGTCGACCCGACGTGGTCGGCGCCGACGACGACCTCGTGCTGGCACTCGGGGTGCACCAGCACGTTGACGCCGGGGATGCGGGCGCGGACGTCGGCCACCGACTCGGCGGTGAAGCGGCCGTGCACCGAGCAGTGCCCCTTCCAGAGCAGCATCTTCGCCGCGCGCAGTTCCTCGTCGGTGACGCCGAAGCCGGGCTTGTGCGGGTCGACGACCACGCAGTCGTCCAGCGACAGGCCCAGCTGCAGGACGGCGGTGTTGCGGCCCAGGTGCTGGTCGGGCAGGAAGAGCACCTTCTGGCCCTGCTCGAACGCCCACTCCAGGGCCTGCCTGGCGTTGCTGGACGTGCAGACGGCGCCGCCGTTGCGGCCGCAGAACGACTTGATGTCGGCCGACGAGTTCATGTACGTGACCGGGACGGTGACGTCGGCCACGCCGGCCTCGGCCAGCCGCGCCCACGCGTCCTCGACCTGCAGGATGCGGGCCATGTCGGCCATGGAGCAGCCCGCCGCGAGGTCGGGCAGGACGACCTGCTGGCCGGCGCCGGTCAGGATGTCGGCCGACTCGGCCATGAAGTGCACGCCGCAGAAGACGATGAACTCGGCCTCGGGGCGGGCGGCGGCGTCGCGGGCCAGCTTGAAGGAGTCGCCGGTGACGTCGGCGAACTGGATGACCTCGTCGCGCTGGTAGTGGTGCCCGAGCACGAAGACGCGGTCGCCCAGCGTGGCCTTCGCGGCCCGGGCTCGCTCGACGAGGCCGGGGTCGCTGGCGGCGGGGAGGTCGCCGGGACACTCCACGCCGCGTTCGCTCTGTGGGTCGGCGCCGCGCCCCAGCAGGAGCAGCGGTACGGGTGTCGACGGAGTCTGAGTGACGGTCACGGCTGGTCAGCCCCTTCTCCAGCGGTCCTCACGGACGCGTCGTCTCGGCGCTGATGACAACGCGCGCCGCACCGACAATCGTCCCACGCCGTCAGCCGAACGCGGTGGACGGGACGTACGGAGCGGGCGGTCGCAGGTGCCGCAGCGCCAGGTAGGCGTCGTGGTCGAGGCGCAGACCAGCGGCGAATCCGACGTCGACGGCCCACTCCTGGTCGGATGTGAGATTCCGCACGTCGACGGGGGAGCCCGGCGTCGTCGCGGCCAGCGCCGCCCACAGCAGCCGCTGCGCCACCGCGCGGTTCGTCGCCGCCAGCCGCTCGACGCCCCAGTCGGCGAGGAACACGTAACCGCTGCCGGTCAGCAGGTCGCACACCAGCAACCGGCTGCTGGCCAGCACGAACGCGTGGTCCGGACGGTGGGTGGCGCCGCGCACCCGGCGGTCGACGGACTCGACGAGGTCGAGATCGGCCGCGGTGCCGCCGCGGACGCCGTCGACGGCGGGCAGCGCGGACCGGTCGACGACGCCGGAGAGGCGCATGGTCGGGTGCAGCGTGAACCCGGCCCGGCGGTAGCGCCGCAGCGCCTGCGGGTCGGGGCGCGACGTCAGCAGGCCGCGCAGGCACCCGGCGCCGTAGCCGACGGCGGCGTCGAGCAGGGCGGCGCCGATGCCGCGGCGCTGGTGATCGGGGTGGACGGCGTACTCGGACAGCACCCAGAGCAGGTCGCGGCGCAGCGCGACGGCCACGCCCACGACCGCGCCGTCCCCGTCGGCCACCCAGCAGCCGCCCGGGTCGGTCGTCAGCAGGTGTCCGGTGCGGCCGGACCAGCGCCGCCGCGCCGCCTCGGTCCGCTCGACGCCGTATGCGAGCGCCGTCAGCCGTTCCGCCGCGTCGACGTCGTCGGGGCGCATCGGCCGGATCCGCATGACCCCAGACCACCAGGTCCGGCGCCGCCGCGCCAGCGCTCAGCCGGTGCCCATCTCCTCGCGGTCGAAGATGATCTCGCCGCGGACGTACGTGGTGCGGACCCGCAGGTCGGCGTCCAGAACGACGATGTCGGCCACGCGGCCGGGGGTCAGGCGGCCGCGGTCGGCCAGCCCGAGCGAGTCCGCGGGGACGGCCGACGCCATCCGCAGGGCGTCGGAGAGGGAGATGCCGCCGTCGCGGACGACGGTGCGCACGGCGTCGCTGAGCCGGGTGACGCCGCCCGCGACCGCGCCCTCCGCGGTCCGCACCGCGGTCTCGGCCACCTCGACCTCGGTGCGGTCCCAGCGCCGCTGCCGTCCCAGCGGCAGGCCGGCCACCTCGCATCCGTCGCTGACCAGCATGAGCCGCTCCCAACCGGCGACGTCGAGGGCGAACCGGAGCATCTCCGGCGCGACGTGGACGCCGTCGCCGATCAGCTCGCACCGCACCCGCGGGTCGGTGAGCAGCGCCGGAACCGGGCCGGGCGCGCGGTGGTGGATCGGCGGCAGCGCGTTGTACAGGTGCGCGGCGCGGTCCAGCCCGCGCCCGATGGCGGCCTTGGCCTGCTGGAACGAGGCGGCGGAGTGGCCCAGCGACGGGTGCACGCCGGCGTCGGCCAGCCGGGCGACGGTGTCCATGCCGTCGGGCAGTTCGGGCGCCAGCGTCACCACCTGGACGGCGCCGTCGCCGGCCTCCAGCAGCGCGTCGACCGCCTCCGGCGACGGCAGCCGCAGGTGCTCGCGCTGGTGCGCGCCGCGGTGGGCGTCGGAGAGGAACGGTCCCTCGACGTGGATGCCGAGCAGTTCGATGCCCAGCCCGCCGGCCAGCCGGCCGCGCAGGGCCGCCAGCCCGGCCAGCGTCTGGTGCAGCTGGGTGGTCTCGACACTGGTCGTGGTGGCCAGACAGGCGGTGACGCCGCCGGCGGCCAGCCAGCGTGAGATGCGGGTTCCGGACGCGGCGTCGGCGGTCATGAAGCTCTCGCCCAGGCCGCCATGGACGTGGGTGTCGACGAAGCCCGGCGCGATGACGTGCCCGGTGACGTCGTGGACGATGTCGACCCGGACCGCGTCGGTGGGCTCGGTGCCGGCGGGGACCTCGCCGGCGGCGATGGTCTGGACGACGCCGTTGCCGAACACCACGGTGCCCGGCGCCAGCCGGCCGTCGGCCCACAGGAGCGTGCCGCCGGTCAGCGCGGTGCGCACCGGCTTCTTCCGCCGAGGCGCGGGCTGCTCGCGTTCGGGGAGGTCGCCCGGCCAGGACTCGCCTCCGGCCGGGGCCGTCACGGCGCACCTCCGCGCCGCCCGGCGACGACCACGTTCTCTGCCCCAGACTTCACCAGCGCGACCCCGCTTCCCATAGCCGCTGGTCACGTCATTCGCCCGGACGATACCCGACATAGTCGCCCGCCTAACCAGCGGGACCCGGTGGATCCGGTCCGGCGGGCCGGAAGCCCGATACGGCATGCTTCTGGGTCATGCGGATCCTGGTTGCACCGGACAAGTTCGCTGGCACACTCACCGCCGTCGAGGCGGCCGACGCCATCGCCGAGGGCTGGCGGCGCTGCGCGCCCGGCGACGACGTCGTCACGGTCCCGATGGCCGACGGCGGGCCCGGCTTCGTCGACGTCCTGCATTCCAGCCTGGGCGGCGAGCTGCTCGCCGCCACCGTCAGCGGGCCGCTCGGCGAGCCCGTCCCGGCGACGTTCCTGCTGGCCGGCGACGCCGCGTACATCGAGTCGGCGCAGGCCTGCGGGCTGGCGCTGCTGCCGCTGTCCGACGACGGTCGCACGCCGGTCCCGGGCGTCGCGGCGCGGGCGTCCACGTACGGCGTCGGCGAGCTGATCGCGCACGCCGTCGACGCAGGGGCCCGGCGGGTCGTGGTGGGGCTGGGCGGGTCGGGGACGAACGACGGCGGCGCGGGCCTGCTCGCGGCGCTGGGCGCGGTGGCGACGCCGTCCGAGGCGCTGCGGGGCGGGCCGGAGTCCCTGGCCGGGCTGTCGGCGCTGGACCTCGCGCCGGCGAAGGCCCGGCTGGACGGCGTCGAGCTGGTCGCCGCGTCCGACGTCGACAACCCGCTGCTGGGGCTGCGCGGCGCCACCAACGTGTTCGGGCCGCAGAAGGGCCTCGTCTCCGACTCCGACCGTCTGGCCGCCGACGGCGCGCTGACGACGTTCGCCGACCTCGCCGACCGGCGCGTCGCCGACCACCGGGGCGCGGGCGCGGCGGGCGGGCTGGGCTACGGGCTGCTGCTGCTCGGCGGCGTCCGCGAGCCCGGCTTCGACACCGTCGCGCACGCCGTCGGGCTGCCCGAGCTGGTCGCCGGCGTCGACCTCGTCATCACGGGGGAGGGGAAGCTGGACTGGCAGTCGATGAGCGGCAAGGTCGTGTCCGGGCTGGCCGCGCTGGCCGGGCCGGCGCTGCGCCCGTGCCTCGCGTTCGCCGGCGCCGTGCAGGTCGGCAACCGCGAGCTGCGCGCCAACGGTATCGAGGCCGCGTACGCGATGGTCGACATCGTCGGCGCCGACGCCTCGTTCGGCCGGCCGCGGGAGAGCCTGGCCGCCGTCGCCGAGCGGGTCGCGAGGACCTGGAGCCGGTGAAGGAATGTCCTTCGGCCGGGTCGCGTTGTAGCGTGGAGACGTAGTCGACCACCGAGCGGGAGAACGAGATGACGGTTCAGGATCAGGTCACCGACGGTGTCGTGCTGACGGACGGCGCGGCGTCCAAGGTGAAGGCGCTGCTCGACCAGGAGGGCCGCGACGACCTGGCGCTGCGCATCGCCGTTCAGCCCGGTGGCTGTTCGGGCCTGCGCTACCAGCTGTTCTTCGACGAGCGGTCGCTCGACGGCGACGTCGTCAAGGACTTCAGCGGCGTCAACGTCGTGGTCGACCGCATGAGCGCCCCGTACCTCGGTGGCGCCACCATCGACTTCGTCGACAGCATCGAGAAGCAGGGGTTCACCATCGACAACCCCAACGCCGGCGGGTCCTGCGCCTGCGGCGACTCCTTCCACTGACCACCGCCTGAGCCCCCGCCGTCGCTCGACGGCGGGGGCTTTCGCGCGTCTCAGCGCAGGCGGCGGACGGTGTAGGCGGTGCCGTCGGCGCCCACGTACTCGTGCGAGCGCATGCGGCACCACGCCGGCACGTCCGAGGCCGCCGCGGGGTCGTCGGCCAGCACCGTCACCGTCCGTCCCACCTCCACGTCGCCGATGTGCCGGGCCAGCTCGATGATCGGCAGCGGGCAGCGCATGCCCAGGCAGTCGAGCACCAGTGTCGCGTCCGTCACAGTGCCTCCAGTCCGGACCGCAGCCGGGTGACGACGTCCGCCACCGCCGCGAGGAAGCGGTCGACGTCGGCGCGGGTGGCATCGCGGGTCAGCGAGACCCGCACGTTGCCGTGCGTCAGCGCGCCCATCGCCGCCAGCACGTGGCTCGGCCGCAGCGTGCTGGACGTGCACGACGACCCGCTGGAGATCGCGAACCCGGCCCGGTCCAGCTCGCTGACCAGCGCTTCGCCGTCGAGGTAGAGGCACGAGAAGGTCACCAGGTGCGGGAGCCGCAGCGTCGGATGGCCGACCACCTCGACGTCGGCCAGCAGCCGCGGGACCTGGGCGCGGACATGGTCGACCAGCTCGCGCTGGCGGGCCGCGACGGCCTCGGCCTCGTCGTGGACCGCGCGCAACGCCGCGGCCGCCGCCAGCGCGGCGGGCACATTCTCGAACCCCGGCGCCCGGCCGCCGCCGCGCTCGTCGTCGGGCAGCGGCGAGCGCCAGCGCACGTTCCGGCGCACCGCGAGGACGCCGACGCCGGCCGGCCCGCCCCACTTGTGCGCGCTGGCCGTCAGCACCGACCAGCGCCGCGGGAGCGCGACCCGGCCGACCGCCTGCGCGGCGTCGACCAGCAGCGGGACGCCCCGCTCGGCGCAGTGCCCGCCCACCTCGTCGACCGGCTGGACGGTGCCGACCTCGTGGTTGGCCGCCTGCAGGCAGGCCAGCGCGGTGTCGTCGCTGACGGCGCCGGCGAACGCGGCGGCGTCGACCAGGCCGTCGTGGTCGACGCCCACCTCCGTCGTCGTGGTGCCCTCGTGCCTGGCCAGGTGGGCGGCCGACTGCAGCACCGCGGAGTGCTCGACGGCGGACACCGCGACCACCCGCGGGCCGTCACCCTGACGCCGTCGGGCCAGCGTCGTGCCCAGCACGCCCAGCTGCACCGCCTGCGTCCCGCTGGCCGTGAACGTCACCTCGTCCGGCCGGGCGCCGACCACCGCGGCGACGATCTCGCGGGCGTTGTCCAGCAGCAGCCGGGAGCGACGCGCCGCACCGTACAGGCGGGCCGGATCGGCCCAGCCCTCGTCGGCGGCGGTCAGCAGGACCTCGCGGGCCGCGGGATGCAGCGGCTCCGTCGAGGCCGCGTCGAAGTACCCCGCCGGAGCGGCCCCGGAGCGCTCCGACACGCCGCGCGTGCTCATCGTGTACCTCCTGGAAAGACGGCGAAGGGCTACCGCTAGGGTTGGGCGCGACAGGTGAAGTTTGCTCTCGCCACGGTGCCGGTTGCCAATCCGCCCGCCCTGGTGAGCGGGTCGAAAGAGAAGGGCGCCTCGTGAGTCAGTCTGGCAGGGTCCGACCGGCGCGTCGCCGGGCTGTGACCGCCGCCGTTCTCCTCCTCGGCACGATCCTCGTGCTGGGTGGTTGCTCGGCACAGCAGCGCGACGAATGGTCGCGGCTGGCGCTCCCCGAGGGCGCCACCAAAGAGACGCCGCTGATCGGCAACCTGTGGATCGGCGCCTGGATCGCCGCGTTCGCGGTCGGCGCCCTGGTCTGGGGCCTGATCATCTGGGCGGTCATCGCCTACCGCCGCCGCGGCGACGAACTGCCGAAGCAGACACGGTTCAACATCCCGATCGAGTTCCTCTACACGGTCGCGCCGCTGTTCGTGCTGGTCCCGCTCTTCTACTACACGGCCGACCACCAGGAACAGCTCACCGACACGTCGCAGGAGCCCGACCTCGTGGTCAACGTCATCGGCCAGCAGTGGTCGTGGACGTTCAACTACATGGACGAAGACGTCCACGACGTCGGCACCATCAACGACCGGCCCACGCTGTACCTGCCGGTCAACCAGACCGTCCGTTTCGACCTCGAGTCGCCCGACGTCATCCACTCGTTCTGGGTCCCGGCGTTCTACATGAAGATGGACGTCATCCCGGGCCACCCGAACGCCTTCCAGGTGACACCCGACCGCGAGGGCTCCTACGCGGGCCGCTGCGCCGAGCTCTGCGGCGCTTACCACCAGTCCATGCTGTTCAACGTCGAGGTCGTCTCCGAGCAGGAGTACCAGGACCACATCGAGCAGCTGCGCGAGACCGGCCAGGAGGGCATCATCGAGCCGCCCATCCGCGGCGCCTTCGACGACAAGGTGCTGGACGACAAGAACACCGGCCCCACGGGTGGTGACCACGAGTGACGACGTATCTCGAGCGCACCGCGGCCGCGGGCGCCGTCGCCCGGCCGAAGCGCAAGGGCAACGTGGTGGTGCGGTGGATCACGTCCACCGACCACAAGATCATCGGGTACATGTACCTGATCGCGTCGTTCGGGTTCTTCCTGTTCGGCGGCGTGCTGGCGCTGCTCATCCGGGCCGAGCTCTACTCGCCCGGTCGCCAGGTGGTCAGCGACGAGCTGTACAACCAGCTGTTCACCATGCACGGCACGATCATGCTGCTGCTGTTCGCGACACCGCTGTTCATCGGCTTCGGCAACATCATCGTGCCGTTGCAGATCGGCGCGCCCGACGTCGCGTTCCCGCGGCTGAACATGTTCAGCTTCTACCTGTTCGTGTTCGGCGGGCTGATCGTCTGCGCCGGCTTCATCACCCCGGGCGGTGCGGCCGACTTCGGCTGGTTCGCGTACGCGCCATTGCACAACACCGTCTACAGTCCGAACGTCGGTGGTGACCTCTGGGTCGCCGGCCTGGCGATGAGCGGTTTCGGCACCATCTTCGGCGCCGTCAACTTCATCACCACCATCGTGTGCATGCGCGCGCCGGGCATGACGATGTTCCGGATGCCGATCTTCACCTGGAACATCCTCATCACCAGCATCCTGGTGCTGATCGCGTTCCCGCTGCTCGCGGCCGCGCTGTTCGCGATGTTCGCCGACCGTATCCTCGGCACCCACATCTACGATCCCACCGCGGGTGGCGCCGTCCTCTGGCAACACCTGTTCTGGTTCTTCGGCCATCCCGAGGTCTACATCATCGCGTTGCCGTTCTTCGGCATCATCACCGAGGTCATACCGGTCTTCAGCCGAAAACCCTTGTTCGGTTACAAGGGCCTGGTGTTCGCCACCCTGTCCATCGCCGGTCTGTCCATCGCGGTGTGGGCGCACCACATGTACGTCACGGGGGCGGTCAACCTACCCTTCTTCGCGGCGATGACCATGCTCATCGCCATCCCGACCGGGCTGAAGTTCTTCGCCTGGATCGGCACCATGTGGCGCGGGTCCATCACGTTCGAGACACCCATGCTGTTCGCGCTCGGGTTCCTCGTAACGTTCCTGTTCGGTGGCCTGACCGGCGTCATCCTGGCGTCGCCGCCGCTGGACTTCCACGTGTCCGACACCTACTTCGTGGTGGCGCACTTCCACTACGTCGTGTTCGGCACCGTCGTGTTCGCGATGTTCTCCGGGTTCTACTTCTGGTGGCCCAAGTTCACCGGCCGCATGCTGAACGAACGCCTCGGCAAGATCCATTTCTGGCTGCTGTTCATCGGCTTCCACGGCACCTTCATGGTGCAGCACTGGCTCGGCGTCGAGGGCTTCCCGCGTCGCTACTCCGACTACGCGCCCGAGGACGGCTTCACCTTCCTCAACCAGTTCTCGTCGGTGTTCGCGTTCGTCCTGGCCGCGTCGACCCTGCCGTTCCTGTGGAACGTCTGGCAGACCCGCCTCGCGCCGAAGGTCGAGGTCGACGACCCCTGGGGCTTCGGCAACTCGCTGGAATGGGCCACCTCCTGCCCGCCGCCCCGGCACAACTTCACCTCCCTGCCGCGGGTGCGCAGCGAGCGGCCGGCGTTCGACCTCAAGTACCCCGAGGTCGCGGCCATCTCGCAGAAGAAACCGGCACACGCCGGACCACTCACCCAGACACTCGGACCGGCTGACATCGAGGAGGACACCAAGTGAAGATCGAAGGCCTGATCTTCGCCATCGTGACGGTGTTCTTCGCGGTGGTCACCCCGATCTACTGGTTCATGTCCAAGGACCCGACCGGCACCACGGCGCTCGTCCTCACGTTCGGCCTCGGCGCCATGGTGGCGTTCTACTTCCTGCTGCTGTCGCGGCGCATCGCGCCCCGTCCCGAGGACCGCGACGGCGAGGTCGAGGAGCTGGCCGGCGAGTACGGCTTCTACAGCCCGCACTCGTGGTGGCCGCTGGCCGCCGCCGGCGCCGTCTCGATGGTGTTCCTCGGGCTGGTGTTCGCCTGGTTCATCTTCATCATCGGCGTCGCGCTGTCCGCCATGGCCGCCATCGGCTGGGTGTTCGAGTACTACCGGGGCGAATTCGCCCACTGAGGTCCGCTCTTCGGTGCCGCCCGCGAGTCCCCGTGGACTCGCGGGCGGTTCTGTTTCTGCGGCACGTTCCGCTCGCTGCCCCGCCGCCGGCTTCGACGGGAGGCGGCTGGTGGTGTAGACCTGAAGGTGGACGTTCGCCCGCCCGACATCCTCTCGGAGGTGGTCGTGATGCCGACTCGCCCCCTCACCACCCAGCTTCGCCGCGTCGACGACGCCCTCCGCACCCTCGTCGACGAACGCGACCACAGCGACGACCCCGCGGACATCCTGCGCGCAGCCGAGTCCATCGACCACTGGCTCGACGAACGCCTCGCCCTCATGAAGACCCGCGACGGCGAGTCCGGCTTCGCCACCACCGACCACGCCCACTGAGCCGTCGTCGGACCCCTGCCCGGCCCAGGCCCTCGCGCCGGTTCGGCCGCTCCCGCACGGTTCCTGCCCACCGCCCTCGCCGCCCCGCCTGCCGTATCGCCGTCCTCGCGCCCCCGCGCCCCCGCATCGTCGCCGCCCCGCCGCGTTGCTCGCCACACTGCCACCCTCGGCCCTGCACGGTCGCCGCCCCGCCCCGCCGCGTCGCCGGGCCGCTCGCCGCACGGCCACCCCCGCACCGTCGCACCCGCCGGGCCGCTCGCCGCACGGCCACCCTCGCGCCCCCGCACCGTCGCCGCCCCCGCCGCCTCGCGCCTAGATCGTCGGCGCCCCCGCCGCCTCGCGCCTAGATCGTCGCCGCCCGCCCTGCGCATCGCAGCCTCGGGCACGGCCCGCTACCGCCGATCACCGGAGCCGGCCACGTGCGTCCAGCACCCTCCGAGCGCCGCACCTCGGTGACCCGCCCGCCGCTGCGAACACCGCCGCTACCGACCCGCTGCGCAACAGCGGGCCGATCAGCGCCGTCCACCAGTACCCGGCCGTGACCGGTGCAACGGCCGGCGCAGCGTGGTCCGGGCTCCGAGGTCAGCTCAGGCTCAGGGCTCCGGGACCGGCCGCGCGATGTCGTCGCACGTCACGTCGAGCGCCTCTCGGGACCGCGACCCGTCGCCCGCCGCCCGATCCGAAGCCGTCGCCGCGGGCACGACCGCCGGCTCCGGCTCCTTGTCCTTCGACGTCGCCAGCACCGAGCCGATCAGGATCAGCCCGAACCCGACCCCGGTGAACACCGTGATCCGCTCGTCCAGCACCGCGACGCCGAGTAGCAGCGCCACCGCCGGGTTCACGTACGTGATGACCGTCGCCCGGCTTGGCCCGACCTCCGCGACCAGCGCGAAGAACACCAGGAACGCCGCCACCGTGCACACGACGCCGAGGCCGGTGACGCTGAGCCAGACCTCGCCCGACAGCGCCTCGCCCGGCCACTGCGCCAGCCCGAGCGGCAGGTACAGCACCGCCGACGCCGTCAGGGAGGCCGCCATGACGCCGAGGCCGGGCAGCTGCGACAGCCAGCGCGCCAGGATGATCGGCCCGACGGCGTAACAGACCGCGGTCCCCGCGACCGCCAGGACCGGCGCCGGACTGCTCGCCTCGACGTCGAAGCCGACGAGGGCCGCGACGCCGGCGAAGCCCACCAGCAAACCGGCCAGCCGCCGCCGTCCCGGCCGCTCCGTCCCCATCGCCCACACCAGCACGGCGCCGACCAGCGGCACCGCGGCGACCAGCAGACCGGTCAGGGAGCTGGACAGCTCCTGCTCGGCATACCCGAGCAGATACCAAGGGATGCAGATCTCGATCAGCGTGAACGCCAGCAGCATCCGCCAGTGGGGGAGCAGCGGACGCAGGTACCCGCGCCGTGCCGCCAGCGGCAGCAGGAGCGCCGCGCCGATCGCCGTCCGCGCCAGCACGATCGAGGCCGGCGACAGCTCGTCGACGGCGACCTTGATGAGCATGTAGGGGATTCCCCAGATGATCCCCAGCGCGACGAAGAGTATCCACCCTCGACGGGACACACCGGCCTCCTCGACCATCGCGCGCCCCACTGGAACGCGTTGTCCACAGCGACTCCTGGCGGCGGCAGTTGTCCACATTTCAGCGATCGGCGGTTGAGCCGAAGAGCCTCGCAGAGGAGTGTCGCCCCCATGAAGATACGCGAACCCCACAACACCACCGTCACGGCGGGCAACCCCGGTGAGCTCCTGGCCGCGGTCCCGCACCTCATCGGCTTCACGCCGCAGTCCAGCATGGTCGCGGTCCACGTCGACCTCGAACAGCAGCGCACCGGCACGCTGTTGCGCTTCGACCTGCCCACCGGCCACTACGACGACTTCGCGGCCGAGGTGGCCAGGCGCATCGAACACGGGCAGCCCGACGCCGTCCTCCTTGTCTGCTACGGCGACGGCGGACCGCCGGGTGCCCGGGCGGCGCCGCGGCACCCGCCCGACGACGTATACCTGGGCCCGCTGCCGCATCAGGAGGTGGTCGACCGCGTGCTGGCCGTGCTGGCCGGCGGCCCGGTCGCGGTCCTGGGGACGGCGTACGTCGACGGCGGGCGGTGGTGGACGTACGACTGCGACCGTCCGGGCTGCTGCCCAGCCGAGGGCGTGCCGTTGCCCGCTCCCGGCGTCGGTGCGGCGGCCGATCTCGAGGCGTTGATGGCGCTGGCCGGACGGCGCACGCTCGCGTCGCGACGTGAGCTGGAAGACGCCGTGCGCGGCCCGTCCGGTGCGGACGAGCAGGCGATGGTCGAGGTCTTCGAGCGGGTCGACCGCGAGCTGGCGGCGGAGGCGCTGACCGAGGGTGTCGAGGCGGTGCGGGGCCGGACGCTGGTGCTCGCGCGGCTGCTACTGGCGCGGACGGCCGAGGGCGGGCCGGCGCCGACCGATGACGACGTGGCGCGGCTGAGCCTCGGCGCGGCCGACCTCCTCGTGCGCGATCGGTTCCTTGCGTTCGAGGTCGCCGATCCAGTCGCCTGGCTGGGCCTGCTGACCACGCTGGCCCGGCGCGCCCCCGACTCCCGGGCGGCGCCCATCTGCAGCGTCGTGGCGTGGGTGGCCTACCAGCAGGGCGACGGCGCGCTGGCGAACGTGGCGCTCGACCGGGTGCAGTTCATCGATCCCCAGCACACCATGGCCCAGCTGCTGCGCGACTGTCTCGAGGGTCAGGTGAGCCCCGGCCACATCGCCGCCCTGACGCGCGAGGCCGTCGAGGTGGCGGATCGTGCTCGGAGGGAGGTGAGCGGAGCTGGGGCGGCCTAGAGACGCGGCGTGGGTCCACGGCGCTGTGTCTTCGTCACCAGCTGGTGGGTGGGCGCGTCGCTCGACGAGACCCGGACGTTCCTGACGTCGCCCGGACAGCGCTGGGTGGACCGGTGGCCCTGCGGCGGGTGCTCGACGGCTCGACGGCTGGGCGACGGGTGCCGAGCTGCCGGGGGAGAAGCGCCGCGCGCCACCGAACGGCGACGACGCCGACGCTGGCGACGAGCTGCCTGCGGGTGGCGAGTGGACGCGTCGCAGCACTGGGCGCGGGCTAGGTTGCCGGGCACGTTCCTGCGCGGCCGGATGTGTGACCGCGTGGCCGCGCCGCAGCGGGTGTGCGGCTGCGCCGGGTACGTTCCTGCGCGGCCGGGTGTGTGCTGCGTGGCCGTGCCGCCACGGGTGTGCGGCTGCGCCGGGCACGTTCCTGCGCCGAGTACGTTCCTGCGCGGCCGGATGTGTGACCGCGTGCCCGCGCCGCAGCGGGTGCGCGCCGCGTCGCGCACGTTCCTACGCCGCACCGGGCGCGCCGGCAAAGGGACGCCGCAGGGCGAACGCAGAACGCCCGGGCCGTCCGTGTGGACGACCCGGGCGCTCCGGTGGACCGCGGAACCGAGGCTGCTACTGCTGACCGCTGGGCAGTTCGTCGCGGGCAGAGTCGCCGTGGCCGTCGTGGTGGGCGGCCTCGAGTTCTTCCCGCGTCGGCTTCTGCACGACGTCGCCGAAGTAGAAGCGGGAGAGGCGGGCCTGGGCACGCTTGGCGCGGTAGTTCGGGTTCGGGATGCCGTTGACGTCCGTCGCGGGGCCGGGGTCGGACGGCAGCTGCCGCTCGTGCCACGTCAGCTGGTAGGCCTGCGACTGCGACAGCGGAGCGTGCAGCTCCGAGAACTCGCCGTCGGGGCTGACCATGACGATGCCGGTCTCGCGGCCGTGCATCACCTTGTCGCGATCGCGACGCTGCAGACCCAGGCAGATCCGCTTCGTCAGGAAGAACGCGAGTGGTGGCAGCACGAACACGCCGACCTGGATGAACCTGGTGATCCAGTTGACCGGGATCTCCAGGATCGTCGCGAAGAAGTCGTTACCACCGGCGATCCACAGCAGGATGTAGAAGACGATGAACGCGACACCGAGGCCCGTCCGCACCGGCACGTTGCGCGGCCGGTCCAGCAGGTGGTGCTCCCGGGTGTCGCCGGTCGCCTTCTGCTCGAGCCACGGGTACAGCGCGAGCGGCGTCAGGATGATGCCGGGCAGCAGGATCGCCGGGATCAGCACGCTCATCGTGACCGGGTGCCCGAAGACGTAGAACTCCCATGGAGGCATGACACGTAGAGCGCCGTCGAGGAAGCCGACGTACCAGTCGGGCTGGGTGCCGGCCGACACGACCGATGGATCGTACGGGCCCCACAACCAGACCGGGTTGATCTGGATCGTCGCTGCCAGCAGGACGATGACGCCCATGACGATGAACTGGAAGCCACCGGCCTTGGCCACGTAGATCGGGAAGAACGGCGCGCCGGCGACGTTGTGGTTCGTCTTGCCGGGGCCGCCCCAGTGGGTGTGCTTCTGGTACCAGAGGATCATCAGGTGCGCCGTCACCAGCGCCAGGATGAGCCCTGGAACGAGCAGGATGTGCAGGGGATAGAGCCTGGCGATGATGTCGTCGCCCGGATACTCGCCGCCGAACAGGAATGACGACATGTAGGTGCCGACGATCGGGATGGCGAGCATGCCGCCCTCGATGATCCGCAGGCCGGTGCCCGACAGCAGGTCGTCGGGGAGGGAGTAGCCGGTGAAGCCGGCCGCCACGCCCAGGACCAGCAGCACCACACCGATCAGCCAGTTGATCTCACGCGGCTTGCGGAACGCGCCGGTGAAGAACACCCGCAGCATGTGCGCCGACATCGCGGCCAGGAAGATCAGCGCGCCCCAGTGGTGCACCTGACGCATCAGCAGGCCGCCGCGCACCTCGAACGACAGCTCCAGTGTCGTCGAGTACGCCTCGGACATGCCGACGCCGCGCATCGGGAGATAGGCACCCTCGTAGGCGATGTGCGCCATGCTCGGCTTGAACCAGAGCGTCAGGAACACGCCCGACAGCAGGATCATGATGAAGCTGAACAGCGCGATCTCCCCGAGCAGGAACGACCAGTGGTCGGGGAAGACCTTGCGGATGTTGCGCTTCAGCCAGTTGGACGCGGTGATCCTCTGGTCGACGAAGTCGACGACCTTGCCGGCACCGTTGACGATGGCGCTCATCGCGTGCGCTCCCAGTAGCTCGGCCCCACGGGCTCGGTGAAGTCGCTCTGTGCGATCAGGTAGCCCTCCGAGTCTACGGCGATCGGCAGCTGCGGGAGGCTCCGCGTCGCCGGGCCGAAGATCACCTTGCCGTTGTCCGATAGATCGAACGTCGACTGGTGGCACGGGCAGAGCATGTGGTGCGTCGTCTGCTCGTAGAGGCTGATCGGGCAACCGACGTGCGTGCAGATCTTGGAGTACGCGAGGATGCCGTCGACGCCCCAGTTCTCGCGGCCGGGCGCGATGTGGATGTCCTCGGGCAGCATGCGCACCAGCATGACCGGCGACTTCGCCCGCTCGTTGATGCGCTCGGGCCCGTGCTCGGGGAGGTCCTCGAACGTCGCCGGCATGGCGTTGACCAGCTGGCCGATCTCGAGGTCGGCGGCCCGGATGGGCATGAACGTGACGTCGGTGAGGACGCGCACGCCCTCGGCCCAGATGGTGTGCTCCTTGCGCTGGGCCGGCGTCCCGCCGGTGTTGGGACCGAGGTCGCGCAGCATGATCACCGCGGGCAGCGGCAGCAGCGCCAGCGCGCCCAGCAGCGAGTTGCGGATCAGCTTGCGCCGGCCGAAGCCGGTCTCCTCGGTGCCGACCTCGAAGTCGTTCAGCGCGGCCGCGCGGGTCTCGTCGTCGCTGCGCAGCTCGTGCCGCTCGTGCACGACCTCGGGGGACGTCATCAGCGACCGCGCCCATTGGACGGCGCCGGCGCCGACGAGGAACAGCGCGAGGCCCAGCGTGAGCCCGAGCGTCAGGTTCGACACCTGGACGTCGCCGAGGTTCACACCGTTCTCGGGGTCGTCGGGGTGGATCCCGACGACCACGTAGAAGACGATGAACGCGACGGTCAGCAGCGCGGCCAGCGTGAACATGCCGGCGACCTGCCGCTCGGCGCGCCGCTCGGCCTTGTCGTCGACGTCGGTGAGCCGGGTGTCGTCGTGGTGGAGTCCGGGATCGGCGATCGGGTCGGCCGGCACCACGGCGTGCTCGCCGTGCGGAACGACCGCGTGCTCGTCACCGTTGGGGTTCACGTTGTGCGTGCTCATGCCTTCGACGACCTCGTCACGATCCAGGTGGCCATGCCGATCAGCAGGCCGATACCGACCAGCCACGCCCAGAGACCTTCGGCGACCGGGCCGGCCCGGCCGATGGCGAGGCCACCCGGGTCCGCCTCGTTCTGCACGCTGTCGAGGAACGCGATGATGTCGCGCTTGTCCTCGGGGGTGACCGTCGCGTCGTTGAACACCGGCATGGCCTGCGGGCCGGTGAGCATGGCTTCGTAGATGTGCCTCGGCTCGACGCCGGTGAGGTTCGGCGCGAACTGGCCCATCGTCAGCGCACCACCCTGACCGGTGGTGTTGTGGCACTGGGAGCAGTTGGTGCGGAACAGCTCGCCGCCGCGCGCGACGTCGCCCTGGGACGGGTCGAGGTACTGCTCGTCGGGCTCGGCCGGGCCGGGCGCCAGCGAGGCGACGAACGCGGCGAGCGCGTCGATCTGGTCCTGCGTGTACGAGACCGGCTTGCGGATGGCCTGCGCGGACGGCGCGGCCAGCGGCATGCGGCCGGTGCCGACCTGGAAGTCGACGGAGGCGGCGCCGACGCCGATCAGCGACGGGCCGAGCACGTCGCCGTTGGCGTTGATCTGGCCCTCACCGTTCAGGCCGTGGCAGGAGGAACAGCCGATGGCGAACAGCTGCCGGCCCTCTTCGATCTGCGTGGAGGAGGCGGCCTGGACGTTCTGCGACGTCGACGGCGCCAGCGCGGCGTACGCGCCGCCGGCGGTGAACAGGACGGCCACCAGCACGGCGATCGCGGCGAGCGGGTGCCGGCGCCGGGTGGACAGCAGCCGCCCGATCCGCGAGCCGCGGGGTCGGCCGGGCAACGATCTGGGCACGTCTCTCCTCGTCACTTGACCACGTAGATGGTGAGGAACAGGGCGATCCAGACGACGTCGACGAAGTGCCAGTAGTAGGACACGACGATCGTGCTGGTGGCCTGTTCGTGGGTGAACCGGCGCGTCATGAAGGTGCGACCCAGCAGGAACAGGAACGCGATGAGGCCGAGCGTGACGTGGATGCCGTGGAACCCGGTGGCCAGGTAGAAGATGGAGCCGTACGGGTCGCTGGACAACGTCAGGCCCTCGTGCAGCGCCAGCTCGGCGTACTCGAACACCTGGCCGCCGATGAAGAAGGCGCCCATGAGGAACGTCAGCACGAACCACTCGCGCATGCCCCACTTGCCCACCTGCCAGAGGCTGCCCAAGCGGCCGACCTGGCCTCGCTCGGCCCGCAACACGCCCAACTGGCAGGTGACCGAAGACAGCACCAGAACGGTGGTGTTCACCAGCGAGAAGGGGACGTTGAGCAGCTCGGACTGCTGTTCCCAGAGGGCAGGGGCGTTGGACCGGAGCGTGAAGTAGATCGCGAACAGGGCCGCGAAGAACATCAGCTCACTGGACAGCCACACGATGACCCCGACGGCGACGAGATTCGGTCGCTCGGGTTGCCTCGTGTGGGCAGCGTCGACGGCGGTTGCAGAAGCCACGCCCGTCATTATGTCGGTCGCAGTTCGCGAGCACGACAGGACCCCGGGGTTGAGAGTTCCCGGCGTGTCCCTTCCATCCTGCGCGGTCGCAGAAAGTTAAGCAAGCCTTACCTCAGTGATCGGACGGCGAGATGGTCCTCGCCGCGCGGCGGGCGCGCACCGGTACCATCGTCTCGACCAGCCAGCCAGCCGAGAGATCCCAGCGAGGACCCGCAGGATGAGCAGCACCGAGCCGACCACGACGATCCTCGTCTACAGCGACGACCGCACCACGCGCGAGCAGGTGCGGCTGGCCATCGGCCGGCGTCCGGCCGCGGACCTGCCGAAGGTCGAGTTCGTCGAGGTCGCCACGCCAGCCGTCGCCATGCGGACGCTCGACGCCGGCGGCATCGACATCGCCGTGCTCGACGGCGAGGCCGTCCCGGCCGGCGGCATGGGCCTGGCCCGCACCATCAAGGAGGAGATCTACAACGCTCCGCCCGTGCTGGTGCTGATCGGCCGCCCGCAGGACGCCTGGCTGGCGACGTGGTCGCGGGCCGAGGCGGTCGTGTCGCACCCGCTCGACCCCATCGCCGTCGCGTCGGCCGTGGCCGGCCTCATGCGGCGCCGCGCGTCCGACGTCACCGCCACCTCATGAGCGAGACGCAGCAGACCTGGCCCGCCGTCCTGACGGCGCTGGTCGCGGGCGACGACCTCTCCACCGAGGCGGCCGCCTGGGCGATGGGCGAGATCATGCGCGGCGAGGCGACGCCGGTGCAGATCGCCGGGTTCGCGGTCGCGCTGCGTGCCAAGGGTGAGACCGTCACCGAGCTCGAGGGTCTGGTCCGGGCCATGTACGAGGTCGCGACGCCGTTCCCCGACCCCGGTCCCGCCCTGGACATCGTCGGCACCGGCGGCGACCGCGCGCACACCGTCAACATCTCCACCATGGCGGCCATCGCCGCGGCTGGGGCCGGTGCGCGCGTCGTCAAGCACGGCAACCGTGCGGCGTCCTCGCTGTGCGGGTCGGCCGACCTGCTGGAGGGGCTCGGCGTCCGGCTCGATCTCCCGGCCGCGCGGGTGGCCGAGATCGCCGTCGAGGCCGGCATCACGTTCTGCTTCGCCCCGGCGTTCCACCCGTCGCTGCGGCACGCGTCGACGGCGCGCGCCGAGCTGGGCATCCAGACGACGTTCAACATGCTCGGCCCGATGGCCAACCCGGCCCGGCCCAGCGCCCAGGCCGTCGGCGTGGCCGACCCGCGGGTGGCGGCGCTGATCGCCGGCGTGCTGGCCGGACGCGGCACGTCCGCCCTGGTCTTCCGCGGCGACGACGGCCTCGACGAACTGACCACCACGACGACGTCGCGGGTATGGGTCGTGCGCGACGGCGACGTGACGGAAGAGCGGTTCGACCCGACGTCGCTGGGCATCGCGCCGGTGCCGGCCGAGGCCCTGCGCGGCGGCGACGTCGCCTACAACGTCGGCGTGGCCCGGCGGTTCGTCGGCGGCGAGAAGGGTCCGGTGCGTGACGCGGTGCTGCTCAACGCCGCGGCGGGGCTGGCGGCCTACGACGCACTGGACGGGTCGCTGACCGACCGGCTGGCGGCGGGCCTGGAGAAGGCCACAGCAGCCATCGACTCCGGCGCGGCCCAGCAGGTGCTGGACCGCTGGGTGGCCGCCGCCTCCGCCTGACGCCGGGCGCTTCTGGCGCTGGTGAGCCGGGAACCGCTGGTCAGCGGGAACCACCGGTGAGCCGGGAACCGCTGGTCAGCCGGATTTCCGCCGAGTCTGTCGGTGCCCGCCCCTAGGGTGGGCCCCACCCGGGCCGGGCGGGTCATGCCTACCACGCTCGACTTGCACCGGCCACGCGCTCACGACGGCTCGAACCCCGGCGGCTGAGCCGTGTCGGCTTCAACCCGGCGGACGAACGCGTCGGCGCGGAGTGGCCGGCTGCGCACCGGTGACTGGCCGCGACCAGCTGCGCGCCGGTGACCGGCCATCCGGCCGCGACCGGCGGCCCAGCGGCGACCGGCTGCTCGGCGGCGACCGGCTGCTCGGCGGCGACCAACTGCGCGCCGGCGACCGGCCGCTCGGCGGCGACCGGCCGCCCAGCGGCGGACCTCGTCAGTCCTCGGCGCCGAGGGCGAACGCGGCCTCGAGGTCGTGCTTGGAGTAGGTGCGGAAGGCGATGTGCGTCTCGGTGTTGAGCACGCCGTCGACCTTGTTGAGGCGGTCGGCGACGACCTCGGCGATGGCGTCGTGGGTGCGCACCCGGACCAGGGCGACGAGGTCGATGTCGCCGGTGACCGAGTAGACCTCGCTGACGCCGTCGAGGGCGGCGATCTCCGTCGCGACCTCCGGGATGCGCGCGACGTCGGCCTGAATGAACACGATGGCGGTGATCACGTGATGTCTCCTCGGGGTGTACCGGTACGGCGCCGACACTACCGCTAGCGCAGCGGCCGCAGGGGACGCCGGTCGGCGAACGGGCGGGCGGCGCGTTGATCGTCCTCGCGGGCGTCGGCGACGGCGGTGTAGGCGCCCGCGCCGGGCCAGGGGAGCGTCCAGACGCCGTCGACGCGGACGAGGCGGGTGCCGGGGGTCTCGAGCCAGCGCAGCACGCACTCAGTCTCCTCGGCGGTGGCGGCGGGCAGCGGCGACGGCGCCGGCTGCACCGTCTCGGCCGTCGCGACGAGGGCCTCGACGGCCGGGCGTGGGTCGACGCCGGGCGGGGTGACCTCGGCGCCGGCCAGCCGGCCGTGCCGGATGACGTGCAGCTCCCACCCACCCACCTCACGTCGGCGAGCCGCCACCAGTTGCGGCACCGACGCCAGCGACGCCATGCGCTGCGACCGCACGAGGGACCGCACCAGCGTGGCCAGCCGGTCGCGCCGGACCGCGGCCTCCTCGTAGCGTTCCTGGCCGGCGAGCGCCGTGATGCGCTCCAGCAGCCGGCGCACCAGCGGGCCGGGGTCGCCGGTGAACGCCTCGCGCACCTGGTCGACGTGCACCGCGTACTCCGCCGCCGACTCGGCACCCGTGCACGGCGCGCCGCAGCGGCCCATGTCGGCCAGGATGCACGCCGCCGACGACGGCGACGCGGACAGCCGTTGCGTGCACTGGCGGATCGGCACCGCCTCGTGGATGGCCGTCATGGCCGCCTCGGCGATGCGCCGCGACCCGAATGGCCCGAGGTAGGCCGAGCCGTCGTCGCGGACCTGCCGGACCAGCGACAGCCGCGGGAACGCCTCGACGGTGAGCTTGAGCCAGCTGCCGCGTTCGGGGAACCGCGACCGCCGGTTGTACCGGGGCTTGCGCTCGGCGATGAGCCGCAGCTCGCGGACCTCGGCCTCCAGCGGCGTGGCGCACTGGATGCCCGTGACGCCGGTGGCGATGGAGACCATCTCGGTCATGCGCGGCCGGGTCTCGGACGCCGTGAAGTAGGTGCGCACGCGGGTGCGCATGTCCTTGCTCTTGCCGACGTAGAGGGTCTCGCCGTCGGGCGCGGTGAACATGTAGACGCCGGGCGCGTGCGGCAGTTGCTCGGACAGGTGCCGCTTCTGCCGCTGCGCCACCGTGACCTTGCTCTGCCAGAGCGCCAGCTCTTCGACGGTGTGCACGCCGACGTTGCCGAGCCGCTCCAGCAGCCCGTGCAGCACGTCGACCGTGGCCCGGGCGTCGGCCAGCGCCCGGTGGTTGGGCGTGGTGGAGGCGTGGAACAGCCGGGCCAGCGTGGACAGCTTGCAGTCGCGGGCTTCGTCGCGCGAGAGCACCCGGCGGGCCAGCCGCGCGGTGTCGAGCACCTGGAACGTGGGCCAGAGGGTGCCGGTGACCTCGCACGCGGCCTTGAGGAACCCGACGTCGAACGGCGCGTTGTGCGCGACGAGGACGCTGCCGCGGGCGAACTCGAGGAAGGCCGGGAGCGCTGACTGGATGCGCGGCGCGCCGGCCACCATGTAGTCGGTGATGCCGGTGAGCACGGCGATGAACGGCGGGATGGACGACGCCGGGCGGACGAGCGTGTCGAACTCGCCGACGACCTCGCCGCCACGGACCTTCACCGCCCCGATCTCGGTGATCTCGTTGCCGTCGGGCCCGCCGCCCGTGGTCTCGAGGTCGACCACGACGAACGTGGTGGAGACCAGCGGCATGCCGATCTCGTCGAGCGTGCCCTGGATGGCCACGGCCGTCATGTCGCACCCCTCTCGGTCGGTCGGCCACCTGATGCGCACAGTAGGCACCGGCACTGACAATCTCCGGGCACGACCCGCCGTCGGACGGCCTACGCTGGGCGGGAACACGTCCGACGACCCGACGCCGAGGAGCAGCCCATGCCCGTTCCCCAGCCGTCCGAGACCACTCGGTGGCGCTGCGCGCAGTGCGGCAACCTGACCCGGTTCGACGTCGTGCGATCCAGCCGCGTGCGCGAGTTCGTCCACGTCGACCTCGCCGGCGACCCGAAGGTCGAGGAGACCGACGTGCTCGCCGAGTCCGTCGAGCGGGTGGTCTGCCGGTGGTGCGGTGGTGAGGGAACGGTGGAGCTCGTCGCGCGCCCAGATTCCGCGTGAGCACCCTGCCCGACTCGGTGCGATCGCGGCTGGTCGCACTGGGGTCGGACGTGCTGGGCGCGCTGCCCGCGGGTGACGTGCCGGGGGTGCTGCGGCCGGTCGCGAAGTTCGCGGCGGCCAAACGGGCTCGCCTCGGCGGCAGCGCCATCGCGTCGGCCCTCGACACCGAGCCGGGGTTTCGCCGCCGTGTCCTCGACACCGCGTCCGCCGCCGACCCCGCCCTCGCCAAGGCGCTGGAGTCGGGTACGGCGCCGGCCGCCGCCGACCCCGTCGACGTCGCCGTCCTCGCCTATCTGCTGCGGCCGGACGGCTGGGAGGCGATGGTCGAGTCCGCCGCCGCCTCCGTCCGTCACGGCGACGACGCCGCCCGGCTCACCCGCGAGGCGGCCGCGGCCGAGCGGCTGCGCGAACAGCTCGACGCGGCCCGCGCGGCCACGCGGGAGTTGCGCACGACCATGCGGGCCGAGATCGACCGCGTCAAGGCCGAGAACACCATGCTGCGGCGGCGCATCCAGGAGACCCGCGAACGCCTGAGCGAGGCCCGTCAGCAGGAACGCGACGAACAGCAGGACGCCGGCCGCGAACTGTCCGACGCCCGCGCCGCCCTCCGCGCCGCCGAGACCGAGGTCCGCCGGCTGCGCACCCGCCTGTCCGACGCCGAGGCCGCCCTCGAAGCGGCCCGCCGCAGCGGCCGGGCCGAACGCGGCCTCGGCACCGCCCGCCTGGCGCTCTTACTCGACACCCTCGGCGACGCCGCGGCGGGCCTGCGCCGCGAGCTGGCGCTACCGGCCTCCACGCTGGCGCCCGCCGACACCGTCGAGGCGGTCATCCCCGGCAGCCCTCTGGACGGCGGCGCGGTCGGCCGCGCCCGGGCGGCCGACGAGCCCGGCTACCTCGACGAGCTGCTGTCCTTGCCGCGCGTCCACCTCGTCGTCGACGGCTACAACGTCACCAAGGCCGCCTGGCCGACCATGCCGCTGGACTCCCAGCGCTCCCGGCTCGCGCAGGGGCTGGCGGCGGTGTCGGCGCGGACGGGCGCCGAGGTCACCCTGGTCTTCGACGGCGCGGACGTGACGGTGCCGCCGCCGGTCGCGGGGACGGGGATCCGGGTGCGGTTCAGCCCGGTGGGGCAGACGGCGGACGAGCTGATCCGGCGCCTGGTGCGGGCCGAGCCGCAGGGCCGCCCGGTCATCGTGGTCTCGTCCGACCGCGAGATCGCCGACGGCGTCCGCCGCCCCGGCGTACGTAGCGTCGAAGCGGTAGCGCTGATCGGCCTGCTCCGGCAGTGAGCGCGCCGCCGCGGTCAGTGAACGGCCAGCGAACCGGGACCAACAGCGGTGTCACCCGCCACGTCGGATGACGACGTCGGCGTCATGGTGGTGACGACGAAGCCGGTCTGCTCGTCGGCGACGTCGCTGTGCCGACGTGATCGTGATCCGGCCTGGAGAGGTGACATGGGCCTGGGACGTGAGGGCAGGCCAGGACCGTGGCGCCCGGGAAACCGGCGCACGCCCCGGAAACCGGCGCTTACGCCCCGGAAACGGGGTCTATCCGCCGGTCGCCGGGGCGTGCGACGGCTTCCCGGGCGTCAGCGATCGGTGGGCCGGCCAGCGGGCGGACGGGAGATCGCGAGGCACCCGACCGTCCCGGCACCGTGACGACGTCGCCGCCACCGCGCCGGCCCACGCCCCGCCTGGCCAGCGTGCTCTCAGTGGACCAGGACCAACAGCGGAGCCGGTGGCCGTGCGCGAAGCGAACCCGTGAGCGGCCGACGGACCGCGGCCAACAGCGGAGCCGGTGGCCGTGCGCGAAGCGAACCCGTGAGCGGCCGACGGACCGCGGCCAACAGCGGAGCCGGTGGCCGTGCGCGAAGCGAACCCGTGAGCGGCCGACGGACCGCGGCCAACAGCGGAGCCGGTGGCCGTGCGCGAAGCGAACCCGTGAGCGGCCGACGGACCGCGGCCAACAGCGGAGCCGGTGGCCGTGCGCGAAGCGAACCCGTGAGCGGCCGACGGACCGCGGCCAACAGCGGAGCCGGTGGCCGTGCGCGAAGCGAACCCGTGAGCGGCCGACGGACCGCGGCCAACAGCGGAGCCGGTGGCCGTGCGCGAAGCGAACCCGTGAGCGGCCAGCGAACCAGAAGACCAGCAGACCTAGAAGCCCGGGCCCATTGTTCGGCCGGCCCCCTGACGCTGCTTTCACGGGGGCGCGGGCGGCCGGGTCAAGCGGTCCTCCGACCGCGCGAAGCGCCAACAAAGAGGTCCGCTTGAGGCGGCCTCCCGCGCCCTCGACAATCGAGAGCAGCAGGGGGCAGGCCAGCGCGGCAGACCCAGCCAACGAGAGCCCGGCAAACCGAAACCGGCCAACCGAAACCCCAGCCACCAGGAACCCCAGAAACCACTCTGGCAACACCGACCCCACCTGCGCATACTCCGGTCGCCCACCGACTTTGTCGGACCCTGCCCCTAACGTTCTTGATCAGCGGGGAGGACGGCTCGCCGCGGAAGGCGCGAAAGGGAGGGACGTCATGCACATCGACTGCGACCGCTGCGAGATGCGGGGCCTGGCGTGTTCTGACTGCGTGGTCTCGGTGCTCCTGGGGCCCATCGACAACGAGTTGGGTGGTGAGGAGCGTCAGGCGCTCGGTGTGCTCGCCGACGCCGGGCTGGTACCTCCGTTGCGTCTGGTCGTGACAGAGAGTGACATCGCGGCGAGAAATTCCGCCGAAACCCCCGCCAGGGATTTGCGGGAGGCGCGTGAGGCTGGCTAGGCTCCCGGCCCAGGTGCCTGTATCCCGCCCCGAGGAAGGACCAGAGTGCCTGAGCCAGGTGGTCACCCCCGCCGTCCGCGCCGCGCGCTAGTCGTGCTGTGCACCACCGCGGTCAGCGTCGCTGGGGGCATGGCCTTCATCAACCAGAGCAACGCCGATCCGAAGCCGACGATCTCCGAGGTCAGGGAACAGGTCGACAGCCTGTACCACCAGGCGGAGCAGGCGACGGAGCGGTACAACGCCGCTACTGACGAGCTCACCGAGGTGAAGCGCCGCATCGAGCGGGCGCAGGCGTCGGTCGAGCGGCAACAGGCGGCGGTCGACGCCGTGCGGGCGCAGATCGGCGCGTATGCCGCGGCCACGTACCGGTCCGGCGGCATCGTCGACCCCACGCTGCAGACGCTGCTGGCCGAGAGCCCCGAAGACTTCCTCGCGCAGTCGTCGGTCATGAACGCGTTCGCCGGTCAGCAGGCCGAGAGCCTGGCCAGCGCCGCCGACGTGAGCCGCAGCTACGAGACGGCCCGCCTCATGGCCGACGAAGAGCTGACCCGCCAGCAGGCCGTCGAGGCCACGCTGAAGTCGGAGCAGGCGACCGTCGAGGGGCTGCTGGCCGACGCGCAGGAGATTCTCGACCAGCTCGAGGCCGAAGAGCTCGAGCAGCTGGAAGAGGACCGCGAGGAGAACGCCGAGGTCCCCGACCGCGGCGAGGACGACGAGACCGACGAGGACGAAGACACCCCGACCGACCCGCCGCCGGTGTCCGGCCGCGCGGGCGTCGTGGTCGAGTTCGCGATGGCGCAGGTCGGCGAGCCCTACGCGTGGGGCGGCAACGGCCCGAACAGCTGGGACTGCTCCGGTCTGACGTCCGCCGCCTGGGCCGAGGCCGGGGTGAGCCTGCCGCGCTCGTCCGGCTCCCAGATCAACGTCGGCACCCGCGTCTCGAAGAGCCAGCTCGAGCCCGGCGACCTCGTCTTCTACTACAGCCCCATCAGCCACGTCGGCATCTACATCGGCGGCGGCGAGATCGTGCACGCCACCCACCCGGGTGACGTCGTGAGCGTCGACGACGTCGACCTCATGCCGTTCGCGGGCGCCACTCGGCCGGGCTGACCGAGCATACCCAGACGCAGCGAGAGCCGGGCGCCCCCAGGGGCGTCCGGCTCTATTCGTTCCCAGGCTCAGAGGATCGGACGAGACACCCGTGACGCCGTTGTCACGGGCGCTCGCTCCACCGGTTGCTCTCGCGGTGCAACCGCTGATCGATGCGACGTCAGCCGACGCTGATGGCGTGCGCCAACTGCCAGCTGATGAACCACGTGCCGGCCAGGATCACAGCGAACACGGCCAGCCGCATCAGAGCGCTCTCGATGCGCAGAGAACTCTGTTGCCGTAGTGCGTCACGCATGGTCGATCACCCCCGGACTTCTCAACCTCAAACCGGCAGGTCTATACCGGCCTGCATCAAGGATGAGGTCAGATGACTTCGGGGTCGATGGAGCGAGCGTCTACTTACGTATCGACCGAACGGAGGACGTCCGTCACAGTCGGTGACTGCGCGTCACGGAGTGTCACAAGAACCGCCTCGATGTCACGGAAGCGCGTCCTGGTGTCACATTACCCCGGTTGCGCCTCTTCACCATGGCTCAACAGCCCAGCTCTCACGGCGGCCATGATCGCCTGGGCCCGGTTGGACGCGTTGAGCTTGTCGTAGAGCTTCGAGACGTGGGTCTTCGTGGTCGATTCACTGATGTACAGCTTGCGGGCGATGCTCGACACGCCGAGGCCGTCGGCGAGGAGGTCGAGCACCTCGCGCTCGCGCCGGGTCAGCTGCGGCCCGGTGGGGTGCAGCCGGCGCTGCATGGCCTCGGCCAGGCCGTCGGCGACGAAGGCGGACGGGGTGGCGGCGGCGTGGCGGGCGGCGGCGACGACGTCGTCGCTGGGCGAGCTCTTCGGCACGAACGCCGAGGCGCCCGCGTCGAGGGCGCCGAACAGGTGGTCGTCCCCGGCGTACATGGTGAGGATGACCAGGCCGATGTCGCCGCGGGTCTCCCGGAGCCGTTGAGCCAGCTCCAGGCCGCTGCCATCGGGCAGCCGGATGTCGATGACCGCCACCGTGGGTTGGGTGGCCTCGGCGAGCTTCGCCGCCTCGGCGACGGTGGCCGCCTCGCCGACCACGGTGAACCCGGCGTCTCGCTCGAAGGCGCGGCGCAGGCCTTGGCGGATGAGCTCATGGTCGTCCACGAGCATGACCGACATGGGCACGGTTGTTACCCCTCTCCGGAAACGTTGCCGAGGGATACGTCGACGACCGTACCGCTCTCGGGCCTGTCTGTGATCTCGAGCTTTGCGCCGACTCGCCGGGCCCGCTCGGCCATGATCTCCAGACCGTAGCGGCCACGTGGCTGCTCTCGCATGCCCATGCCGTCATCGACGACGCGAATCTGCGCATTGGGCGGGCTGACCGCGACGGTCACCCACAGGTTCTTCGCCTTGGCGTGTTTGCGGACGTTGGTGATGGCCTCCTGGCCGATGCGCAGCAGCTCGGCCTCGACCTCGGGACGCAGGCGGTCGTGCTCTTCCTGGTGCACGAGGTGGACCTTCAGCCCGGCCTGGGCGCCCACCTGGCGGGCGTAGGCCGACAGCGACGTGCCGAGGCCGCCGTCGTGGTCGAGGTCGCTGCGCAGGTCGAAGATCGAGTGCCGCAGGTTCGACAGGATGCGGGTGAGCTCCTGTCGCAGGGTGGTCGACAGCGACTTCGCGTCGGCGTCGGTGGTGCGTGCGATGAGGTCGTCGACGAGGTAGCCCAGCGAGGTCAGCTCCTGGGCGATGCCGTCGTGGATCTCCCGAGCCAGCCGGCGCCGCTCCTCGCGGGTGGCCAGCTCGCGCACCTCGTCGAAGAGCAGCGCGGTCTCGAGCCGCAGCGCGCCCTCATCGGTGGACCCGACGAGCACCTGCAGCTCGTCGGACGAGACCTGGTCGGGCACGTCGGCGACGATGACGCCCATGGTGCGCGACCCGACCCGCAGCGGCAGCACGACGCGGTAGCCGCGGCGGCCGTTGGGGGTCCAGGCGGGTGTCTCGCTGCTCCACGCCTCGAGGACGACGGGGTCGCGCTCGGCGCCGAGCAGCCAGCCGTCGTCCTCGCCGCGGTGGGCGAGCGGGAACAGGTTGCCGCCCTCGCGCCGCACCAGCAGGGCGGCCCGACGGACCGCGAGCGGCCCGGCGACGTTGTCGAGCAGTCCCTCCGCCAGCGTGCCCGGGTCGAGGCCGACGGAGAGCCGGCGCGACACCACCCGCAGCTCGGACAACAGGCGGTACGCGGCGGCGTAACGCCCGCCGTCGGCGACCTGGATGCTGTCGAGCCGCAGCACCCACGCACCGATGGCGCCGGTGGCGAAGATGATGACGACCCAGACGGAGACGCTGCCGAACGTGGGCAGCTCGATCAGGTTGCCGCCGGCCAGCACGTTGCCGATGGCCAGGCCGATCGCGCCGGTGAGCGTGGTGATGGCGGTGCCCATGATGCTGCCGGCCAGTCCGGCGGCGAACGCCGGCACCAGCAGGTAGGGGAGGGCGAGGTAGGCCTCGGGCAGGCCGAGTCCGACGATGATCGACGCGAGCGCCATCTCCGCGGCCACGCGCACGCGGGTGCGCGGCAGGATGCGCTCGGAGATGGCCGCCGCCAGCGCGACGAGGGCCAGCGCGCCCAGCCACCACCAGTCGGTGACGACGCTGCGGGCCGATCCGGTGAGGGCGATGACGAGTGCGAGCATGCCGGGGCGCGCGACGGCCACGCCATGCCAATGACGCTGGACGGAATCGGGGGCCCACACACTCACAGGCGGCAGTTTGCCGTAAAACTTCGATCCACGAGTTCCGAATCGCGGCATGTGCCCGTAGTTCGAGACGGCAAAAACGTGATCCGGGCCACAGGGCCGTTCGTTACTGGCAGTGACGGGTCGGAAACGGACTGTGACGCTGTGACGCCGTCTTCGCTTCGGGTCGCGCACCCGCCGGAAGTACGTTATAGGCCCGATTCGGGCGGTGCGATTTCCGCCGCCGAAACGGACATCGCGGCCTCAGCCGCGCGGGTCGGTCACCGCGCCGAGGAAGACGATGGCGCCGGTCTGGGTGTCGGAGATGGTGAACGCGAACGGACGGTCGGCGCGGAAGCTCTGGCCGGCCGACTCCAGCATCACCCCGCCGGTGACGGCGGCCGCCTCGGTGCCGGCCTCGTCGACCCGGAGGTACGTCTTCTGCACGACCGGCCCGAGGAACGGGTTCTCCGGCGACATCGGGGTGAAGTCACCGCCGTCGAACGCGCTGTTCATGCCGAGCGCACGGAGCGGGTCGTTGAGGTCGGCCTTCCATTGCAGCTCGAACCGGGGCAGCGCGAGGTCGCCGATCTTCGCCGGCTGGAGCGCGGCGACGGCGTCGGCCCACTCCACGGCGTCCAGCGACCCGAGCAGCCGCGGCAGCGGCACGTCCTCGTCGGGGAGCAGGATCTCCATGGCGTAGCGTTCGTCCTCGCCGTAGGGCAGCCGGAGCATGCGGTAGCCGTCGCGCTGGACGACGGGGACGGAGACCTCGGTGCGGTGCATGAGCGGCACCGTCGCCGTGCTCCCGTCAGAGAGCCGGAAACCGCCGTCGCGGGTGTCGGCGGGGTCGAACTGCGTGGTCCAGGTACCGAGGAAGTAAACGGCGTTCAGCAGCACCAGGACGGCGTCGCCGCTGGGCAGTCCGAGGTCGGCGGCGATGCCGTCGATGCGGTCCTCGGTCTGTTCGCGTACCCAGGAGTCGATCTCGTCGGCCGTCTCCTGGGACCCGAGGTCGGCGTCGTCGACGGTGGCGCCGAAGGAGTCGCGGGCGAAGGCGAGGTAGTTCGCCTCGAACGGGTACCCGTCGCGCGCCCACAGCGCGTTGGCGACGGACAGTGTGACGTCGTCGGTGTCGGCCAGGTCGCGCAGCAGGGCGCCGACCCGGACGTCGCGGGAGTCGTCGAGGTGCAGGACGGCGGCCATCTCGTCCGCCGTCCGGCCGCCGGCCCCGGCCAGCACCATGGCCAGCAGCGCGGCCGCCGACACCGGCGACGTGACGGTGTTCTGGGTGCCGTCGCCGACCTGGGCCAGCAGGTCGAAGCCGAACTGGTTGACCGACGACGCGACGGCGCCGGTGTCGGCCGGGTCGAGCTCGGTGACCAGTCGCAGCGACGCGGGTCGCCGGTGGGCTCGGGTCGCGGCCTCAGCCGCGCGGGTCGGTCACCGCGCCGAGGAAGACGATGGCGCCGGTCTGGGTGTCGGAGATGGTGAACGCGAACGGACGGTCGGCGCGGAAGCTCTGGCCGGCCGAGCTGCGGGTGACGCCGCCGGTGACGGCCGCGGCCTCGGTGCCGGCTTCGTCGACCCGGATGTAGGTCTTGTGCACGACGGAGTCGAGCGTCTGCGGGTACGCCGACATCGGCCGGAAGTCGGCGTTCTGGAAGGCGGGGCCCATGCCGAGCGCCGTCAGCGCGTCGCCGAGGTCGGCGTCCCACTCGAGCTCGAACTTCGGCACCGCGACGGTCTGCAGCTCCTGCGGCGCCAGCGCGCCCACGGCGGCCGACCACTCGGCGGCGTCGAGGGACGAGAGCAGCTGCGGCAGGCCGGCGGGGTCGTCGGGGAGCAGGATCTCCATGCCGTAGCGGCCGTCGGCGCCGTAGGGCAGCCGAAGCACGGAGTAGCCGTCGCGCTGGGCGAACGGCAGCGTCTGCTCGCGCAGGAACATCAGCGGCACGTCGGCCGTGCTGGCGTCGGGCAGCGTGAACGCCTGCGTCTGGGTGTCGGCGGGGTCGAACTGCGTGGTCCACGTGCCGAGGAAGTAGACCGCGTTGACGAGCACCAGCGCCGCGTCGGGGTCGGGCAGCCCGAGGTCGGCGGCGATGCCGTCGATGCGGTCCTCGGTGGCGTCGCGCACCCAGGCATCGATGTCGTCGGCGGTGGACTGCGACCCGAGGTCGGCTTCGTCGATGGTCGCGCCGAAGGAGTCGCGGACGAACGACAGGTAGTCGGCCTCGAACGGGACGCCCTGCTGCGTCCACAGCGCGTTGGCCGGCGCCAGCGTGACGTCGGTGGTGTCGGCCAGCTGGTCGAGCAGCGCACCGACCCGGACGTCGCGAGGGTCGTCGAGGTGCAGTGTCGCCGCCATGGCGGAGGCGGTGTCGCCGCCGGCCCCGGCCAGCACCATGGCCAGCAGCGACGCCACCGAGACGGGGGAGGTGACGGTGTTCTCGGTGCCGTCGCTCAGCTGCCCGAGCAGGTCGAAGCCGAACTGGTTGACCGACGCCGCGACGGTGCCGGCGTCGGCCGGCGCGAGGTCGGCGACGACGTCGATGCGCGGCGCCGGCCCCGGGTCGGCGGTGCGGGTGCTCGTGGGTGCGGCGTCCGCCCCGCCGGAGCCGTCAGCCCCGTCGTCAGCCGCGGAACCGCAGCCGGCCAGCAGCAACGCGCTGGCGAGCGCCGCGCCGGCCACGCGGGGCAGGGACATGAGCGCACCTCCGGGAACGAGTCAACCATGCTCCTTCACTTGGACGTCGCCGGAGACGGGTCGGTTGCCGGGAAGATCGGCGAAGTAGAACCGCGACGCGAGCGCCCGGGGCCGGTCGGCGCGGTAGCGCGGGTTCGGGACGCCGTTGTCGTCGGAGGCCGCGACGGCGCCGGCCGGCACCAGCGCCTCGCGTGGCGCTCGCCGCTGCGCCTCCTGTGCCGTCAGCGGCCGGTGCAGCTCGCTGAACCCGCCCTCGGGGCTGACGACGACGATGCCGGTGGCGTGCCCGTGCCGCAGCTCGTCCAGGTCGCGCAGCCGCAGCCCCAGCAGGATCCGCTTCGTCACCCAGAACGCCAGCGGCGGCACGACCACGACGGCCACCTGCAGGAACCGGACCAGCGGGTCGAGCGGGACGTGCAGCAGCGTGGCGACGACGTCGGTGGCGCCGGCGATCCACAGCACCAGGTAGAACGCGACGAACGCCGCCACCAGGGCCGTGCGCACCGGCAGGTCGCGGGGCCGGTCGAGGACGTCGGGGTCGCGGCGGTCGCGGGTGGCCCACTGCTCGAACCACGGGTACAGCGCGAGCGTCCCCATCAGGATCCCGGGCAGCACCATGACCGGGATCAGGACGCTCAGCGTCAGCGTGTAGCCGAACACGTCCACCTCCCACGGCGGCATCAGCCGCACCGCGCCGTCGAGGAACCCGAGGTACCACGGCGGACGGCTGCCGGCCGGCGCCTGCGAGGCGTCGAACGGCCCCCACAGCCAGACCGGGTTGACCTGCACGAGCGCCGACATCGCGACGATCGCGCCGGAGACCAGCAGCGCCAGCCCGCCCATGCGGACGGCGTACCGGCGCGGCGGGTCGCCGTCGACGGGCGGTGCGGCCCGCCACCGCCGGTACGCCAGCAGCGCCCAGGCGGCGCCCAGGCCCACGATCAGCACCGGCAGCACCCACACGTGCATCGTGTTCAGCCGCCCGATGATCTGGTCGCCGGGGAACTCGTCGCCGAACACCAGCCACGACAGCCAGGTGCCCACGACCGGCGTGGCCAGCAGGTACCCCTCGGTGACCCGCAGGCCGGTGCCGGACTGCAGGTCGTCCGGCAGCGAGTGGCCGAGGTACGCCTCGGCGATGCTCAGCACCAGCAGCGCCAGCAGGATCAGCCAGACGAGGCGCCGGTAGCCGCGGAACGCGCCGGCCAGGAACACCCGCAGCAGGTGCGCCGACAACGCCGCGATGAACACCAGCGACGCCCAGTGGTGCACCTGGCGGACCAGCAGGCCGCCCGGCACCTCCATCGAGATGCGCACCGTCGACGCGTACGCCTCGGACATCGTCACGCCGCGCAGCGGTGCGTAGTCGCCGGCGTAGACGACCGGCCGCATGGACGGCTCGAACCAGAACGCCAGCAGCACTCCGGACACCAGCACCAGCAGGAAGCTGACCACGGCCAGGGGGACGAACAGGTCCGTCCACCGCCGTGGTCCGCGGATCCGGGCCGGTCGTCCGTGCCGGTCGGCCAGGCCGACCACCGCGGTGACCAGCCGGTGTCTCGTCAGGTCGGGCATGTCGCACTCCTCGCGATCGCTCCTACTACTAGGACCGATGCGCGGCGCGGATTGTGACATGACCTCCATCACGTCCGTAGGCTGCGCTGATGGCTCCGGCGATCGATCTCGTGGACGACACGTTCGTGGTCGCCGAGCGGGCCGAGCTGGCCGCGTACGTCCGCGACCCCGCCGTCGCGCGCGCCTGGTGGCCGCGCCTGACGCTCGCCGTCCAGCAGGACCGCGGCCTCGAGGGCGTGCGCTGGACGATCGGCGGTGAGCTGGCCGGCAGCACCGAGCTGTGGCTGGAACGGTACGGCGACGGCGTCCTGGTGCACTGGTTCCTGCGCGCCGACCCGACGTCGCCGCGGGCCCGGCCGGACCGCCTGGCCCGCCGCTACACCGTCGCCTTCAAGACCCGCATCCACGAGCTGAAGGACCGGCTGGAGCACGGACGACCGGCCGGCGTGCCGCGGCTGCCCCCGGCTCGATAGTCTGCGATCTCCGCCGTCCGGCTGATGGGACACTTTCACACATGGCTGCGCAGACCACGTCGAGCATCGTCGTCGCCGCGACCCCGGCCGCGATCATGGCCGTGATCGCCGACCTCGAGGCGTACCCGGAATGGACCGCGTCGGTCCGCGAGGTCGAGGTGCTGACGGTCTACGAGGACACCGGGCGGCCGGGCGAGGCGAAGTTCGTCCTCGACGCCGGCCCCATCAAGGACCGCTACACGCTGTCCTACGAGTGGGACGGCGACGACGAGGTCCGGTGGACGCTGGTCGAGGGCGGGCTGATCCGCGAGCTGGACGGCTCGTACGCGCTGGCCGCCGTCGACGACGCGACCACCGAGGTGACGTACCAGCTGACGGTCGACGTCTCGATCCCGATGCTCGGGCTGATGAAGCGCAAGGCGGAGAAGGTCATCATCGACACGGCTCTGAAAGAGCTGAAGAAGCGGGTCGAGGGAGTGGACGAGTGAGCCTCACCATCGGGGTCGATGTCGGCGGCACCAAGATCGCGGCCGGCGTCGTGGACGAGAAGGGCGTCATCGGGACGCGGGCACGGCGCGAGACGCCGTCGCACGATCCCGGGGCGATCGTCGAGACGATCATCGAGGTGACCAAGGAGCTGGCCGCCCAGCACGACGTCGACGCCGTCGGCGTCGGGTCGGCCGGGTTCGTCGACTCCGCCCGCTCCCGCGTGCTGTTCGCGCCGAACCTCGCCTGGCGCGACATCCCGGTCCGCGACCAGGTCGCCACCGCGACCGGACTCCCGACCGTCGTCGAGAACGACGCCAACGCGGCCGCCTGGGGCGAATTCCGCTTCGGCGCCGCCGAGGACGTCGACGACATGATCCTGCTGACCATCGGCACCGGCGTCGGCGGCGGCGTGGTGCTCGACGGCAAGATCTACCGCGGCGCGCACGGCATCGCGGCCGAGCTCGGGCACATGCGGCTGGTGCCCGACGGCCACCTCTGCGGCTGCGGGCTGCGCGGCTGCATCGAGGCGTACGCCAGCGGCACCGCGCTGGTCCGCGAGGCGCGCGAGGCGGCCAGCCTGCCGTCGGCCGAGCGGCTGCTGGAGCGGGCCGGCGGCGACGTCCAGCGCATCACCGGCCCCATGGTCACCGAGCTGGCCCAGGCCGGCGACGAGCTGGCGATCGTGCTGATCGCGGAGGTCGGGCGCTGGCTGGGCGAGGCGATGGGCTCGTTCACGGCGGTCTTCGACCCGGCGACGTTCGTCATCGGCGGCGGCGTGTCCGCGGCCGGCGACCTCCTGCTCAGCCCGGCCGTCGAGGCGCTGCGCAAGAACACCACCGGCGCCGGTCACCGGCCGGAGCCGGAGGTGCGGGTGGCGACGCTCGGCAACGACGCCGGCGTCATCGGCGCGGCCGACCTCGCCCGGGTGTGACCGGCATCGAGCTGCGGGTCGTCAGCTACAACGTCCGCGGGCTGCGCAACGACGGCGCCGCCGTCGCGCGGGTGCTGCGGGAGCTGGACCCGGATGTCGTCTTCATCCAGGAGCTGCCCCGGGTCGTGCTGTGGCGCGGCCGGGCGGCGTCGTTCGCCCGCCGGGCCGACCTGCTGTACGCGGCTGGCGGCGGCTCGACCGGCGGGACGGCGCTGTTCACCGCCGTGCGGGTGGACCTGCGCGAGGTGCAGGAACACCGGCTGCGGCGCACGCCCGGCCTGACCCGCCGCGGCGTGGTGCTGGCCCGCCTGGAGAAGGACGGCGTCGCGTTCGGGGCCGGCTCGCTGCACCTCGGCCTGGACGCCGGCGAGCGGGCCCGGCACCTGACCGACCTCACCGGCCTGGTCAACCGCCTAGACCTGCCGGCGACGGTGCTCGGCGGCGGCCTCAACGAGCCGCCCGAGGCGTCGACGTGGACCCGGCTGGCCTCGCAGTACGCCGACGCGGGCGCCTCGGACCCGACGCCGACGTACTCGGTGGCGCGGCCGCGGCGGCGCGTCGACGGCATCTTCGTCCGCGGCGCCGAGGTGACCTCCTACCGCGTCGTCGACACCCCGGACGTGCGGGCGGCGAGCGATCACTTCCCGGTGGTGGCGGAGCTTCGGCTCGCCTGACGGTGGTGGCGGGTCCGCGGGGCCGGGTGGAGTCGGTTCGTGGGGGTTGACCTGGGTGCCAACTGTTGGCCGTGGTGTCAACATGCGAGCACGGTTGTCGGGCTGGGCCGGGCCGAGGTGGCCTTCTCACGCGATGTCGGCACCCGGGATGTGCGGGCAGCGAGCGACCATTTCGCGGTGGTGGCGGTTCCGCGGGGCCGGGTGGAGTCGGTTCGTGGGGGTTGACCTGGGTGCCAACTGTTGGCCGTGGTGTCAACACGCGAACGCGGTTGTCGGGTTGGGTCGGGCCGAGGTGGCCTTCTCACGCGTTGTCGGCACCCGGGATGTGCGGGCGGCGAGCGACCGCTTTCCGGTGGTGGCGGAGCTTCGGCTCGCCTGACGGGGGTGGCGGTTCCGCGGGGCCGGGTGGAGTCGGTTCGTGGGTGTTGACCTGGGTGCCAACCGTTGGCGGTGGTGTCAACACGCGAACACGGTTGTCAGGCTGGGCGGTCGTGGCGGAGTTTCGGCTCGCCTGACGGGTGGCGGTTCCGCGGGGCCGGGACGCTGCCGCGCTAGATCGCGCTAGATGACGGCGCCGTCGTCGGGGTCGTTGGGGTGGTGGCCGCGCATGCGGGCGACCAGCGTGACGAAACCGGCGACGAACGCGACGACGGCGAGGAAGACGATCTCGTCGGACGGGCGCCAGGACATGATCGCGACGATGATCAGCGCGATGGGCGGCGTGATGACCGCCGCCCAGGCCAGCTGCTGGACGCGGTCGCCGCGGGGGATCGGGGCCGGCGGCGGCGGGACGAAGTGGTTGGCCGCCTCCTCGGCGGTGGCGTCGTCGATGCCGGGCGCGGGCGCCGCCGGATCGGGGTCGGGACCGGGGCCGCCGCGCCCACCGGCCAGCGGGCCGAGCGTGACGGAGGCGTCGCGGAAGTCGTCGGGGCGTGGCTCGTCGAGACGTTCGTCCGGGCCCAGCTCCTCGGCCGCCGGCCACGGCTGGTCGCCGTCGGTGGGGGAGGCGTGGAACGAGTCGATCAGCTCGGCCCAGGTCTGGTCGTCGTCTCGGCTCATCGCGGCAGGCCTCGGTTCCTCTTCGACGTCACTCTGTCGACGAACGCCGCGGCGCCGGAGAAGATTTCCGGCGCGTCGTAATCGAGGGTGGCGACGTGGTAGCTGCGGCGCAGGACGACCTCGGCGACATCGGTGGACGAGACGCCGGAGAGGATGACCGGCGCGCTGGTGGCGTCGACGACGTGGTCGTCGGCGCTGCGGTAGAGCAGCAGCGGCTGGGTGATCATGGCGAGGTCGCGGCGGACCAGCTGCCACAGCTTCGTCTGCGACCACAGCGCCTGCAGCGGGGTGCGGTCGTAGGCCCGCTCGTCCTGACCGGGCATCGCGATGTCGCCGGACAGCCCCGCCGCCGACGGGCGCAGCAGCCGCAGCAACGGCAGCGCCAGCAGCCGCTTGTCGGCGCTGGTGACGACCGGGTTGACCAGGACCAGCCCCTGCACCAGCGGGCCGTGCTCCTGCGCCAGCCGCAGCGCCAGGCAGCCGCCCATCGACAGGCCGGCGACGACGACCTGCTCGCACCGCTCGGCGAGGTCGAGCAGCGACCGCTCGACCCGGCGGTACCAGTCGGGCCAGCCGGTGACGTTGAGGTCCTGCCAGGTGGTGCCGTGGCCGGGCAGCCGCGGCAGCTCGACGCTGTACCCGAGCCCGGCCAGCTGCTCGGCCCAGGGGCGCAGGGAGGCCGGCGAGCCGGTGAAGCCGTGGCAGAGCAGCACGCCGACGGGGCCGGCGTCGTGCCGGTACGGCTCGATCGAGTCGACCGCCTCGCCTTCAGAGAGCATCGCGTCCCTCCCTTTCCCACTCGCAACCAGCATCGTCGCATGCGCCCGATCCGTCCGCGCGGGCGAGGCCCGTCGTTCGCCGCGCGCTTTGGCGGTAGTGTTCCGACGTGTTCTATTGGCTGATGAAGAGCGTCTTCCTCGGGCCGATCCTGCGGTTGATCTATCGGCCCTGGGCTGAGGGTGTGGAGCACGTCCCCGCCGAGGGCGGCGCGATCCTCGCGGGCAACCACCTCACCGTCGTCGACTCCTTCTTCATGCCGCTCGTTCTCGACCGTAAGGTCAGTTTCCTCGCCAAGAGCGACTATTTCACCGAACGCGGTGTCAAAGGGTGGTTCAAGCGCGTGTTCTTCGGCGGGATGGGCAATGTGCCGGTCGACCGCTCCGGCGGGCGGGCCAGCGAGGCGGCGCTGCGCACGGCCGTCCAGATCCTCGAGAGCGGCGAGCTGCTCGGCATCTACCCCGAGGGCACCCGCTCACCCGACGGCCGGCTCTACCGCGGCAAGACCGGCGTCGCCCGCATGGCGCTGGAGGCCCGCGTCCCCGTCGTCCCGGTGGCGATGATCGGGACGGCGGAGATGCAGCCGGCCGGGCGGATCATCCCCAAGCGCATGCGCCCGGGCATCAAGTTCGGGCCGCCGCTGGACTTCAGCCGCTACTACGGCATGGAGACCGACCGCCACGTGCTGCGGTCGGTCACCGACGAGATCATGTACGCGCTGATGGAGCTGTCCGGCCAGGAGTACGTCGACGTCTACGCGGCGACGGTGAAGGCGCGGGCCGCCGACGCGAAGGACGCCTGACGCCGCCGGCTCAGTGCCGGCCGGGGTAGCGGTCGGGCTCGGGCTCGGCCGGCTGCACGCTGTGGCTGGGGAAGTCGGCCAGCGCGCCGGTGGGGCGGTCGTCCCACTCGCTGAACGTCAGCGGGCTGGTGAGGTACGCCGTCAGCAGCTCGGCCGTGCGCCTGATGCCGTCGAGGTGGGTGCGCTCGTGGCCGTGGCTGGAGTCGACGCCGAAGCCGATCAGCGCGGTGCGGCACTCCAGGCCCGACTCGATGGCCGGCGCGGCGTCGGAGCGGTAGAAGCGGTAGACGTCGCGGCGGAACGGCAGCTCGTTGCTCTCGCACAGCCCGATCAGCCGCCGCGTCAGGTGGTAGTCGAACGGGCCGGTGGAGTCGAGCATGCCGATGTTGACGGTGTCCTCGCGCGACTCCTGCCCCTCGCTGACCACGGCGTTGTCGACGGCGACCAGCTCGGCCACGTACTCGTCGAGGCCGTGCGTGGCGCCCATGCCGACCTCCTCGCCGATGGTCACCAGCAGGTGCGCCGTGACCGGGCGGGTGCGGCCGTCGTCGAGGAGGGCCTTGACGGCGGCCAGGCAGGCGGCGACGCCGGCCTTGTCGTCGAGGTGCCGCGCCTTGACGTAGCCGTTGGGGGTGATCTGCGGCGCGGCGTCGAGCGCCACGAAGTCGCCGACGGACAGGCCGAGGTCGAGGAGGTCCTGCCGGCTCCCGACCGGCTCGTCCAGCCGCACCTCGACCTGGTGCCAGCCGACGCCCTGGGTGTCGACGGCGTCGCCGAAGTTGTGCCCGCTGGACATCAGCGGCAGCACCGTGCCGGTGTGCAGGTTGCTGAGGTCGTCGGTGAAGACGGTGACGTGGGCGCCCTCGGCGAACCGGGCGCTGTGCGTGCCGACCGGCACGACCTCGAGCCGGCCGTTCTCCTTGAGCCGCTTCACCATGCAGCCGATGGTGTCGGCGTGCACGACGACCGCCCGGCTCGCCCCGCCGACCGCGCCCTCGCCGGGCAGCGTCACTCGCAGCACGCCGCGGCGGGTCAGCCGGATGCGGACGCCGAGATCGGTCAGGCGGTCGCCGACGACCTGCATGACGGCGTCGGTGCGGCCCGACGGGCTCGGCGTGCGCAGCAGCTCGAGCAGGACGTCGCGCAGGTACTCCTCGTCGATGGGCAGCGTCTTCATGGCTCTACCCTGACATGCCGGGCCGGTAGCCTGCCGGGGTGCCCGCGAACGACGTGACCCAGGTGGCCGACGACTACCTCCGCGACCTCGCCGAGCTCGACCCGTACGCCGCGCAGGCGCTGGGCCGCACCTCGTCGTCGCTGATCGAGGACCTCTCGCCCGACGCGTTCGCGCGGCGGCACGCGGTGACGGCGCGGGCGGCGGCCCGGCTGGCCGCGGCCGAGCCGTCCGGGTTCCGGGAGCGTGTGCTGCGCGAGGCGCTGGCCGAGCGGCTGGCCAGCGACGTCGCGCTGTACGAGGCCGGCTTCACGACGGCGCTGCTGGCGCCGCTGGCGACGCCGGTGCACTGGGTCCGGCAGACGTTCGACGACCTGCCGGGCGACGACTGGGACGCGATCGGCCGCGAGCTGGCCCGGGTGCCGGTGGCGCTGCGGGAGTACGCGGCGACGCTGACGGCGTCGGCGGATCGCGGGCACGTGGCGGCCCGCCGGCAGGTGCTGGCCGTGGCCGCGCAGTGCGACGGCTGGGTGCGTGACGGTTTCTACCCGTCCCTGGTGACCGCGCAGCCGGCACTGGCCGGGCCGGCCGCCGCGGCGGCGGAGGCGACGGCGGGGTTCGCGGCGTTCCTGCGCGACGACCTGCTGCCGCGGGCCGGGACCCGCGACGGCGTCGGGCGCGAGCGGTACGAGGTGACGTCGGCGGCGTTCCTCGGCGCGCGGATCGACGTCGAGGAGACCTACGCGTGGGGCTGGTCCGAGCTGGCCGCGCTGACGGCCCGGGCGCGCGCCGTCGCCGCGTCCATCGTCGCCTCCGGTGACGTTGACGACGCGGTGCGGGCGCTGGACGCCGACCCGTCCGGTGTCATCGACGGCGTGCCCGCCCTGGAGGCGTGGCTCCAGCAGCGCGTCGACGAGACCATGGACGCCGTCGCCGGCACCCACTTCGACGTCCCGGACCGCACCCGCCGCGTGGAGTGCCGCGTCACCCCGTCCGCGTCGGGCGTCATGTACTACGTGCCGGCCGACCCGGGGCTGACCCGGCCCGGGCGGGTCTGGTGGACGCTGCCGGACGGCGTCACGCGGGCGCACACGTGGCGCGAGGTGTCGACGCTGCACCACGAGGGCGTCCCGGGGCACCACCTGCAGCACGCCGTCACGCTGGGGCTCGACGACCTGCATCCGTGGCAGCGGTCGCTGTGCCACGTGCACGGCTACGCCGAGGGCTGGGCGCACTACGCCGAGGAGCTGGCCGACGAGCTGGGGCTGGTGCGGACGCCGGGCGAGCGGCTCGGGATGATCTTCGCGCAGCTCTGGCGCGCCGTCCGCGTCGTCGTCGATCTGGGGCTGCACCTGGACCTCCCGATCCCGCGTGGCAACGGGCTGGTCGACGGCGAGCGGTGGACGCCGGAGCTGGGCGCCCGCCTGCTGGTGGACGTCGCGCGGGTGGACCCGCGGACGGCGGCGTTCGAGGTCGACCGGTACCTCGGCTGGCCGGGCCAGGCGCTGGCGTTCCGGGTCGGGGCCCGGCTGTGGCGCGATGCCCGCGCTTCGTCGTCGCTGGACCCGCGCCGCTTCCACGCCGCCGCGCTGGGGCTCGGGCCGGTGGGGCTCGGCCCGCTGCGGACGCTGCTCAGCGACCTGCCACCAGCTCCGTGAGCGCGCCGATCAGCCCGTCGGCGTCGTAGCCGTCCAGCACCCCGGGCAGGGTGAGGTTCTCGACGATCAGCCAGCTCAGCGCCAGGTACAGCAGCACGACGGTGGTGTCGTCGCCGGGCAGCCCCGACTCCCGGTGCGCGGCGATGTTCTGCTCGAGGTTGTCGCGCATGGTCGCCGTCAGGGACGCGCGGATCTCCGGACGGCGGATCGCCTCCAGCCGCAGTTCGAGCAGCGCCAGGTACTCCGTCCGTTCCGCTGACAGCCGGTGGTACATCGCCGTGAGCTCGTGCCGCAGCACGCCGGGGGAGGGCTCGGGCCGGGTGCGCAGCATCTCGGCGACCGTCGCGTCGTCGGGGCGGAGCCGGACGTGGATACGCTCGGCGGCCTGCCCCAGCAGCGCGTTCCGGTTCGCGAAGTAGTTCGACGCCGTGCCCGCCGGCACCCCCGCCGCCCCGTCGACCGCGCGGAACGTCAGCCCCCGTGCGCCGTCGCGGGCCAGCACCTCGATCGCGGCGTCCACCAACGCCGTCCGTCGTTCCGGGTTCTGCGCCATGATCTCCCCTCGGACTTGACAACCACTACGCCTAGAGTACTACAACTGAAGTAGTTGTTGCTGACTTCAGGAGGAACCATGCGATCGCTCGTCTACTACGTCGCCTCGACCATCGACGGCTTCATCGCCGGCCCCGGCTCCGAGGTCGACTTCTTCTCCGCCGACGGCGACCACGTGGCCGCCATCGGCGAGGAGTACCCGGAGACCATCCCGGTGCACTTTCGCTCCGTGCTCGGCATCGACCCGCCGAACCGCACCATCGACACCGTCCTCGAAGGCCGCGGCTCCTACCAGTTCGGCCTCGACGACGGTGTCGCGAACGCCTACCCGCACCTGCGCCACCTGGTGTTCTCCCGAACCCTCGGGACCGCCCCCGACCCAGCCGTCGAGGTGGTCGCGACCGACCCGGTGGCGCGGGTGCGCGCCCTGAAACGTGAGCCCGGCGGGCGCATCTGGCTCTGCGGCGGCGGTGAGATCGCCGGCGTGCTGCGCGACGAGATCGACGAGCTGGCGATCAAGATCTACCCGGTCGCGATCGGCTCCGGCCGCCCCCTCTTCGGCGCGGCCGGCTTCGCGCCGCACCAGTTCCGGGTCGCCTCCAGCCGCACCTTCGACGACGGTGTCGTCTTCGTCCACTACGCCCGCCAGCCCGCCCATGATCATCCAGGATTTGGGGCGTGATCACACCCCGAAACCTGGACGATCTTGGAGCGGCAGCGGCCAGCGAACACCAAGCCGAGCGGAGCCGGTAGCCACACCCGAAGTGGCCAGTGAGCGGCCAGCGAACGGCGACCCACAGCGGAGTCGGTCGCCGGAACCCCACCCAGCAAGGGCGAGCGGCCAGCGGACCAGGAGCACAGCGGGCAGGGGAGCCGGGCCCATGGTTCGGCCGGCCCCTTGACGCTGCTTGAACCGGGGGCGCGGGCGGCCGGGTCAAGCGGTCCTCCGCCGCGCGAAGCGCCAAGCAAGAGGTCCGCTTGAGGCGGCCTCCTGCGCCCCCGACCATCGAGAGCAGCAGGGGGCTGGCCCACGCGGCAGACCCAGCCAACGCGAGCCCGGCGAACCCGAGCCCGGCGACCCCGGCCAACCGCTACGGCTGAGGAACAGGCGGCGGCTGCCACGCCCTCGGCGTCGTCCGGGTGGCGGGGAAGAGGAGGTCGACGAAGCGGGCGGCGGTGGGTTGGGGCTCGTGGTTGGCGAGGCCGGGCCGCTCGTTCGCCTCGATCAGCACGTACTCCTCGCCCTCCGGGCTGGGCACGATCATGTCCAGCCCGGTCACCGGGATGTCGATCGCCTCGCTGGCCGCCACCGCGGCCGCCGCGAGCGTCGGGTGCAGCGACGCCGTCACGTCGTGGATCGTCCCGCCGGTGTGCAGGTTGGCCGTGCGCCGGACCCGCAGCGCCACGCCCTCGGGCAGCACGTCGCCCAGTCCGTACCCGGCGGCGCGCAGGGTCTCCACCGTCGTGTCGTCCACCGGCACCCGGGACTCGCCGCCGGTCGCGGCGGAGCGGCGCCGGCTGTGTGCGTCGATCAGGTCGGCGACGGTCTGCCGGCCGGTGCCGTACACCGTCGCGGGGCGGCGGACGGCGGCGGCGACGACCTCGTGGCCGATGACGACGATGCGCAGGTCCTCGCCGTCGACGCACTCCTCGATGAGGACGTCGGGGCAGAACGTCTGGGCCAGCGACACCGCCGAGGCGAGCGCGGCCGGGGACGTCACCCCGACGGTGATGCCGCGGCCCTGCTCGCCGCGGACCGGCTTGACCACCGCCTCGCCGACCTCGGCGAGGAACGCGGCGTCGGCCTCGGCGGAGGAGGCGCTGACGCCGCGCGGCACCGACAGCCCGGCCCGTTGGAAGATCCGCCGGGTCAGCTGCTTGTCGTCGCAGCGGCTCATCGCGACCGCCGTCGTCAGCTCGGACAGCGACTCGCGGGTGACGATGCGCCGCCCGCCGTGCGACAGCCGCAGCTCGCCGCTCTCGGCGTCGGTGATCTCGACCAGGATGCCGCGCCGCCGCGCCTCGTCGGCGATGATCTTCGCGTACGGGTTCAGCTCCGTCTCCGCGGGCCCGGCCACGTACAGCGGCTCGTTGATCGGGTTCTTCCGCTTCACCGCGAACACCGGCACCCGCTGGAACCCGAGCCTGGTGTACAGCCTGATCGCCGGGTCGTTGTCGTGCAGGACGGAGAGGTCGAGGTGGTCGCGGCCGCGGCCGATGTACCGCTCGGCCAGCACCCGCACCAGCGCCTCCCCGACGCCGGGGATGGTGCTCTGCGGGTCGACGGCGAGGCTCCACAGGCTGGCGCCGTTGTCGGGGTCGTCGAACGCGCGGACGTGGTCGACGCCGGTGACGGTGCCGACGACGGCGCCGGTGCGCTCGTCCTGCGCCACCAGGTAGGTGAACGTCGGCGTGCGCTGGTTGCCCCACATGAGCGCGGTGTCGCCGGTGACCATGCCGCGGCCCGCGTACAGCCGGTTGATCTCCTCGGCGTCGGCCAGTTCGCTCATCTTGCGGACGAACACGCCGGAGACGGGGTTGCGCCGCGGCCGGTAGCGGTGCAGCTCCAGCCGGTACGTCAGCGACGGGTCGATGAACAGCTCACCGGGCGCGTGTGACACCAGCACGTGCGGGTCGGCGACGTACATGGCGATGTCGCGGCGGCCCTCCTCCTCGGCCCGGAGCAGGTCGATGACGTGCCGCGGGTCGTCGAAGGTCTGCGCGAACACCAGCCGGCCCCACGCGAGGTCGACCAGGACGTCGCGCTTCATGTCCCGGACGAGGTGTTCCGGCGCCTCTTTCCACGGCGTGCTCCACAGCGAATGCTGGCCCCTTCGCCGGGGATCGGTCACCGGGTCACGCCCTCGCCGGGCAGCTGCGTCTGCAGCCACAGCTCGAGCAGGCCCAGCTGCCACAGCCGGTTCCCGCGCAGGGGAGTGAGGTCGGCGTTCGGATCCTGCCGCAGCCGGTCGACGTACTCGGGCCGGAACAGGCCGCGGTCGCGGGCGGCGGCGGAGTGCAGGGCGTCCTCGACGAGCTCGAGGTACGGGCCCTGCAGGTACTTCAGCGCCGGCACCGGGAAGTAGCCCTTCGGCCGGTCGATCACCTCGTGCGGGATGACCCGGCGGGCGGCCTCCTTCAGCACGCCCTTGCCCTCCTGCGCCAGCTTCAGCTCCGGCGGGCACTGCGCGGCCAGCTCGACCAGCTCGTGGTCGAGGAACGGCACCCGCGCCTCCAGCCCCCACGCCATGGTCATGTTGTCGACCCGCTTGACCGGGTCGTCGGTGAGCATGATCTGGGTGTCCAGCCGCAGCGCCGCGTCGACGGCGGTCTCGGCGCCGTCGCGGGTGAAGTGCTCGCGGACGAAGTCGAGGCTGACGGCGCCGTCGGTGAGGTAGGCGGGCGCGACGACCTCGGCCATCGCGGCGTGGTCGCGGTCGAGGAACGCCTTCGCGTAGGTGCCGACGGCGTCGGCGCGGCCGACACCGGCCAGCGGCGGGTACCAGTGGTAGCCGGCGAACACCTCGTCGGCGCCCTGCCCGGACTGCACCACCTTGACGTGCCGGCTGACCTCCTTGCTGAGCAGGTAGAACGCGACGGCGTCGTGGCTGACCATCGGCTCGCTCATGGCGGCGATCGCGTCGCCCAGCGACGGCAGCAGGTCGGCGCCGACGCGGATGCGGTGGTGGTCGGTGGCGAACTCGCGGGCGATGACGTCGGAGTACTTGAACTCGTCGCCCTCCTCGCCGCCGACCGCGTCGAACCCGATGCTGAACGTGTTGAGGCCGGTCTGGCCCTCCTGCGCGAGCAGCCCCACCACCAGGCTGGAGTCGAGGCCGCCGGAGAGCAGCACGCCGACCGGGACGTCGGCGACCAGGCGACGACGGACAGCGACACGGAGGCTTTCCAGGACGGCCTCCTCCCAGTCGGTGTCCGACCAGGCGGCCTTCGCGGGGTCGCGGGTGAAGGACGGGTCCCAGTAGACCCGTTCGCGGCTGGCGCCGCCGGGCTCGACGACGCGGACGGTGGCGGGCGGCAGCTTGCGGACGCCGGCGAGGATCGTGTGCGGTGCGGGGACGACGGCGTGCCAGGACAGGTAGTGGTGCAGCGCGACCGGGTCGATGGAGGTGTCGACGCCGCCGGCCCGGACCAGCGCCGGCAGCGTGCTGGCGAAGCGCAGCCGCTCGGGCGTCTCGGCGAGGTACAGCGGCTTGATGCCGAGGCGGTCGCGGGCCAGCACCAGCCGGCCGGTGTCGCGCTCGTGGATCGCCAGCGCGAACATGCCGATGAGGTGGTCGACGAAGTCCTCGCCCCAGCGGTGGTACGCCTTGCCGATGACCTCGGTGTCGGACGTGGAGAAGAACCGGTAGCCGTGCCCGCTCAGCTCGTCGCGCAGCTCACGGTAGTTGTAGATGCAGCCGTTGAAGACGACGGCCAGGCCCAGCTCGGCGTCGATCATCGGCTGGTGGCCGTGTGGGGAGAGGTCGATGATGGACAGCCGGCGATGGCCCAGCGCCAGCGACCCGTGCGCGTAGGCGCCGGAGTCGTCGGGCCCTCGGGCCACCATGGCGTCGCACATGAGGCCGACCGAGGCGAGGTCGGCGGGGCGGTTGTCGAACCTGAATTCTCCGGTGAGACCGCACATGTGTTTCGAGCCTACCCACCCTTCCGTTCCCGGGCGCGGGGAACGGGCGCCCCCGATTCCCTTCTGGTGAGGGGTACCCCCAGTTCACGCCCCGAAACGCAGTTCGGCGGCGGCGCTCTCCGTGAGATGCGCCACCGCCGAACCGGTGGATCTGTGCTACCTAGCCAGGTGCTCGGCTCAGACGTTCGAGCCGTTCACACGGCGGCGGGCCGCGAAGGCCGCACCGGCGCCACCAGCGGCCAGCAGCATGGCCAGGCCGATCATGGTGGTGGTGTTCGAACCGGTGTCGGGCAGCTCCTCGCCGTCGTCGTCACCCGGGTCCTCGGTGGGCGTCGCGGACGGGGTCTCGCTCGGCTCCTCGGTCGGGGTCTCGGTCGGCGTCGGGGTGGGCTCCTCGGCCTCCGTCACCGTGATGGTGACGGTGGCGGGGATGCCGTCGGTGTGGCCGTCGTTGGCGAGGTACAGGAAGGTGTCCTCACCGGTGAAGCCCTCGGCCGGGGTGTAGACCAGCGTCGTGAGGGTCTCGTCGTCGGTGGTCAGCGAGCCGGACTCGGCCTCGCTCACCTTGAACGTGACGTCGTCGCCGTCGGCGTCGTCGGCCGTCAGCGTGATCTCGACCGGCTCGCCGGCGGTGGTCTCGATCTGGACGTCGGCGACCTCGGCCGAAGCGTTGCCGTCGAGGACGGCGGCGATGCTGTCGGTGACGGCGCTCAGCTGGGTGTAGACACCCGGGATGCCCGGGCGGGCGCAGCCCTCGCCCCAGCTCACGACGCCGACCTGGAGGTACTCGCCGTTCTCCTCGACGAGCAGCGGGCCACCGGAGTCGCCCTGGCAGCTGTCGACGCCGCCCTGCTCGAGGTCACCGGCGCACAGCTCGACCTCGGGGCTGGTCTGGATGCCGATGGCCTCGTAGGCCGCGACGCACTCGTCGTCGCTGACGCCCGGCACGTCGACCTCGAGCAGCACGTCGCTGGCGTCGCCGCCCTCGGACGTGGCGCCCCAGCCGATGACGCGGAAGGTCTCGGACGCGTCGAACGAGTCGTCGGAGACGATGTCGACCGGGGTGGCGACCTCGGCCGGCACCTCTTCGCTCAGCTGGACCAGCGCCCAGTCGTTCGGGATGCCGGAGATGTTGCCCGAGCTCACGGACTCGGACGTGAACGTCTGGATGTCGGGGCTGGTGAGGTCGACCGAGCCGAAGTGCGCGACGATGCCGTCGGTCGGGCCGGAGCCGTTGACGCAGTGCGCGGCGGTGAGGATGACGTCAGGCTCGATCAGCGAGCCGCCACAGGCGAACTGGTCGTCGATGACGAGGTACGTGACGAACGGGTACTCGCCCTCGGGGCGGGAGCGCCGCCGACGATCTTCGTCTCGAAGTCGGCGGGAGAGCTCTGGACGATGAGGGACTCCTGCGGAATCTCCTCGGCCGCGGCTGCGGTGCCGGCGGCGCTCATGACGGTGAGGCCCGTGACCAGGGCCGCCGTCAGCGCGCCCGCAGCGCGGACGCGCGCGCGGAAGGTAGTCACACTGTCTCCAATTCACATGAATGTCAGTTCAGCATCGAGCCCCCCGTCTCCGCGCGTGCCCGCGGACGACAGGAGGGCCCGAAATGCTGGGAATGCTACACGAGGCAGGGATCCGCGGGAACCAACGGGGGGTGAATCGCGTCTAACGCGTTTCCGGCCCCCCGGAAGCCCCTGCCGATCGGTGCCACGCAGGGCCGGATCGCACCGTCGCCGCACTGTCAGTGCAGGTCAGGGGCGTGTTCCGGGCCGGGTGACGGCCACGACCGACACGACCGGCAGGAGAAGGATGGCATGAATTGCCGCCATGCCGGGCGTGTCGCGCCGGGATCGGCGCGGAAAATCGCCCGATGGCACCCGGGTGCCGCCGCTAGTGTCGGAATGGTGACCGACATCTCGCGCACCCATCCCGTCATCCCCGAGCGGCCCACCGTCGACGGGCTGGACGAGGTATGGGCGGCGCGCTGGGAGCGCGACGGCGTCTACCGGTTCGACCGCACCCGCCCGCGTGCCGAGGTGTTCTCCATCGACACCCCGCCGCCCACGGTGAGCGGCTCGCTGCACGTCGGGCACGTCTTCTCGTACACGCACACCGACGTCGTCGCGCGCTACCAGCGCATGCGTGGCAAGGCGGTCTTCTACCCGATGGGGTGGGACGACAACGGCCTGCCGACCGAGCGGCGGGTGCAGAACCACTTCGGCGTGCGCTGCGACCCGTCGCTGCCGTACGTCCCCGGCTTCGAGCCGCCGGCCGACGGCGCCGGGCGCGCGGCGAAGGACCAGCTGCCGGTGTCGCGGCGCAACTTCATCGAGTTGTGCGAGCGGCTGACGGCCGACGACGAGCGCGTGTTCGAGCAGCTGTGGCGCCGGCTCGGGCTGTCCGTCGACTGGTCGCACGGTTACCAGACCATCGACGCCGCGGCCCGGCGGGCGTCGCAGCGGGCGTTCCTGCGCAACCTCGCCCGCGACGAGGCGTACCTCGCCGAGGCGCCCACGTTGTGGGACGTCACGTTCCGCACGGCGGTCGCGCAGGCCGAGCTGGAGGACCGCGAGCGTCCCGGCGCCTACCACGAACTCGCCTTCGCCCGGGCCGGTGGCGAGCCGCTGCTCATCGCGACGACCCGCCCCGAGCTGTTGCCGGCCTGCGTCGCCGTCGTCGTGCACCCCGACGACGAGCGGTACGCCGCGCTGGTCGGCAGCACCGTCCGCACGCCGCTGTTCGGCGTCGAGGTCCCCGTGGTGGCGCACCGGCTGGCCGACCCGGAGAAGGGCACCGGCGCGGCGATGATCTGCACGTTCGGCGACACCGCCGACGTCACCTGGTGGCGCGAGCTGGCGCTGCCCACCCGTCCCGTCGTCGGCCGCGACGGCCGCATGATGCGCGACGTCCCGCCGTGGCTCGCCGACCCCGCCGGGCGCACGGCGTACGAGCAGCTGGCCGGCGCGACCATGCACACCGCCCGGGAGCGGGTGGCCGCTCTGCTGCGCGACGGCGGCGGCCTCGTCGGCGAGCCGCGGCCCATCACCCACCCGGTGAAGTTCTACGAGAAGGGCGACCGCCCGCTCGAGATCGTCACCACCCGGCAGTGGTACCTGCGCAACGGCGGCCGCGACGACGAGCTGCGCGCGGCGCTGCTCGAGCGCGGCCGCGAGCTGAGCTGGCACCCCGAGCACATGCGGGTGCGGTACGAGAACTGGGTCGGCGGGCTGAACGGCGACTGGCTGGTCAGCCGGCAGCGGTTCTTCGGCGTGCCGATCCCGCTCTGGTACCCGCTCGACGACGCCGGCGAGCCGGTGTACGACGCGCCGATCGTGCCCGACGAGGCCGCCCTGCCGGTCGACCCGTCCTCCGACGCCCCGCCCGGATACGCCGAGGAACGGCGCGGCGTGCCCGGCGGCTTCACCGGCGACCCCGACGTCATGGACACCTGGGCGACGTCGTCGCTGACGCCGCAGATCGCCGGCGGCTGGGAGGCCGACGACGACCTGTTCGCGCGGGTGTTCCCGATGGACCTGCGGCCGCAGGCGCACGAGATCATCCGCACCTGGTTGTTCGCCAGCGTCGTCCGGGCCCACCTCGAGAACGGCGTGCTGCCGTGGCGGCACGCGGCCATATCCGGCTGGATCATCGACCCCGACCGCAAGAAGATGTCGAAGTCGGTCGGCAACGTCGTCACCCCGCTGGACCTCCTCGACCAGTACGGCTCCGACGGCGTGCGCTACTGGGCCGCGAACGGCCGGCCCGGCGCCGACACCGTGTTCGACCCCGGCCAGATGAAGATCGGCCGGCGGCTGGCGATGAAGATCCTCAACGTCAGCCGGTTCGTGCTGGGTCTCGGGCCGGTGGCCGGCGACGCCGAGGTCACCGCGCCGCTGGACCGCGCCGTCCTGGCCGCGCTCGACGACACCGTCGCGGCCGCCACTCGCGCCCTCGACGACTTCGACCACACGCGCGCGCTCGAGGTCACCGAGCGGTTCTTCTGGGACTTCTGCGACGACTACGTCGAGCTGGTGAAGGCCCGCGCCTACGGCGACTCCGGCGACGACGCGGGCGCGGCGTCGGCTCGGGCGGCGCTGCGGCAGGCGCTGGCGGCGCTCCTGCGGCTGCTCGCGCCGTTCCTGCCGTTCGTCACCGAGGAGGTCTGGTCGTGGTGGCGCGACGGCTCGGTGCACCGGGCGCCGTGGCCGGAGGTCACCGCCGCCGGTGGCGACGCGGAGCTGTTCGCGACGGCGTCAGCGCTGATCGGGGCGGTGCGCAAGGCGAAGTCGGAGGCGCGGCTGTCGTTGCGGACCGAGGTGCCGCGGGCGGTCGCGCGGGTGCTGCCGGGCGATGCCGAGGCGGCCGGCGCGCTGCTCGGCGACGTCAGCGCGGCCGGCCGCATCGCCGTCCTCGACGTCGAGCCCGACCCCGGCGCCGACACGGTCACCGTCGCGTTCACCTGAATAGGAATACCCCTAGGGGGTATTTTGGTTGCATGGTCTGAGGCAACGAGAGGTGAAGCGACCATGGAACAGCACGAGCACGCCGTCGCGACGGAGCATCACGGTGCCCACGATCACGCCGGTCACGCGGGTGCGCCCGCGGGGCACGCCGGTGGGCACTCCGCGCACTCCGGACACGACAAGCACGCCGGGCACGGCGACGGCAGCATGTTCCGGGACAAGTTCTGGGTGAGCCTGATCCTGGCCGTCCCCGTGGTCGGCTTCAGCACGATGTTCGCCGACCTGATCGGGTACGAGGTGCCCGGCTGGTCGACGTGGATCCCGCCGGTCCTCGGCACGTTCCTGTTCTTCTACGGCGGCTGGCCGTTCCTCGCCGGCGCCAAGGCCGAGCTCGCCGACCGGCTGCCCGGCATGATGACGCTGATCTCGCTGGCCATCACCGTCGCGTTCGTCGCGAGCGGGCTGACCACGCTGGAGATCGGCAGCCTCGACCTCGACTTCTGGTGGGAGCTGGCGCTCCTGATCGTCGTCATGCTGCTCGGCCACTGGCTGGAGATGCGTGCCCTCGGTCAGGCGTCCGGGGCGCTGCAGGCGCTGGCCGAACTGCTGCCCGACACCGCCGAGCGGGTCGGCCCCGACGGCGCCGTGACGGAGGTGCCGCTGGCCGAGCTGGCCGTCGGCGACGTCGTCCTGGTCCGCTCCGGCGGCCGGGTGCCCGCCGACGGCGTCGTCGCCGAGGGCACCGCGGAGGTCGACGAGTCCACCGTCACCGGCGAGTCCAAGACCGTCACCCGCGGGCCGGGCGACCGCGTCGTCGCCGGCACCGTCGCCACCGACACCGCCGTCCGCATCGAGGTCAACGCCGTCGGCGACGACACCGCGCTGGCCGGCATCCAGCGTCTGGTGGCCGACGCGCAGGCGTCCAGCTCGCGGGCGCAGGCCCTGGCCGACCGCGCCGCCGCGTGGCTGTTCTGGTTCGCCCTCGGCGTCGGCGCCCTGACGTTCGTCGTGTGGGCGCTGCTGGGCGAGGCGTCGGACGCGGTCGAACGCACCGTGACGGTGCTGGTCATCGCCTGCCCCCACGCTCTCGGGCTGGCCATCCCGCTGGTGATCGCGATCTCCACGGCGATGTCCGCCCGGGCCGGCATCCTGGTCAAGGACCGGCTGGCGCTGGAGCGCATGCGCCAGGTCGACGCCGTCCTGTTCGACAAGACCGGCACGCTGACGATGGGCCGCCCGGCGGTCTCCGGCGTCGCGGCCGCCGGTCCGGTGAGCGAGGACGAGCTGCTGGCGCTGGCCGCCGCGGCCGAGCGCGACTCCGAGCACCCGCTGGCCAAGGCCGTCGTCGCGGCGGCATCCGGCCCGGTGCCGGTGGCGACCGAGTTCCGCTCGCTGACCGGCAAGGGCGTCCGTGCGGTCGTCGACGGCGCGCAGGTCTCGGTCGGCGGACCCGGCCTGCTGCGCGACCTGTCGCTGGCGGCGCCGTCGTCGATCGCCTCGTCCGTCGACGAGTGGGCCGCGGCCGGCTCGACCGTCCTCTACGTCGTCCGCGACGGCGACGTGCTGGGCGCGCTGGCGCTGGCCGACGAGATCCGGCCCGAGTCGCGCGAGGCGGTGGCGCTGCTGCGTGCGGAGAAGGTGCACACGGTGATGATCACCGGCGACGCCCGCAACGTGGCGGAGTCGGTGGCGGCGAAGGTCGGCATCGACGAGGTGTTCGCCGAGGTGCTGCCGGAGGACAAGGACGCCGCGGTGGCGTCGCTGCAGCAGCGCGGCCTGTCGGTCGCCATGGTCGGCGACGGCGTCAACGACGCGCCCGCGCTGGCCCGCGCCGACGTGGGTGTCGCGATCGGCGCCGGAACGGACGTCGCGGTCGAGTCCGCCGGCGTCGTCCTGGCCTCCGACGACCCCCGCGGCGTCGTCTCGGCCCGCCGGCTGTCGACGGCCAGCTACCGGAAGATGGTGCAGAACCTGGTGTGGGCGACGGGGTACAACCTGCTGTCCGTGCCGCTCGCGGCCGGCGTGCTCGCGCCGATCGGGTTCGTGCTCCCGCCGGCGGCCGCCGCCGTCGCCATGACCGCGTCGACGGTCATCGTCGCGGCCAACGCCCAGCTGCTGCGCCGCCTCGACCTCCGCCCCGACCGCCTCGCGCGCTGACCGTGTCACCCCGCCTTTGCAATGAGCACCTATATGCACCGGTGCGTATGGGTGCTCATTGCAAAGCGGAGCGGTGGGCCCGGTGGCGGCGGACGGCCTGGCGGTTGGCGCAGCGGGGCGAGCAGTAGCGCTGCCGCCCGTTGCGGGTGACGTCGGCGAACGCGACGTCGCAGTCGGGGGCGGCGCAGCGGCCCAGCCGGTGCAGCCCGCGCTGGGTGAGGAACCACGCCAGCCCGAACGCCGTGATCGCCGCGAACTGCCGTTCCGGCGGCACGTCGTCGGGGCGGAAGTGCACGTGCGGCGGGCCGTTGTGCAGGCTGATCCGCGGGTGCGCGGTGCCGCGGGCGAGCAGCCGGTTCAGCGCCTCGATGCGCTCACCGGACGTCGGCGCGTCGACGACGCGGGCCAGCTCCGTGCGCCAGCGCCGCAGTCCGGCGACGTCCTCGGCGGTGGGTGAGCGCTCCAGCAGCAGGTAGTGCTCGGCCGCCAGCGCGACGATGTCGGCGGGGGAGTCGAGGCGGGCGTTCACCACGGCGGCGGCGAGCTGCGCGCCCTCGTCGCTGTAATGGTTGAAATGCACAATGCCATGACAGCACGCTGGACGCATGAAGGAAAGAGCAGTGGAAGTGGTCCGCGCCTGCGGCCGGTGCGGCGCCACCGTCCGGCCGGACCGCGTGACGTCCTGGCACCGCACCGGCGACGGGTTCGTCGGCTACGCCCGCTGCGGCTGCGGCGGCCTGGTGGTGGTGCGCCCCGGGTAGCGCGCCGCACGTCGCAGCGGGGGAGAATCGTCGGATCGCGTCGCCGAGGAGGATCCATGGGCTCGAGCAGCCACCGCATGACCGCGCAGGTCGCCGTCACCGACATGACCCGGGCGACGGAGTTCTACGAGGGACGGCTCGGTCTCTCCGCGACACGGACCGACGCCGACGGCAGCAAGGGCGTGCTCGAGAGCGGCTTCGACTACGGGACCTTCTCCATCGAGGGCGACCGCTAGCGTCGCAGCACGTCGAGCGCGGCGCGGGCGGCCCGCCCGATCGCACGGTCGGCCTCCGGCTGCGACCGGGCCGCGACGGTCGAGGCGGTGAGCGCGGCCACGGCGATGCGGTCGCCGGTCGACGTGGTGACCATGCCGGCCTCGTGCCGCAGGTTGAGGAACGTGCCGGTCTTGCTGCTGACGGTGACGGCGTCGGCGGCCAGCTCGGCGCCCATCCGCTGGCGCACCTGGTGGCCCAGCAGCTCGCGCAGCCGCGCCGTCGCCGCAGGGACGCTGACGTCGTCGGTCCAGACGCGCTCGACCAGCGCCACCAGCCCGGCCGCCGTGCCGCTCGTGGCCGCGGCGACGTCCAGCGTCGGCAGCACGTGCCCGCCGCCGTCGGTGGTCGCGCGCACCGCCAGCTCCAGCGCCAGCACGGGATCGTCCGGCGCGACCGCCGCCGCGGCCTCGTACAGCCGCCGCATCGGGTGCCGCACCACGATGCCGTCGCACCCCCAGCCCTGCAGCGTCGCCGTGACCCGCTCCGGCGGCACCAGCGCGAACACGGCGTCGGCGGCGGCGTTGTCGCTCACCGACAGCATGAGCAGCAGCAGGTCCTCCAGCGCGACGCGGCTCGGGTGCCGGAACAGCGCGGCGCCGGTCGGGCCGGGTGTCATGGCGCCGGGGACGAGGTCGACGGGGTGCGCGGGGTCCAGCTCGCCGGCGGCGACTAGGTCGAGCACGACCAGCGCCAGCGGCAGCTTGCTCACCGACGCCAGTGCGTACGGCGCGTGCACGTCGAAGCCGAGATCCTCGCCGGTGTCGACGTTGCGGGCGTACAGGGCGCCGCGCAGCCCGGTGGCGGCCCAGTCGGCGCGGATGTCGTGTGCCGTGCGCACCGCCTCGCCGGAGAACCCGAACGCCTCGGACGTCGTCACCGCGGCTCCTCCGGGTCGGTGACCAGCCCGGCCGCACGGGCCAGCGCCGGCAGGACGGTGCCGACCAGCTCGCGCGGCACCTGCGCCCGGCCGGCGACGGCGTACGTGCGGCGCACCGCGACGTCGCCGAGCGGGCGCCAGCGCAGCCGGTGCGCCGCGGCCCACGCGGGCGTGCACAGGACCGCGTCGCCGTATTCGAGCGCGCAGGTCAGCGCCTCGGTGTCGGGGGTGCCGACGCGCAGTTGGCCGTCCAGCAGCCCGGCCAGCCGGGCGGCGCGGCGCACCGGGTCGCGGACCCACGGCACGTCGTCCTCGGCGGACAGGTGCAGCGCCCGCGGCCGGCCGTCGTCGCCGCCGGAACGGCGCAGCTGGTCCAGGTGCAGCCGCCGCCCGCGCAGGTCGTCGGTCGCGGTGCCCCCGCCCAGCTCGGCGCCGGTCTCCTCCTCGTCCGGCGGGCAGGGCAGCAGCGCGACGTCGAGCCGGCCGCGGCGGACGAGCGCGGCCCGCTCCGCGGCGGGCTGCTCGGCGAACGTCAGCGTGACGCCGGCCGCGGCGGCCAGCCGGCGGGCCGCCACCAGCGCCCGCGGGTCGGGCCCGGACGGGATGCCGGCGCTCAGGCCGGCGGCTCGGGCCGCGGCGGCCAGTTCGCGGAAGTGCCCGGCCCGGGCGACGAGGTCGGCGGCGTGGGGGAGCAGCGTGCGCCCGGCGTCGGTCAGCTCGACCTGCCGGGACGAGCGGTGCAGCAGCGTGCTGCCGAGGTCGCGCTCCAGCGCCGCGACCCGCCGGCTGACCACCGGCTGCGGTGCGCCGCAGAGGTCGGCGCCGCGGGTGAAACTGCGGGCCTCGGCCACCGCGACGAACGCCTCCAGGTGCCGTAACAGATCCACGGGCAGCCACCATACCCATTCGGCATGGATCGGTGGCGGTTGCGTCTTGGACATCGGTCCGGCCGCCTTGCGACGGTGACGGCGTTGGCGCACCGCCTCGAGGAGGAACCCATGACCCGTTCGCTCAGCCGCCGCGCCGTTCTGCGGGCCGGCCTCGCCGTCCCGCTGGCCGCGTCGGCCGGCCTGCTCGCCACCGGCGGCGCCGGGGCGGCCGGCTCCGGTCCGGACCCGGCGGTCCGCGAGTTGGAGCGCGCCCACGACGTCACGCTCGGCGTGAGCGCGACGAACCTCGCGACCGGCACCCGGCTCGCGCACCGGTCCGGCGACCGGTTCCCGATCCTGTCGGTGTTCAAGTCGATCGCCGCGGCCGCCGTCCTACGCGACCTCGACGAGTCGCGGCTGGAGCACCGCGTCTGGTACCCGCCGGCCGACATCCTGCTGAACTCGGCGATCACCGCCGAGCACGTCGACACCGGCATGACCGTCGCGGAACTGTGCGACGCCGCGATCCGCTTCAGCGACAACGCCGCCGGGAACCTGCTGCTGCGCGAGATCGGCGGCCCGCGCGGCCTGACCGCGTTCGCCCGGTCGACCGGCGACGACGCGACCCGGCTGGACCGCTGGGAGATCGAGCTGAACACGGCCGAGCCGGGCGACGTGCGCGACACCTCGACGCCCGCGGCGCTGGCCCGCACGTTCGCCGGCCTGCTCGTCGGCGACCTGCTGCGGCCGCGGGACCGGCGGCGGCTGCGCGACTGGATGCTGGCGAACACGACCTCCGGTCCGCGCTTCCGCGACGCGCTGCCGGACGGCTGGCGGCTGGCCGACAAGACCGGCGCCGGCGACTACGGCGCCAACAACGACGCCGGGGTGGCATGGAACCCGGCGGGCCAGCCGATCGTCATCGTTGCCATGAGCCGCCGCGCCGAGCGCGACGCCCCGCGCGTCGACGCCGCCCTGGCCGACGTGGCCCGGCTGGTGGTGCGGCGGCTCGGCTGACCGGGGGCGATGTGCATTGGCGCTAGGGTATGCGGGACGACGGTGAGGAACGGGGAACAATGATCAGGACGCGGCGAACTCTCGCGGCCATGGCCGGTGGCGTGTTGGTGGCGACGGCGGCGGGGTGCAGCAGCGACGATCCGCCCGACGCCACGCCGGTGGCCGAGCAGCTGGCCGACGCGGTCGCGTCCGGCGACTTCACCGGCGTCCCGCTCGGCGACGCCGGTGCCGAGGACGCGAACGCGGCCGTCGAGGCCATGGTCGCCGGCATGGGGGCGGCCACCCGCACCGTCACCGTCGCCGACCTCGCGCAGACCGACGACGAGAACACCCGCGAGGTCACCCTCGACGTCGGCTGGGACCTCGACGGCTCCGCCGCGTCGCCCGCGGAGGGGACGGAGACGCCGGCGGAGACGCCCGCGGCCACCTCCGCGACCCCGGACACCCCCGACTGGACCTATCAGACGACCGCCACGCTGCGGGTCGCCGACGACACCGAGGCCGGCTGGACGGTCGACTGGTCGCCCGCGGTCCTGCACCCGCAGCTCACCGACGGCGCCACGCTCGACCTCTCGCGCACGCAGGCGCCGCGCGCGGACATCCTGGGCGCCGGCGGCGCGGTCGTCGTCACCGAGCGGCCCGTGTACCGCATCGGCATCGACAAGACCCGCGTCGACGCCGCGCTGGCGCCCGCGTCCGCCGCGTCGCTGGCCGAGCTGGTGGGCGTCGACCCGGCCGGGTTCACCGAGCGCGTCCAGGGCGCGGGGGAGCGGGCCTTCGTCGACGCCATCACGCTGCGCGAGGGCGACGCCGCGCCGCTGCTGGACCAGATCGCGGCCATCGAGGGCGCCGTCGCCATCGACGACACGCTCGCGCTGGCCCCGACCCGCGACTTCGCCCGGCCCGTCCTCGGCACCGTCGGCGACGCCACGGCCGAACTGGTCGAGGAGTCCGGCGGGCGCATCGTCGCCGGTGACGTCGTCGGGCTGTCCGGGCTGCAGGCGCAGTACGACGAGCAGCTCGGCGGCACGCCCGGGCTGGCCGTCGAGCTGGTGCCGCCGGCGCCGGCCGACGACCCCACCGCCACCGCGTCCCCCGCCGCGGACGCGCCCGCGGACGAGTCCGCGCCGGCCGAGCCGGAGGTGCTGTTCGAGCGCGAGCCGGTGGCCGGCACCCCGCTGGCGACGACGCTCGACATCGACCTGCAGACCCGCGCCGAGACCATCCTCGCCGACGTCGGCCCGGCCAGCGCCATCGTCGCGGTCCAGCCGTCCACCGGCGCCGTCCTGGCCGCGGCCAGCGGGCCCGGCGGCGAGGGCTACTCGACGGCGACGCTCGGCCAGTACGCGCCCGGCTCGACGTTCAAGGTGGTGACGTCGCTGGCGCTGCTGCGCGCCGGGCTGACCGCCGAGTCCACGGTGCCGTGCACCCCGACGGTCACCGTCGACGGCCGCGCGTTCGAGAACTACGACGACTACCCGTCCGGCGCCCTCGGCGACATCACCCTGCGCCAGGCCGTCGCGAACTCCTGCAACACCGCGTTCATCAGCCAGAACGGTGTCGCCGACCAGGCCGCGCTGGCGCAGGCCGCGGCGTCGCTGGGGCTCGGCGCCGAGTACCAGGCCGGCGCGCCGGCCTTCCTCGGCGCGGTCCCGGCCGAGGCCGACGGCACCGCGCACGCCGCGTCGATGATCGGCCAGGGCGAGGTGCTGGCGTCGCCGCTGGCCATGGCCACGGTGGCCGCCTCGGTCGCCGCCGGGCACACGGTGGCGCCGACGCTGGTCGACCCGCCCGCCGCGGCGCCCGAGAGCACCCTGACCGCCGACGAGGCGGCCGTCCTGCAGGACCTCATGCGCGCCGTGGTCGAGGACGGCAGCGGCGCGTTCCTCGGCGACGTCCCCGGCGACCCCGTCGGCGCGAAGACCGGCACCGCCGAGTACGAGGCCGACGGCGAGGTCCGGTTGCACGCCTGGATGATCGCGACGCAGGGCGACCTCGCCGTCGCGGTGTTCGTCGAGGACGGCGAGTCCGGCTCGCGCACCGCCGGCCCGCTGCTGGAAGCCTTCCTAGGCGGCTGACCGGCGGGCCGCGGCGAGGTACGGGCGCAGCTGCGTCTCCAGGTGCGAGGCGAGGCTGCGCGCGTACGTCGCGGTGAGGTGGTGGTCGTCGCGCCAGACCACCACGTTGCCGATGACCGCGGGGCACTCGTCGGTCGGGCAGATGGCCCGGTTGAGGTCGACGACGTCGACGTCGCCCAGCTCGCCGGCGGCCACCCGCTGCTCGTCGCCGGCCTTCTCGACGGCGTCGGCGCGCGGCTGGGCGCACTCGGTGAGGCGGTCCGGGTTCGCGCTGACGCACTCGGCCGGGTCCTGGTCGAGCCACGGCGTGTTCTCCAGCACCACCAGCTCGACCCCGGCGTCGCGCACCGCCTGCCAGCTGTCGCGCAGCCCGTCGGCCAGCCGCTCGGCACTGGCGTCGTCGCCCAGCTCGCGGCCGTCCTCCCACACCCGGTACGAGTTGCTGCCCGACGTCACCACCAGCTCCGGCTTGTCCGGGCCGGTCAGGCGGTCCAGCAGCGCCTCGTTCCAGTCGTGGCAGGACGTGTACGGCGCACCGGCCGCGGTCGTGACCTCGACGGAGAAGAACCCGCAGGACGACTTCGTGTACGTCTCGATGCGCCAGCCGTACCGCTCGCCCAGCACGTCCAGCGCGGGCTGCCACTGCGCCGCGTGCGAGTCGCCGGCCAGCGCGATGACGCGGCCGGCGTCGAGGTCGCCGTACGCGCAGCTGGCGAGGTCGGCGTCCTCGGCGTTCTGCTGGCAGCCGTCGGGGTAGATGTCCGGGTTGTCCTCGGGGACGTCGATCGGGTCCGGCGTCATCGCGGGCACCTGGTCGACGGGGACGCCGTCGGGGTCGCCGGCCGGGTCGGGTGCGAGGACGGCGGCGCCCGGCGCGGCGTCGGCGGTCGCGTACTCCGGGACCGCCTTGACCGTGACCAGCGCGGCCAGCAGCGCCGTCGCCGTCGCCGCCACCCCGACGGCGAACGCCCGCCGCGGCCGGACGGCGAGCACGCGGGCGTGGTGGATCGGCGCCTCGACCAGCCGGTGCGTGAGCCAGGCCGGCACGAACGCGGCCAGCACCACCAGCGTCCCCTGCTGCGGCGACAGCGCGCCCCACACCGCACCGGCCGTCAGCAGCAGCGGCCAGTGCCACAGGTACAGCGAGTACGACAACCCGCCCACCCACCGCATCGGGGCGCTCCCGAGCAGCCGCCCCGGCGTCGTCCGCACCGTCGAAACGCCCGCCGCGATCACCGCGGCCGTCCCGAGCACCGGCAGCAGCGCCGCCGCGCCGGGGAACGCCGTCGCAGCGTCGTAGGTCAGGGCCGCCCAGCCGACGGCCGCCAGTCCGCCGCCGGCCAGCGCGCCGGCCACCCACGCCGGCAGCCGTTCCAGCCGCCGCGCGCCGATCGCCACCGCCGCACCGGCCGCCAGCTCCCACGCCCGCGTCGTCGACACGAAGTACGCCGCGCCCGGCGACGCCGCCGTCAGGTGCACCGACCACGCGAACGACGGCACCGCGACCGCCGCGAGCCCGGCCAGCAGCGTCCGCCGCACCGACCCGCCGCGGCGGCGCCGGCACCACCACACCAGCGCGAGGATCAGCACCGGCCAGAGCAGGTAGAACTGCTCCTCGACGGCCAGTGACCAGAAGTGCTGCACGGGGCTGGGCGCGTCGCCCGCGGCCAGGTAGTCGACCGAGTCGGCGGCCAGGGTCCAGTTGACCACGTACGTCGCCGACGCCGCGATGTCGCCGGCCACCGACGGCCAGCGCAGCGGCGGGAGCAGCAGCAACGTCAGCCCGGCCGTCGCGGCCAGCACGACCGCCGTCGCCGGGAGCAGCCGGCGGATCCGGCGGGCGTAGAAGCGGCCCAGCCGCAGTCGCCCGGTCGATTCGACCTCGCGCAGGATCAGCCCGGTGATGAGGAAGCCGGAGATGACGAAGAACACGTCCACGCCGACGAACCCGCCGCTGACCAGCGGCAGGCCCGCGTGATAGGCGAGCACGAGCAGCACCGCGACGGCGCGCAGGCCCTCGACGTCCGGCCGGAACCGAGGACGGGCCTCGGCTCCGGCTGTCGCCGTGGTGGCGGAAGTCAGGCCGGCTGCCCGATCGCCCCGATCAGGTCGGCGAACCAGGGCGTGGACGGGTCGAACTCCTTGCCGCCCTTGATGCGGTCGAACTCGATGGCGCGCAGCCGGCCGCCGCGCTCCTCGTCGTGGCCGATCAGCCCGCCCTCGTGCCGCAGCGCGCACTCGACGGCGAGGTCGGTGCAGCTCTTGATGAGGCGCAGGTCGTCGGAGTTGGCGGCGGCGGAGCGGCTGAAGTAGCCGCTCTTCTGCACCATGACCTTCTCGGCGCCGACCCGGGCGGCGAACTGCTTCGCGAACCAGGCGCCGGGGTTGATCTTGTCGATCTTGACGTGGCCGAACGGGTCGCGGGGGACCTCTTCGCCGGCCGCCTCGAGCTCGCCGACGATGGCGTCGACACCGGCGCCCTCGGACAGGAAGATGTTGACGCAGCCCAGGTCGTCCATCAGCGAGCGCAGCCGGCCGGCCTCGGCGTCGAGGTCGAGCTTCTGCTCGGGCACGTACACGGCGTGGACGTCCCAGCGGCGAGGGTCGACGCCCAGCTCGGGCGCCCATTCCTGGGCGGCCAGCCACTTGCGGTAGGCGCGTGCCGTGGCGGCCGTCAGCCAGCCGCAGTGCCGGCCCATGACCTCGTGCACGATGAGCATGCGCGGGTTGGAGGAGTGCTCGGCGATGATGTTGCGGGCATAGACCGAGCCCTGCTCGGCGGCCGTCCAGGCGCCCAGGCTCTGCCGCACCGGCACGATGTCGTTGTCGACGGTCTTCGGCAGCCCGACGACGGTCAGCTCGTAGTCGTTCGTCGCGAGGTAGGCGGCGAGGTCGGCGGCCGTGGTGTTGGTGTCGTCGCCGCCGATGGTGTGCAGCACGTCGACGCCGTCGCGGGTGAGCTGCTCGGCGGCCACGTGCAGCGGGTCCTGGCCCTCCTGGACCAGCCCGCGCTTCACGCAGTCGGCGACGTTGGTCAGCTTGACCCGGCTGTTGCCGATGGGGGAGCCGCCGAACCGGTGCAGCCGCGACGCCGTGGCCCGCATCTCGGGCGTGACGGTGATGGAGCGGCCGGTCAGCAGGCCCGCGTAGCCGTCGAGATAAGCGATGATCTCGACCTCGGGCGCGATCTCGGTGTACCGCTCGATCAGGCCGCCGACGGCCGACGACAGGCACGGCGCCAGGCCGCCGGCCGTGAGCATCGCGACCTTGCGCACCGGTGTGCTCTCGGGCATGTGAGGTGACCTTCTGTCGGAGGGGACGGATCGCCTGACACCCTACCTTCGGCACCTGAGACCGCCAGGCGAGCTGTCCGGGGTATGGGCGTTCGCGGCGGGCGCGACGCGGCGCGGCCTACCCTGTCAGGTGTGAACTCCCCGGAGGACCTTGCGCTGTACACCGAGCTGACTGAGGCGGTCGGCGCGCTGCCGGCCGGCCAGCAGCCCGAGTGGCCCGACCCCGCCGCCGTCCACGACGCCGTCGCGCAGCTGCGCGCCATGCCGCCGCTGGTGTTCGCCGGCGAGTGCGACGTGCTGCGCGAGCGGCTGGCCGCCGTGTCCCGCGGCGAGGCGTTCGTCCTGCAGGGCGGCGACTGCGCCGAGACCTTCGCCGGGGTCAGCGCCGACAACGTGCGCAACAAGCTCAAGACGCTCCTGCAGATGGCGGTCGTGCTCACCTACGCCGCCAGCGTCCCGGTCGTGAAGATCGCCCGGCTGGCCGGCCAGTACGCGAAGCCGCGGTCGAAGTCCACCGAGACCCGCGACGGCGTCACGCTGCCCGCCTTCCGCGGCGACATCGTCAACGACTTCGAGTTCACGCCCGGCGCGCGGGTGCCCGACCCGCACCGCATGGTGCGCGCCTACCACGCGTCGTCGGCCACGCTGAACCTCACCCGCGCGTTCGTCGGCGGCGGGTTCGCCGACCTCCACCAGGTGCACGCCTGGAACACCGACTTCGTCCGCACGTCGCCGGCCGGGCAGCGCTACGAGCGACTCGCGCGGCGGCTCGACCAGGCGCTGAAGTTCATGCGCGCCATCGAGATCGACACCGACCAGCTGCGCACCGTCGAGCTGTACTCCAGCCACGAGGCGCTGCTGCTCGACTACGAGCTGGCGCTGACCCGCGTCGACTCCCGCACCGGCGCGCCCTACGACGTGTCCGGCCACTACGTGTGGATCGGCGAGCGGACCCGCCAGCTCGACGGCGCCCACCTGGAGTTCGCGGCGCGCATCCGCAACCCCATCGGCGTCAAGGTCGGCCCCACCACCACGCCCGACCAGCTGCTGGCGCTGGCCGAGAAGCTCGACCCGCAGCGCGAGCCGGGCCGCCTGACGTTCGTCACCCGCATGGGCGCCGGGAAGATCCGCGAGGCGCTGCCGGCGCTGGTCCAGAAGGCGGCAGCCGACGGCCTGGTCGCGTCCTGGATCTGCGACCCGATGCACGGCAACACCTACGAGGCCGCCAGCGGCCACAAGACCCGCCGCTTCGACGACGTCGTCGACGAAGTGCGCGGCTTCTTCGAAGTGCACCGTGCGCTGGGCACCCACCCCGGCGGCATCCACGTCGAGCTCACCGGCGACGACGTCACCGAGTGCGTCGGCGGCGGCGACCCCATCGCCGAGGACGGCCTGGGCAGCCGCTACGAGACCGTCTGCGACCCGCGGCTCAACCGCACGCAGTCGCTGGAGCTGGCCTTCCTCGTCGCGGAGCTGCTCGAGTCCTCGAACTAGGACTCCCACCGGAACCCGTCGGGGTCGGTGAAGGCGCCGTCCGCACCGCCGATGACGACGCCGTGCGCGTCGGAGCCGTCCGGGTCGACGCCGGCGACCTTGGCCAGCGACTTGCGCCGGTTGAGGGTCAGCGTGACGGCGCCGGTGTCGAACTCGACGTACTTGCGGCCGAAGCTCTTCGCGACGGTGAAGCCGTGGTCCGCGTAGAACTGCCGGCTCGCGGCCACGTCGTCGACGCCCAGCTGGAGCACGACGTCGTCGACCTGCCGGGTGGCCGGGCCGGTGTCCTTCTTCGACGACGACGCGAACGTCACGATCGTCCCGTCCGGGGCCGTCACGACCCCGCCGTAGCCCCACAGCGACTTCGAGGCGGGCTTCAGCACGGTGGCGCCGGCTTCGACGGCGGCGGCGACGAGCGCGTCGACGGTGCTCGGCTGGGACGCGACGAGCGACAGCGTGAACCCGCTGAAGCCGGTCGCCGGCGCGCCGGACCGGACCCGGACCCGCTCTTCCAGGCCGAGTGACGCGTAGAAGCCGGCGGCGGCCGCGGGGTCGGCCACCTCGAGGGTGACGTGGTCGATGGTGGTCATGATGGGTTTCCTTCGGTTGTGGGGTTCGGGTGGTCAGCGCTGGAGGAAGCCGAGCAGATTGCCGCTGGCGTCCTCGACGACGGCGGCCAGCTGCCCGGCGCCGACGTCCTTGACGTCCTGACGGACGCGCCAGCCGGCCTCGACCGCCCGGCGCAGGGCCGCGGCGGCGTCGGCCACGTGGCAGTAGCCGACGGGGCCGGTCATGCCGTGGCCGTGGCCGTTCGGGTCCAGCCCGATCTCCTGGTCGCCGACCCGGAACCCGACGTAGTAGGGCTCGTCGGCGTAGGGCGGCACGCCCAGGACGCTCCCGTAGAGCGCCCGGGCTCGGCCCAGGTCGCGGACCGGGACGATGATGGTCTTGATGCCGTGGCTCACGGCTGCCTCCTCGGTGGATCGGGCCTGCCGAACCAGCCTCCCGCCGGGCCGGGTGCGCTCGCATCCGTGCCGAGCACGGGTCTGGTCACGGAGCCCGTACGGAATACTGGGCGAGGTGTCGAAGCAGGCGGCCACCACGGCCATCTCGGCGCGCGAGGCCGAGGTCCTGGCGCTGGTCGGCGACCACCGCAGCAACGCCGAGATCGCCGCGCAGCTGGTCATCTCGGTGCGCACGGTCGAGACCCACGTGTCGTCGCTGCTGCGCAAGCTCGGGGCGCCCGACCGCCGGGCGCTGGCCGCGCTCGCGGCCGAGGCCGCCCACGCCGAGCGGACCAGCCAGGCGCTGGCCGGGCTCCCGGCGCCGCTGAACCCGTTCATCGGCCGCGACGAGGAACGCCGTGAGCTGCGCGCGGCCGTCGGCGCGCACCGTCAGGTCAGCGCCGTCGGACCGGGCGGCGTCGGCAAGACCCGGCTGGCGCTGGCCGTCGCAGCCGGCCTCGCCGCCGACTTCGCCGACGGCGTGTGGTTCGTCGACCTCGTGCCGGTCACCGATCCCGCGATGGTCGGCTCCGCCGTGGCGGCCGCCCTCGGCGTCGGCGAGCAGCAGGGCCGCGGCATCGACGATTCGGTGACGGCCGCCCTGGCCGACCGGCGCGCCCTGCTGGTGCTGGACAACTGCGAGCACCTGCCCGGCGGCGTGGCCCCGTTCGTCGAACGGCTACTGGCGCGCTGCCCGTCGGTGCACGTGCTGACCACCAGCCGGGCCCGGCTCTCGGTGCCGTTCGAACGCGTCTACTCGGTGCCGCCGCTGTCGCTGGACGGCGACTCCGACGCCGTCGCCCTGTTCGCCGACCGTGCCGCGGCCGTGGGCTGGACCGTCGAGGCTGCGGACCTGGACCAGGTCGCCGACGTGTGCCGCAAGCTCGACGGGGTGGCGCTGGCCATCGAGCTGGCCGCCGCCCGCCTGCCCGCGCTGGGGTTCGACGGGCTGGCCGCGGGGCTCTCCGATCACCTGCGGCTGCTGGTCGGCGGCTACCGGGCCGACGACCGGCACCGTTCGGTGCGGGCCGTGCTGGACTGGAGCCAGGCGCTGCTGGCCGAGCCCGACCTCGCGTTGCTGCGGCGGGTCTCGGTGTTCGTCGCACCGTTCACCGCCGCGGCCGCCGAGACTGTGGCCGGGTTCGCTCCGCTCGAGGCCGGCGAGGTCGTCGACGGGCTGGCCCGGCTGGCCGACCAGCACCTGCTGAGCGTCACGGCGTCGGCCGGGGCCACCCGGTACCGGACGGCGGAGACCATCCGCCAGTACGGCGCCGAACGGCTCGCCGCGTCCGGCGACGAGGACGCCACCCGGACCCGGCAGCTGCGCTGGTGCCTGGCCGTGGCCGGGGAGTTGGCCGCCGACCCGGCGCCGCTGACCGGTGACTGGCGGGCCCGGTTCGACGCGGTCGCCGACGACCTGCGCGCCACCCTCGGCTGGGCGGCGCGGGACGCCGGACCGCGGGCCGGCGCGCACCCGCTGGCCCTGCTGCTGGCCCGGCTGGCCTTCACCCGCAACCTGCTCGGCGAGTCCCAGCTGCGCTACGAGCAGGCGGCGGCGCTCGCCGACGACCCGGCCGCGCTGCGATCGGCCGCGAGTGTCGCCGCGTGCCGGGCGCTCGGCGACGACACCTACCGTCTCTGGCAGGCCGCCGGCGACGCCGCGCTCGCCGCCGGCGACTCGGCGGCCGCGGCCCGTGACCTCGCCACGGCCGCCACCACGTCGTACCGGAAGGCCGCGACGTTCGCCCGGCGGCCCGCGCGCGACGAGCCGGCCGCGCTGCTCGTTCGGGCCCGCGAGCTGGCCGGCGACGACCCCGCCGCGCTGGCCGCCGTGGCCCTGGCCGAGTGCGACGCGCTCGGCTACGCGTTCTTCGCCGAACGGGACCGGCCCGCGCCGTCGGCCGCCGAGCTGACCGCGCTGGCCGAACGCGCGGTCGAGCTGGCCCGCCGGCTCGGCGACCCGCTGGCCGAGAGCGCCGCCCTGCAGGCGCTGACCGCCGCGCAGCGCCGGGCCGGCGACACCGTCGCCGCCGCGGCCACCGCTGACCGCCGCGTCGCCCGGCTCGACGCGGTCCCGGTCACGCCCGCCGCCACCGACGAGCTGATCGACGCGCTCCAGATCGCCACGGCGACCAGCATCGGCGTCGGCGACCTGCCGGCGGCGCGACGGCAAGGGCGGCAGCTGCGCGACCTGCCGCCGCTGGCCGAGACCGGCCACGTCGCCACGTCCCGGCTGATCATGGCCGACGCCCTCGCCGGCCACGGCACTGACGTCATCGCCGCGGCCGGCCGGTTCCTCGACGGCTGGACCCGGGCCGGCCGGCCACCGGGCCGCGGCTTCGGGCCGGTCGCCGCGGGCGTGGCGATGATCCACGGGCTGCGCGGCGACGCCGCCGCCCGGGCCGAGTGGCTGGCCGTCCTCGACCAGCTGGGCGTGACCGCCGAGGACCGGGCCGGCTACAGCCCCGTCTTCGACGCGATCGTCCTGCTGCACGACGGCCGGGCCGGCGCCGCGTTCGACCTGCTCGACCCCGGCGACGGGGAGCCGGGCCCGTGGCGCACCGGGATCCTGCTGCACTGGCACGCCGCGCTGGCCGCCGAGGCAGCGGTGCTGGCCGGCCGGGCCGACGCCGCCGGCCGGCTGGCCGCCGCCCGCCCCGTCGTCGACGGCAATCCGGTCGCCGGCGCGCTGCTGGACCGCGCCGCCGCCCTCGTCGACGACGACCCCGAGCGCCTGCTCGCCACCGCCGCCGCATTCGAGGCGGCTGGCTGCCCCTACCAGCAGGCCAGGACGCTCCTCCTCGCCGGCGCGGCGCCGGCCGGGGACGCCGTCCTGGCCGAGCTCGGCCTCGCCTAAACGGCGGCCAGGGCGCCGGCCGTCGCGGCCAGGACGGGGCCGTGGCCGGTGGCCCAGCGCTCGGCCAGCGCCAGCAGGTCCGGCAGCTCCCGCTCCTCCACCACGAACGACGGCACCGGCAGGGTGGCGCCCAGCTCGGCGAGGACGGGGCGCAGCTGCAGGTCGGCGACGAACCGGTGGGTCGGCGCGGCGGCCACTGTCACGGGCACGGCGACGGTCCCGCGCAGCGCGCCGCCGGGCAGCCGGTCGAGGAACGCCTTGAGCAGCCCGGTGTAGCTGGCCTTGTACGTCGGTGTGGCCACGACCAGCACCGACGCCTCGGCCGCCACGGCGAGCGCCGACTCTCCGTCGGACGCCAGGTCGCCCAGCCACTGCCCGCCGAACCCGGCCAGGTCGAAGACCGGGCCCTCCGGCAGGCCGGCACGGGCGGCGACGGCCGACGACAGCGCCGTCGCCACCCCCAGCGTGCGCGACCCCGGCCGCGGGTTGCCGACCACTGTCACGATGCTCATCTCGCGGGAACCTCCAGACCCGATCGAACGACAGAACCCCGCACCGGCACGACGGGCGCACCGGGCACCACCCGCACGGACACCGTCGCGCCGACGCCGATGCCCAGGCGCAGGAACTCGGTGCGGGTCAGGGTGGCCAGCACGACCTGGTCGCCGGTGCTGATCTCGACCCGCACCTCGAAGCCGACCCGCACCACTCGCGCGACCCGCCCGGCGACCGCGTCCGGGTCGTCCGCGCCCGGCGCCAGTGCGACGTCGTGCGGACGGACCAGCAGGTCGCCCAGCTGCGTCACCGGCCCGAGGAAGCGCATGACGAAGTCGTTGGCCGGCTCGTCGTAGAGCTGGTCGGGGGTGCCGATCTGCTCCACCCGGCCCTCGTTGACCACGACGATCTCGTCCGCCACCTCCAGCGCCTCCTCCTGGTCGTGCGTGACGAAGACGGTGGTGACGTGCACCTCGTCATGCAGCCGGCGCAGCCATTCGCGCAGCTCCTTGCGGACCTTCGCGTCCAGCGCGCCGAACGGCTCGTCCAGCAGCAGCACCTTCGGCTCGACGGCGAGCGCGCGGGCCAGCGCCATGCGCTGGCGCTGGCCGCCGGACAGCTGCGCCGGCAGCCGCTCGGCGAACTGCTCCAGGTGCACCAGCGCCAGCAGCTCGTCCACCCGGCGGCGGATCTCGTCCTTCGGCCGCTTGCGGATCTCCAGCCCGAACGCGATGTTGCGCCGCACGGTGAGGTGCTTGAACGCGGCGTAGTGCTGGAAGACGAAACCGACGCCGCGCTTGCGGGCCGGCAGCGCGGTGGCGTCCAGGCCCTCGATGCCGACGGCGCCGGCGTCGGCGTACTCCAGCCCGGCGATGATCCGCAGCAGCGTCGACTTGCCGCCGCCGGACGGGCCGAGCAGCGCGGTGAGCTGACCGGACGGGATGCTGACGGAGACGTCCTCCAGCGCCACGAAGTCGCCGAAGCGCTTGGTCACGCCGGTGATCTCGATGCTCAACGGGGATCCTCCTTCGGCCGGATGACGGACACGACGACGATGCAGGCGACGGCGACCAGCGCGAGCAGGAACGCGGTGGCGTAGGCGCCGCCCTGATCGAAGTTCAGGTACTTCTCCTCGACGACGAGCGTGGCGGTGCGGGTCTCGCCGAGGACGTTGCCGGAGACGACCTTGACAGCGCCGAACTCGCCCAGCGACCGCGCCAGGCTGAGCACCACGCCGTACGTGACGCCCCAGCGGATCGCCGGCAGCGTGATGCGGCGGAACGTCTGCGCGGCCGTCGCGCCGAGGCTCTGCGCCGCCTGCTCCTGCTCGGTGCCGATCTCCTCGAGGACGGGCACCACCTCGCGGATCACCAGTGGCAACGCGACGAACGTCGTCGCCAGCACGATGCCCGGCGTGGAGAAGATCACCTGCAGCCCGGCGGACTCCAGCGCCGGCCCGAACCAGCCGGACCGCCCGCCGTAGACCAGCACCAGTGCCAGCCCGACCACGATCGGCGACACCGACAGAGGCACGTCCAGCAGCGCGTTCAGCAGCCGCTTCCCGGGGAACGCGTAGCGCACGACGAGCAGCGAGATGCCGACCCCGAACACCGTGTTCAGCACGACCGAGATGACCGCGACGACGACGGTGAGCCGCAGCGCGTGCACGACGTCGGGGTCGTCGACGATGCCGCGCAGGTGGTCCAGCCCGCCGTCGAAGGTGTGCTGCGCGACCAGCCACAGCGGCCACGCGACCAGCAGCACCAGGTACGCCGTCACGATGGCGCGGGCGGCCCACCGGCCGGGCCCGCGGCCCCTACCCACGGCGGCCCACCCGGCGCTGGATGACGTCGAGCGCGACGATCACCGCGAACGAGACCGCCAGCAGCACCGTCGCCACCGCCGCGGCGTTGGCGAGGTTGTCGTTCTCGATGCTGCTGAGGATCCGCACCGACGTCACCTCCGTCTGCATCGGCAGGTTGCCCGACAGCAGCACCAGCGAGCCGTACTCGCTGACGCCGCGGGCGAACGAGAGCGCCGCGCCGGCCGCGATGGCCGGGGCCAGCGCCGGCAGGATGATCCGGCGGAACGTCGTGAGCCTCGACGCGCCCAGCGAGGCCGCCGCCTCCTCGACCTCCCGGTCCAGCTCGGCCAGCACCGGCTGCACCGTCCGGACCACGAACGGCAGCGTCACGAACAGGAAGGCCAGGAACACCGCGGCCCGGGTGTTCGCGACGTCCAGGCCGAGCGGGCTGTCCGGCCCGTACAGCGACAGCAGCACCAGCCCGGCGACGATCGTCGGCAGCGCGAACGGCACGTCGATGAGCACCTCGAGCGCGCGCTGCCCGGGGAACCGGTCGCGCACCAGGACCCACGCGATCAGCGTCCCCATCACCACGTTCACGATGGTGACCAGCAGCGCCGTCCCGACCGTGAGCCGGATCGCCGCGGCCGTCTGCTCGTTCGTCACCGCCCGCCAGAACCCGTCCCACCCGCCGGCGGCGGCCGTCGCGACGACCGCCGCCAGCGGGATCAGCACCAGCAGGCTGAACCAGAGCAGGGCGACGCCCAGCCCCAGCCCGGACCCGCGGGTGAGCCGCACTGAGCTCACTGCGCCTTCCCGGACTCGGCGATGATCCGGGTGATGATGCCGTTCTCCTCGTCGAAGAACTTGTCGGACAGCGCGCTCCAGCTCTCGAAGTCGTTCTCGACGGTGAGCAGGTGCGCGGGCGCCGGGAACGGGTCGTCCGGGTCCAGCGCGCCCTCGACGCCGCTGGTGTCGACGCCGTCGATGATCGGACGGAAGCCCTTCAGCGCGAACTGGCGCTGGCCGGCCTCGCTGAGCACGAAGTCCAGCCATTCCTGCGCCTTCGGGTCGGCGTCGCTGAGCACCGCGCCCGGGTTCTCGATGAGGAGGGTGGTCTCGGGGATGACCCAGTCCAGCTCCTCGCCGTTCTGGGTGGCGAGGATCGCCTCGTTCTCGTAGGCCAGCAGCACGTCGCCGGTGCCACCGAGGAAGCTGGTGGTGGCGTCGCGGCCGCTGTTGGGCAGCGCGACGACGTTCGCGAACACCTGGCGGAGGAACTCCTCGGCCTCGGCGTCGGTGCCGCCGTTCGCCGCGACGTGCCCCCAGGCGGCCAGCGCGTTCCAGCGGGCCGCGCCGGACGACGCCGGGTTCGGCGTGACGATCTCGACGCCCGGCTGCACGATGTCGTCCCAGTCCTGGATGTTCTCCGGGTTGCCGGGCCGGACCGCCAGCACGACCACCGACGACGACACCACGCCCTTCGTCGGGCCGTCGTCCCAGGTCTCGTCCACCAGGCCGGCGTCGACCAGCCGGGTGACGTCGCTGGTGACGGAGAAGTGGACGTAGTCGGCCTCGAGGCCGGACTCGACCGCCCGGCTCTGGTCGCCGGAGGCGCCGTAAGAGCTGCGGAAGCGCACGCCGGCGCCCTCGTCGGTCTGGCTCCACTCCTCGGCGATCGCGACGTTGGCCGCCTCGGGGACCGCGAAGCCCACGATCGACAGCGTCGTCTCCTCGCCCGACGCCGCGTCGGCGTCGTCGCCCCCGCAGGCCGCGAGCACCAGGCCGCCGGTGAGGACGATCGCGGTCGCCGCTGCTCTGGTTCGGGTGTTCATGAGTGTGGTGCCCCTCGGATCGGTCGGATCATAGTAATCACGGTGGATTAGTGGACAATAGAGCGAGTCTCGCATGTCGAGCGAGATTTGCCCAGATAGTGGTCAGTCCAGCCGGTAGCCGTGGCCGCGGAGCGTGCGGATCCGCCGTCCGTGCCGGCCGAGCTTCACCCGCAACCGCCTGATGTGGACGTCGACGGTGCGGCTGCCGGCCTGCGTGCCCAGCGGCCAGACCTGGCCGATCAGCTCGGGCCGGGTGATCGCGCGGCGCTGGTTCTCGATCAGGTAGGCGAGCAGCTCGAACTCGCGGAACGTCAGCGCCACCGCCCACCCGTCGACCACGGCGATCCGGGCGGCGTGGTCGAGGTGGAACCCCGGCTGCGCGAGGGCGATGGGCGCCTCGCCGGTGTCAGCGGGATGCGACAAGGACATGGGTGACTCCCGGGGGATGGGCCGAACGAGGTGCGGGGGTGCGGGAGTCAGTGACAGAGCTGGCTGGCGACGCGCATCAGATCGACGGCGCGTCGCTGGGTGAGCAGCAGCCTGGGCACGTCCCCTAATTTCCTATGGGCCTTGTGGGAAAGCAACCGGCCATCCGCATCGTGGGAACCGCGCTCTAGAGTGGCGACGTGATCGACCTGCGCAGTGACACTGTCACCCGGCCCACCGCCGCCATGCTGGCCGCGATGTCCACCGCCGAGACCGGCGACGACGTCTACGCGGAGGACCCCACCGTGCGTGCGCTCGAGGAGCGGGTCGCCGGGCTGCTCGGGCACGAGGCCGGCCTGTTCACCGTCAGCGGGTCGCTGGCGAACGTGCTGGGGGTGCGGTCGCTGGTCGCGCCGGGGCAGGAACTGCTGTGCGAAGAGCGGGCGCACGTCGTCCGCGCCGAGCTGGGCGCCCATGCCGTCACGCAGGGCGTCACCACGCGCACCTGGGCCGACCCCCGCGGCCACGTCGACCTCGACGCCGTCCGCCGCCTCATGACGCCCGACGCGGGGCCGTACCTGGTGTCGACGGCGGCGGTCGCGGTCGAGAACACCCACAACTTCGCCGGCGGCACGGTGCAGCCGCTGGACTCGCTGCGTGCGCTGCGGTCGCTGGTCGACCCGGTCGGGGTGCGGCTGCACCTCGACGGCGCGCGGCTCTGGAACGCGCATGTCGCGACCGGCGTGCCGCTGGCCGACTACGGCCGCCTCTTCGACACCGTCGCCGTCTGCCTGTCCAAGGGTCTGGGCGCGCCGGTCGGTTCGGTCCTGGCCGGGCCGGCGGCGGCGATCGCGGAGGCGCGGGTGTGGCGCAAGCGGCTCGGGGCCGGCTGGCGGCAGGCCGGCGTGCTCGCGGCCGCCGGCCTCCACGCCCTCGACCACCACGTCGACCGCCTGGCCGACGACCACGCGAACGCCCGCCTCATCGCCGAGGCCGTGGCGACCGTCGACCCCGCCGCGGTGGACCTCTCCGCCGTCGAGACCAACGTCGTCATCCTCGACGTGGGTGACCGGGCGGCGGCCCTCGTGGCGGCGGCGGCCGACGCCGGCATCCTCACCGGCACTGTCGGCCCCGGCCTCGTGCGGCTCATCACCCACCTCGACGTCAGCGCCGAGGACGCCAAACGAGCGGCCGGCGTCCTGTCCGACCTGCTCCGCGACTGACGCCCACGCGCTGCCCGTCGGCGGCATCCCGGAGCGTTCGAGCGGGGGTCCCTGCGCCTGCGCCCGTCCGCACTGCGAGACGTCGCCGTCCATCTGTTGACCACATTCCCGACCTAGGCGACTATTCCTATAGTTCTGACGGGTTAGGTGGTTGGGAGGCAGCCGGGTGCGTACCCTCGTCCTGCTGGGCTTGGTCGGTTTCGCCGCCCAGCTCGTCGACGGCAGCCTCGGCATGGCGTACGGCGTCACCTCCAGCACGCTGCTGCTCGCCGTCACGGCGAATCCCGCGGCGGCGTCGGCCACCGTCCACCTGGCTGAGATCGGCACCACGCTGGTCTCCGGCCTGTCGCATTGGCGGTTCGGCAACGTCGACTGGAAGGTCGTCGCGAAGATCGGGGTGCCCGGCGCCGTCGGCGCGTTCGCCGGCGCGACGTTCCTGTCGAGCCTGTCCACCGAGGCCGCCGCGCCGGTGATGTCGCTGATCCTGCTGACGCTCGGCGTCTACCTGCTGGTGCGGTTCACGCTGCGCGGCCTGCCCGTCCGCCGCGACCCGAAGCCGCTCGGCCGCCGGTTCCTCACGCCGCTCGGACTGGTCGCCGGGTTCGTCGACTCGACCGGCGGCGGTGGCTGGGGCCCGGTCGGCACGCCGGCGATCCTGGCCAGCGGCCGCATGGAGCCGCGGAAGGTGATCGGCTCCATCGACACCAGCGAGTTCCTCGTGGCGGTGGCGGCGAGCGTGGGCTTCCTGATCGGCCTCGGCACCGAGAACATCGACTTCGCGTGGGTGGGCGTGCTGCTGGCCGGCGGCGTGCTCGCCGCGCCGATCGCGGCGTGGCTGGTGCGCATCGTCCCGCCGCGGGTGCTCGGCTCGGCCGTCGGCGGCATGATCGTGCTGACGAACGGCCGCACCATCCTGCGCAGCGACTGGGTCGACGCGCCGGGCGGGGTGCGGGCCGTGGTGTACGTGGTGGTCGCGATGGTGTGGGCGGCCGCGCTGGCCTACTCGATCCGCGCGCACCTGCGCCAGCAGCGGGCGGCCGCCGCCGGCGAGCCCGAACTCGTCAGGGTCGGCTGAGGGCCTAGGGTGTGCCTCCCGGGTCCGTGGCCTACTGCGCGGCGTCCAGGCGGCGCCTCGCTGCGTTCTCGTCAGTCGCCATAGGCACCGCTATGACTCCCTCCTCGGCCTTGCGAGGCATCCACCTGGACGCCGCTCGCTACGGCCGAGACCCGGGAGTCACACCCTAGAGCCCGACGGGGGAGGGGTCGCCCAGCCGTCGCCCCGCCGCCGGGATGAGCCGCCGCAGCGTCGACGCGAGCTCGCGGACGTCGGCGCCGGCCAGCGCCTGCGGGCCGTCGCACAGCGCCGCCTCGGGATCGGGGTGGACGTCGACGAGGATGCCGTCGGCGCCGACCGCGATGGCCGCCCGCGACAGCGGCAGCACGAGGTCGCGCCGACCGGCCGAATGGGACGGGTCGACGATGACCGGCAGGTGCGAGAGCCGCTGCACGATGGGCACCGCCGCGATGTCGAGCGTCGTCGCCGTGGCGGTCTCGAAGGTGCGGATGCCGCGCTCGCACAGCACGATGTCGAGGTTGCCGCGCTGGGCGACGTACTCGGCGGCCATGAGCCACTCGTCGACGGTGGCCTGGATGCCGCGCTTGAGCAGCACCGGCTTGCCGGCCCGGCCGACCGCCTGCAGCAGCGCGGTGTTCTGCATGTTGCGCGCGCCCACCTGCAGCATGTCGGCGTACCCGCAGACGAGGTCGACGTCGCCGGGGTCGATGACCTCGGTGACGACGGGCAGACCGGTGACCTCGCGGACCTCGGCCAGGATGTGCAGGCCGACCTTGCCCAGGCCCTGGAACTCGCGCGGCGCGGCCCGCGGCTTGAACGCGCCGCCGCGCAGCATGGTGGCGCCGGCGGCCTTGGCCATCTCGGCCGCCTCGAGCGTCTGCTCCAGCGACTCGACGGCGCACGGCCCGGCGATCAGCGTGAAGGTGTCGGGGCCGATGAGGACCGGGCGCGCACCGGTGCCACTGCCCACGACGACGGTGCTGCGGGCTGGCTGGTGGTCGACGCTGACCAGCTTGTACGGCGTGGAGATGGCGATGACGTCGGCCACCCCGGGCAGGCCGCGCAGGTTGAGTGCGCGGAAGTCGTCGACGTCGCCGACGAGGCCGATGATAGTGCGCTGGACACCGCGGCTGACGAACGCCTCGCCGCCGATGGTGCGGACGCGCGCCACGACGGCGTCGATCTGTTCCGGTGTCGCTTCGGGCGACATCACGACCACCATGACGCAACCTCCCGCCTCGTCCCCAGACTCGAAAGTAGGGCACCGAAAGCCTAGTTCGGCAGGGTTGTCCGGGGAGTAAGACAGTTGGTCACAATCAGGTCACTTGACATCTCATGTTGTTATTTCCGGGAACTCGGCTGTAATTCCTTCAGCATCGAAAGATCTTCGGCATAAGCCGGTGGGCCGCCCGGCGTCTCCAGCACCACTGGCAATCCGGCGACCGATTTGTGGTGCAGCAGTTCGCCGAACGCGGCGGCGCCGATGTGCCCCTTGCCGATGCGCTGGTGACGGTCGCGGAACGAGCCGCAGCCGTCCATCGAGTCGTTCGCGTGGACGGCCGCCAGCCGGTCCGCGCCGGCGACGTCGGCGAACCGGTCCAGCATCGCCGTCATGCCGCCCGACGCCGCGAGGTCGTGGCCGGCCGCGTACAAATGGCAGGTGTCGAGGCAGACCCGCGCCCGCGGATGGTGGTCGAGCGCGCCGAGGTACGGCTCGAGGTCGTCGATCGTCGCGCACAGCGACTGGCCCTGGCCGGCGGTCGGCTCGAGCAGCAGCTCCGGCCCGCCGGGCGCGCCGTCGAGCTCGTCCAGCAGCGGCAGCAGCAGCTCGCGGACCTGCTGCAACGCGTCGTCGCGGTTCCCCGCCGTCACGCAGGAGCCGGTGTGGACGACGACGCCGGCGGCGCCGACGTCGCGGGCCCGGCGCAGCGAGTGGGCCAGCGCGGCGGCCGAGCGGCGCGCGGTCTCGGGCACCGGGCTGCCGAGGTTGACCAGGTACGCGGCGTGCACGAGCACCGTCAGGCCGTGCTCGGCCGCGGCGGCGCGGAAGGCGTCGTCGGTGGCCGGGTCGCCGGGCGTCATGGCCCAGCCGCGCGGGTTGCCGAGGAACACCTGCACCGACGACGCGCCCATGGCGGCGGCCCGCTCGGGGACGGTGGCCGGCTTCCCGGCCGCGGGGAGGTGGGTGCCCAGCAGGGCGAGCGCGTCGGTCACGTGCGTCCTCGGTCGGCCGGAGCCGGGTCAGAAGTAGATGATGCGGACGGTCGAGCCGCGCGGCAGTCGCTCACCGGCCGCGGGCTCCTGGTTCTGGACGCGGTCGCCGCGGCCGTTGCTGCCGAACTCGGGGAAGAGGTCGACCGCCTCGGGTACGAAGCCCGCCTCGCGGAGGATTTCCTCGGCCTTTTCCACTCTTTCGCCGCGCACATTCGGAACTTCGATCAATTCCGGCCCGGACGAGACGACGATCGTGATCTCGTCGTTACGGAAACCGCTGCCGGTGGCGGGGTCCTGCGAGATGACCACGCCGGCCTCGACGTCCTCGGAGGTCTGTTCCTGCCGGTTGACGGTGAAGCCGGCCTCGGCGAGCGCGGCCTGCGCCTCTTCGCCGGAACGGCCGGTGAAGTCCTCGATCTCCAGCGGCTGCGGACCCCGGCTGACGGTGACGACGACCTCGGTGTCGCGGCGCACCTGCTCGCCCGGCTCGATGCTCTGGGTCAGGATCAGCCCGGCCTCCACCTCGTCGTGGTAGACCTCGTCCTCGACGCGGACCGTCATCGACAGCGGCGCCGCCAGCTCGTTCGCTTGGTCGACGGTCTGCCCGACCAGCTCCGGGACCTCGTAGCGTTCCGGGCCGAGCGACAGCACGTAGGTGATCTCGGCGCCGCCGAGCAGCCGTTCCCCGGGCGCCGGTTCGGTGCTCACGACCTGTCCGGCCTCGACCGACTCGGAGTACTGCTCGCCGCCGTTGACCGCGTTGAACCCGGAGTCGTCGGCGCGCGCCTCGGCCTGCTCGGCGGTGAGGCCGAGCAGCGACGGCGTCGAGTCCCACCGTCCCGACCCGTACCACCACGCCGCCGTCGCGACGCCGATGGCCAGCAGCAGGACGAACAGGAACAGGTACAGGCCGCGGCGGCCGCGGGCCTGCTCGGTGCGGCGGTGGCTGCTGGTGCGAGCGCGCGCCTCGGCCTGCCGGGCGGCCCGCGAGCCGGTCGGCGCGGCGGCGACGGCCGCTTCCTCGCCGGTGTCGTCCTCGGTGAACCGGATCGACAGCGGTGCGTCGATGAGGCGCGTCGAGCCCGGATGGCTGTCCTCGCCGGCCCAGCGGTCCTCGGCGGTCGCGTCGCCGGGCTCGTCCGCGTCGTCGTCGGGCCGGCTCGGCTCGTCCGGCTCGTCCGCCTCGGCCCGTCCGACCTGGCCGGCCAGCACGGTGCCGGCCAGCGCCTCGTCGAGGGTGACGCCGGCGGAGTCGCGCGGCTCGGCGTGCGCCGCGGTGAGCTCGGGGTCGTCGTCGGGCTCGGGCAGCGGGGCGCCGACGATGGCCGCGCGGGTGGAGCGGATGGCGTTGAGGAACGCGCTGGCGTCGGCGTAGCGCTCCATCGGCTCGCGCGCCGTGGCCGTCAGCACGAGGTCGTCGACGGCGCGCGGCAGCGGGACCGCCTCGGACGGCGGCGGGACGTCGTCGTCGATGTGGCTGCGGACCACCACGAAGTCCGTCGGGCCCTCGTGCGGTGTCTTCCCGGTGAGCAGCTCGTAGAGCATGATGCCGGCGGAGTAGACGTCCGAGCGCGGCGTGGCCCGCTCGCCGAGCGCCTGCTCGGGGGAGATGTAGCTGACGGTGCCCAGCAGGCCGCGGGTCGTCTTCGACGAGCTGCTGTTGGCCCGGGCCAGCCCGAAGTCGGCGACCTTCACCCGTCCGTCGTTGCCGACCAGCACGTTCTCGGGCTTGACGTCACGGTGGACGATGCCGGCCCGGTGCGCCGAGGCCAGCGCCGACAGCACCGACTCGGCCACCTCGAGCGCGAGGTCGGCGCCCAGCCGCCCCCGCTCGTGCAGGACGTCGCGCAGCGTGCGGCCGTGGATGTACTCCATGGCCAGGTACACGGCGCCGTCGTCCTCGCCCTGGTCGAACACGTTGACGACGTTGGGGTCGGACAGCTGCGCGACGGCCCTGGCCTCGCCGATGAACCGGGCCACGAAGTCGTCGTCGGCGGCCAGCTCCGCGTGCATGATCTTCAGCGCGACGGGGCGGTCCAGCCGGGTGTCCGTGGCCTTGTAGACCGTGGCCATTCCGCCGCGGGCGACGAGCGCCTCGATCCGGTAGCGTCCGTCGAGGAGACGGCCCACCGGTGCGTCGGAGACGGAGAGGTCCACGGGGGGAGTGTACGTTCACCGGAGGACCTGAGCCGATCGACACGGTCGGCCCATCCGACCCGCCCGATACGTCGCCGCTCGTGGGCGTGCGTCCGATATGTCGTTATTAGGGGCATTGCTGCGGACCAATACCGCCACTCGGATGGCGCTGGGCGCGTGGGCGGGCTAGGGTCGCCGCCCGTGACCGCTGTGCCCCGACGCCGCGTGCCGTCCACGCCCTTCGGCGATGACGACGGCGCGGCCGACCCTCGCATCGTGGCCGCGCTGGCCGCGTACGAGCGGGGCGAGGGCGGCTCCGCCGACGTGCTCGCGGCGCTGGCGGCGGGCCGGCTGCTGATCCCCGTGGTCGCGGTCGCCGAGTCGGTCGACGCCACGGGCGCGGAGAAGGAGACCGCCATGGCGACGGTCCTCACCACCGGCCGCGACGGCCGCCGCGGGCTGCTCGCCTTCACCTGCGTCGAGTCGCTGCACCGCTGGAACCCCGAGGCCCGCCCGTCCCCGGTGCCGACCCGCAGCGCCGCCGAGGCCGCCCTCGCCGACGGCGCCGAAGCCCTCGTCATCGACCTCGCCGGCCCCGTCATGTTCGCCGTCGACGCTGCCGACCTTCGGTCCCTCGCCTCCGGCTGGCGTCCGCTCGGCCCCTGGCCCGGCGTCGGCCAGGCCGATCCGGCGGTGGCCGCCGCCCGTGCCGACACCGGTGACGGCAGCGGCGCCGGCAGCGTCTGGCGCCGCGTCCGCCGCCGGGTCCGGCGCGCCCTGATCGGCTGACCCCGCTCCGCCTGCTGCCCGCCAGTGGTCGCCCGCGTCATGTCAGGATGGATCGCCGATGATCACCGGCGGCCGTCGGCCCGCCGACGCCGTCGTCGCGGCTGTCGCGGTAGTCGTGCGCGGCGTTGTCGGTGCCCGCCCGTAGGGTGGGCACCCTCCCTAGATGAGTGAGTCCTATTGATCTTGTGGGTGTGTCGCTGTCGATAGACATGGGTGGAGGGCGTCGAGGATCAGTGTGTGAGCAATGATCTTGACGCCCTCCTGACCGCACTCTATGTCCATGTCGAGGATCGTGTCTTCCCGGTGTTGGGGTGGTCGCGTGATCACCGGCCGGGCCGCAAGCCGGGGCTGTCCGACGGTGAACTGATCACCCTGGCGGTGGCGCAGCAGCTGCTCGGCGTGGCGTCGGAACGGCGGTGGGTCCGGTTTGCGCGCGCCCGGCTGGGCGGACTGTTCCCCTACCTGCCCGGCCAGTCTGGATACGGCAAACGACTCCGGTCCTTGGGAGGGCTGCTCGCCGCGGTCATCACCGAACTGGCCCGGGACACGCCGTCCTGGCACGACGATCTGCGGCTGCTGGATTCCACCCCGCTGCCGTGCGCGGCGTCGCGGGAGACGGTGAAGCGCTCGGACCTGGCCGGGCACGCCGGTTACGGCTACTGCGCCAGTCACTCGCGGTTCTTCTGGGGATTCCGGCTCTACCTGGTCACCACCGCCGAGGGCATGCCGATCATCTGGGGTCTGGCCAACCCCAAGATCGGCGAACGCGACGCCGCCCGGGCGCTCCTCGACCACGACCACCACCTCGTCGCGTCCGGGCAGGTCATCCTCGCCGACAAAGGGTTCGCCGGGCGCGACTTCGACCAGTTCGTCACCAGCCTGGGCGCGCACCTGATCCGGCCCGACCGCAAAGACGAACCGACCAGACGGGGCAAACTGGCCCGGGTCCGCCAATGGATCGAAGCCGTCTTCGACACCCTGAAAGGTCAGCTCACCCTCGAGGAACACGGCGCCCGCACCCTGAACGGAGTCCACGCCCGCATCGCCGCACGACTACTCGCCCTCGCCACCGCGATCTGGCACAACTGGCACACCGGCACCCAAGCCAAACGATCCCTGATCGCCTACGACCACTAACGATCAATCGGACTCACTCATCTAGGGGGGCGGGTCATACCTACCCCAACGTGCGTTTGCGAAGCGATCCGCGCCACTTCCGCGCCCGTCGCCGGTCCTCGGCCAGATGCCGGCGCTCGCATCATGATCGTCCAAGTTTTGGGGCGCTATCACGACCCAAAACTTGGATGATCATGGAGCGCCAGCGGCCAGCGAACACCAAGCCGAGCGGAGCCGGTCGCCACATCCGAAGCGGCCAGTGAGCGGCCAGCGGACCGGGACCAACAGCGGAGTCGGTAGCCGAACCCCACCCAGCGAGGGCGAGAGGCCAGCGGACCCGCACCTCAGCAGAGGTGAGAGCCGGGCCCATCTTTCGGCCGGCCCCCTGACGCTGCTTGAACGGGGGCGCGGGCGGCCGGGTCAAGCGGTCCGCCGCCGCGCGAAGCGCCCCAATAGAGGTCCGCTTGAGGCGGCCACCCGCGCCCCCGACCATCGAGAGCAGCAGGGGGCAGGCCCACGCGGCAGACCCAGCCAACCCGAGCCCGGTGAACCCCGGACAGGCCTACGAGTACACCGGCCCCGTGTACTTCTCCCCAGGCCCCTCGCCAACGGCGTCAGGCATCGGCGACGTCTCGCGGAAGGCCAGCTGCAGCGTCTTCAACCCGTCCCGCAACGGCCCCGCGTGGTGCGTCCCCAGCGACGGGGCGGCGGCGGTGATGAGGCCGGCGAGCGCCTCGATCAGCGACCGCGCCTCGTCGAGATCGCGGTGCTCCGGGAGGTCCTCGGCCAGTCCGAGATGGACGGCGGCGGCGCTCATGAGGTGGACGGCGGCCGTGGAGATGACCTCGACGGCGGGAACGTCGGCGATGTCGCGGCTGGCGTCAGCGGCGATGTGATCGGGCGTGCTCATTCATGGTAGGCTCTCACACCGACCGGACCGTCTGACTCGAACCCTCGAGTGGGGCGGCCAGCAAGCGGAGTCCGCTCCCACCCGCAACGATCGCACAGATCGTCGGGTTCCCTGGTCAGGGCGTCCATTGGGCGCCCTTGTGGTCGTGGCTCAGGAATGTGCCGCGACGCCGATGGGTTTGGCCTCTGCGATGCACGTTCGCGGAGGCCATTCGTGTTTCCGCGGCGTGGTCGAGGCACCACCCCGTCGAATTCAGGAGGAAGGCATCAGCGCAGAGCCCCGCATCAACGACCGGATCCGCGTTTCGGAGGTCCGGCTCGTCGGCCCCAACGGTGAGCAGGTCGGCATCGTCCGCATCGAGGATGCGCTCCGGCTTGCGGCGGAGGCCGATCTCGACCTGGTCGAGGTCGCGCCCGGCGCCCGGCCGCCGGTGGCCAAGCTCATGGACTACGGCAAGTTCAAGTACGAGTCCGCCATGAAGGAGCGCGCGGCTCGCCGGAACCAGTCGCACGTCCTGATCAAGGAGCAGAAGCTCCGCCCCAAGATCGACAAGCACGACTACGAGACCAAGAAGCGCGCGGTCGAGCGCTTCCTGGCCGAGGGTGACAAGGTCAAGGTCACCATCATGTTCCGCGGCCGTGAGCAGTCGCGTCCGGAGTTGGGCTTCCGGCTGCTGCAGCGCCTGGCCGAGGACGTCAACGAGCTTGGCTTCGTCGAATCGTCGCCGAAGCAGGACGGCCGCAACATGATCATGGTGCTGGGGCCGCATCGCAAGAAGGCCGACGCCAAGGCCGAGAAGGAAGCGGCGAAGGTCGAGCGGCAGGCACAGCGGCACGCCGACGAGGAGGCCGAGAAGGCCGAGCGCGCGGCGAGCCGGGCAGCGGCCGAGGCCGAGAAGGCCGAGCGGGGAGAGGCCGTCCGGCCGACCCCCGACAACGAAGACTGACGAGGAGACAGACGGCGCCATGCCGAAGAACAAGACGCACAGCGGCACGAGCAAGCGGTTCCGGATCACCGGAAGCGGGAAGGTGCTGCGCCAGAAGGCGAACCGTCGCCACTACCTGGAGCACAAGCCGTCCACCCTGACGCGGAAGCTCGCCGGCACCACCGAGGTGTCCAAGGCCGACGCGCCCCGCATCAAGAAGCTGCTCGGCAAGTAAGCGGCGACCGTCCAGTTCACCCTTCGGCCGGTGTGGCCGAACTCAGCAAGGAGTACCAGTGGCACGCGTGAAGCGGGCGGCCAACGCCCACAAGAAGCGCCGTGAGACCCTCGAGCGGGCCAGCGGCTACCGGGGTCAGCGGTCCCGGATGTACCGGAAGGCGAAGGAGCAGGTCACCCACTCGCTCGTCTACGCCTACCGCGACCGCAAGCAGCGCAAGGGCGACTTCCGGCAGCTGTGGATCACCCGCATCAACGCGGCGTCCCGCGCCGAGGGCCTGACGTACAACCGCTTCATCCAGGGCCTGCGGCTGGCCGAGGTCGACGTCGACCGCAAGATGCTCGCCGACCTCGCGGTCAACGACCCGGGCGCCTTCAAGGCCCTGGTCGAGGTCGCGCGCGCGGCGCTGCCCGCCGACCGCAACGCGCCGGCGGCCTGAGCGTCGACCGTTCGTTTGCCGAGACCGGGCCTGCGTCGGCAGGCCCGGTCTTCGTCTGTTCCGGTGATGATGTGCTCTGGCGGTCGCAGGGTGACCGCCAGGGATCATGATCACCGGAAGGATCCTGGAGACCCATGCTGACCGAACGGTCCGGCCGGGTGCGCGAGGCGCACAAGCTGCTGCGCCGGTCCGCCCGCGAGAAGGCGGGGTTGTTCCTCGCCGAGGGCCCGCAGGCGGTCCGTGAGGCGGTCGCCGCCGGGCCGGGCCGGGTGGTGGAGCTGTTCGCGACGGCGGACGCGGCGGCCCGGTGGGCGCCGATCGTGGCGGCCGCCGACGACGCCGGCATCCCCGTGCACGCGGCCGGCGACGCCGCGCTGGCGGCGCTGTCGGAGACCGTGACGCCGCAGGGGCTGGTCGCCGTGTGCCGGTCCCTGACGGTGGACCTCGGCAACGCGCTGACGGGGGAGCCGCGGCTGGTCGCCGTCCTCGCCGAGGCCCGCGACCCGGGCAACGCAGGCACGGTCGTCCGCTGCGCCGACGCGGCCGGGGCCGACGCGGTCGTGCTCACCCACGGCTCGGCCGACCCGCAGGGCGGCAAGGCGGTGCGCGCGTCGGCGGGCAGCGTGTTCCACCTGCCGGTGGTGTCCGGCGTGCCGGCGGCCGACGCGGTGGCGGCGCTGCGCGAGCGCGGGCTGACGGTGCTGGCGGCAGACGGCGCCGGCTCGCTCGACCTCGACGGCGCCGAGGACGACGGCCTGCTGGCCGGCCCGGTGGCGTGGCTGTTCGGCAACGAGGCGTGGGGCCTGCCTGACGACGTCGCCGCGCTCGCCGACCACGTCGTCCGGGTCCCGATCTACGGCCGCGCCGAGAGCCTCAACCTCGCCACCGCCGCCGCCGTCTGCCTCTACGGTTCCGCTCGCGCCCGCCGCCGCGCCGCGCGATAGGGCATGCTCGGGTGCATGACGCGCACCACCATTGACGTCGACGACGAGCTTGTCGGCGAGGTCATGCGGCGATATGGAGTCGCGACCAAGGGCGAGGCGGTCGATCTCGCGCTACGCCGCCTCGTCGGTGTGCCACTGACGAAGGAAGTCCTGCTCGGGCTGTGTGGCGTGGGCTGGGGCGCCGATCTGGACGAGCTTCGATCAGCCGAAGTTGTCGGTGCCCGCCCGTAGGGTGGGCCCCACCCGGGCCGGGAGGGGTCTACGTACCGCCCCAGAATGACGTGGCCGAGCGGCTGGCGAACAGGCGCCGGGCGAGCAGGCGCCCGGCGAAGGGGCGGCCCGGCGCGTTACTCCGTCGGTGGCCGTCCTGATCACGAGGTGTCGCGGTTCGAGCCGACGTTGTCGGTGCCCGCCCGTAGGGTGGGCCCCACCCGGGCCGGGAGGGGTCTACGTACCGCCTACGAACGACGTGGCCGAGCGGCCGGCGAACAGGCGCCCGGCGAGCGGGCTGCCCGGCGCGTGACCGGGTTCGGGCCGGCCAGGCCGGCGGCATGCGTCACGCGAAGGCGGCCGCGAACTCCTCCATCCGCTCGCCGAAGCCGTCCTCGTCGCCGAACCAGACGGCGACGGAGTCGGCGCCGGCCGCGGTGAGGGCGTGCACCGAGTCGACGGCCGCCGCGAGCGACGACCGCCCGCCGGCCCATTCGATGCGGGTGCCCGCCCGCAGCGGCTGCCCGGCCAGCGGCCCGGCCTCGCGCAGCGACCGCAGCACCGCCAGCCGCGACGCGAACCCGTCGGCGTCGAGGGCGAACGCGTGCCACTCGTCGGCCACCGCCGCGGCCCGGCGCAGCGCCGCGTCGGTCGTGCCGCCGACGGCGATCGGCAGCGGCGTCAGCGGCCGCGGCTCGAACACGCCCTGCTCGTACCCGAACCGCTCGTCGTCGTACGAGGTGGCGCCGGAGAACAGGGTCCGGACCAGCCGCAACGCGTCCTCGACGTAGCCGCCGCGGCTCGCGTAGTCGGCCCGGGCGGCGTCGAACTCGGACCGCACCCACCCCGCCCCGACGGTGAGCGTCAGCCGCCCGCCGGACAGCCGGTGCACGGTTGCGGCCTGCTTGGCGACGAGGAACGGCTCGCGCAGCGGCAGCACCAGCACCGACATCCCGAGTCCGATGCGCTGCGTCGCCGCCGCGAGGAACGCCAGTGTGGTCAGCGGCTCGTAGACCCCGCCGTACTCGGGGCCGTACGGCGACGGCGGCAGCAGGTGGTCGGGCAGCAGGACGGCGCCGTAGCCGAGCCGCTCGGCGCCGGCCGCGAGCTCGGTCAGCCGGGCCGGCTCCATGGCGGGCGACTCGTTGGGCAGGACGACCCGCAGTTCGACGTCGGTGAGCATGCGCTGAGACTACGCAATCCTCTTAAGGTGGCCCCATGCCGAACATCGCCACGAACACCACCGTCGATCTCGCCGGGCTGCTCGAGTTCGTCCGGCCGCGCCACCACGGCATCGTCATCACCACCCGCGCCGACGGCGGCCCGCAGGCCTCGCCGGTCACCTGCGGCGTCGACGACTCCGGGCGCATCGTCGTGTCCACCTATCCCGACCGCGCCAAGGCGAACAACGTCCGCCAGCGCCCGACCGCCAGCATCGTCGTGCTCTCCGACGACTTCGGCGGCGCGTGGGTGCAGGTCGACGGGCCGGCCGAGATCATCGACCTGCCCGACTCCGTCGAGCCGCTGATCGAGTACTACCGCAACGTCGCCGGCGAGCACGAGGACTGGGACGGCTACCGCGAGGCCATGCACCGGCAGGGCAAGTCGCTGCTGCGCATCACGCCGCAGCGGTGGGGCCCCATCGCGACCGGCGGCTTCCCGCCGCACCTCGTCCCCGACGAGGAGCAGGACGGTCACGGCCACGGCCACGGCGGTCACGAGCACTGATGGCGCAGGTCACCGCGGTCAGCTCCAGCCCCACGCACAGCTTCGGCAAGCCGAACCGGCCGGCCATCGCGCTGCTGGCCGGCCTCGGCGTCGACGGCGACGCGCACTCCGGGACGACGGTGAAGCACCGGTCCCGGGTGCGGCGCGACCCCAGCCAGCCGAACCTGCGCCAGGTCCACCTCATGCACGCGGAACTGCACGACGAGCTGACGGGGTCCGGGTTCGACGTCGGCGCCGGCGACCTCGGCGAGAACGTCACCACCCGCGGCGTCGACCTGCTCGGCCTGCCGGCGGGGACGCTGCTGCGGCTGGGCGCCGAGGCCGTCGTCGAGGTCACCGGGCTGCGCAACCCCTGCTACCAGATCGACGACTTCCGGCCCGGCCTGCTGCGGCAGGTCGTCGGGCGCGACGCGGACGGTGAGATCGTCCGGCGGGCCGGGATCATGGCGATCGTGCTGGTCGGCGGGGAGGTGCGGCCGGGCGACCCGATCGCCGTCGAACCGCCCGACGGGCCGCACCGCCCGCTCGCCCCGGTGTGACCGTCAGCCGCGTAGACTCGCGGGGTTGCGAGCCCCGCGTGAGTAGACGAGGAACATGTCCGCGCCCAACAGCGACTACGACCCAGTCCAGGTGACCCCGCTCGACGCCGATCAGGTGGCGGCGATGGTGTCCGACGCCCTCGCCGCGTTCGCCGCCGCCGGCGACCTCGACGCGCTGAAGGAGGCCCGGCTCGCGCACACCGGCGACCGGTCCCCGCTGGCGCTGGCCAACCGCGAGATCGGCGCGTTGCCGCCGCAGGCGCGCAAGGAGGCCGGCCAGCGGGTCGGCACCGCCCGCCGCGACGTCGCGACGGCGCTGGCCGAGCGCCAGGCGGTGCTCGAGGCCGAGCGCGACGAACGCGTCCTCGTCGACGAGGCCGTCGACGTCACGCTGCCGTGGGACCGCGCGCCGCGGGGCGCCCGGCACCCGCTGACGACCATCCAGGAGCGGGTCGGCGACGTCTTCGTCGCCATGGGCTGGGAGGTCGCCGAAGGCCCCGAGGTCGAGGCCGAGTGGCTGAACTTCGACGCGCTCAACATCGGCCCCGACCACCCGGCGCGCACCATGCAGGACACCTTCTTCGTCGAGAACGAGGACTCCGGGCTGGTGCTGCGCACGCACACGTCGCCGGTCCAGGCGCGGTCCATGCTCAGCCGCACGCCGCCCATCTACGTCATCTGCCCGGGCCGCACGTTCCGCACCGACGAGCTCGACGCCACGCACACGCCGGTGTTCAGCCAGGTCGAAGGGCTGGCCGTCGACGAGGGCCTCACCATGGCGCACCTCAAGGGCACCCTCGACCACTTCGCGTCGTCGATGTTCGGCGACGGCATCACCACCCGGCTGCGCCCGTCGTACTTCCCGTTCACCGAGCCCAGCGCCGAGATGGACCTCCAGTGCTTCGTCTGCCGCGGCGCGTCCGTCGGCGACCCCGACCACCCGTGCCGCACCTGCGGGTCCGAGGGCTGGATCGAGTGGGGCGGCTGCGGCATGGTCAACCCGCGGGTGCTGGTGGCCTGCGGCATCGACCCCGAGCGGTACACCGGCTTCGCGTTCGGCATGGGCCTGGAGCGCACGCTGATGTTCCGGCACGGCGTCGAGGACATGCACGACATGGTCGAGGGCGACGTCCGGTTCGCCGCGGCCTTCGGGATGGAGATCTGATGCGCGTCCCCCTGAGCTGGCTGCGCGACTACGCGCCGCTGCCCGACGACGTCAGCGCGCGCGACGTCGCGGCCCGGCTGATCCGGGCCGGCCTCGAGGTCGAGACCGTCGACGAAGCCGGCGCCGACATCACCGGCCCGCTGGTCGTCGGCCGCGTGCTCGAGTTCACCGACGAGCCGCAGAAGAACGGCAAGACCATCCGCTGGTGCTCGGTCGACGTCGGCGAGGCCGAGCCGCGCGGCATCGTCTGCGGCGCGCACAACTTCGCCGTGGGCGACCTCGTCGTCGTGTCGCTGCCCGGCGCCGTGCTGCCCGGCGGGTTCGCCATCTCCGCGCGCAAGACGTACGGCCACGTGTCCGACGGCATGATCTGCTCGGTCCGCGAGCTGGGCATCGGCGACGACCACGCCGGCATCCTCGTGCTGGGCGCCGGCGAGGCCGAGCCGGGGGCCGACGCCGTCGAGCTGCTGCACCTGCGCGACGACGTCCTCGACATCGCCGTCACGCCCGACCGCGGCTACTGCCTGTCCGTGCGCGGCGTGGCCCGCGAGGCGGCCACCGCCTACGGGGTGCCGTACAACGACCCCGGGGACCCGGGCGTGCGCGACGACGTCGACACCATCGGCGACGACGGCTACCCGGTGCGGGTCGAGGACGCCGAGCGGTGTCCGGTGTTCGCCGCCCGCACGGTCACCGGCTTCGACCCCGCCGCGCCGAGCCCGCGGTGGCTGCAGCGACGCGTCCAGCTGGCCGGCATGCGGCCCATCTCGCTGGCCGTCGACATCACCAACTTCGTCATGCTCGAGCTGGGCCAGCCGATCCACGGCTACGACCGCGACGCGCTGCGCGGGCCCATCGTCGTGCGTCGCGCGGCGGCGGGCGAGAAGCTGACGACGCTCGACGGCGCCGTCCGCGCGCTCGACCCCGACGACCTGCTCATCACCGACGACTCCGGGCCCATCGGCCTGGCCGGTGTCATGGGCGGCGGGTCCACCGAGCTCAGCTCCGCCACCACGGCCGTCGTGATCGAGGCGGCGCACTTCGAGGCCACCGGCATCGCCCGCACGGCGCGCCGGCACAAGCTGCCCAGCGAGGCGTCCAAGCGGTTCGAGCGCGGCGTCGACCCCGCCCTGCCCGCGGTGGCGGCGCAGCGGGTGGCCGACCTCCTGGTCTCGCTCGGCGGGGCCACCCAGGAGCCGGGGCTGACGGTGGCGGGTGCGGTTCCGGCGCCGGCCCCGATCGAGATCCCGGCCGGGCTGCCCGCGCGCGTCGTCGGTGTCGACTACCCGGCCGATGAGGTGACGTCGCTGCTCACGGCCGTGGGCGCCGCGGTGGCGCCGGCGGGGGACCAGCGCATCGCCGTCACCCCGCCGACGTGGCGGCCCGACCTCACCGACCCGTACGACCTCGTCGAGGAGGTGGCCCGGCTGCACGGCTACGACGCGGTGCCGTCGGTGCTGCCGGTCGCCCCGGCCGGGCGCGGCATCACGCCGTCGCAGCGGCTGCGCCGCCGGGTCGAGCGGGCCGTCGCCGCGGCCGGCTACGTCGAGGCGCCGTCGTACCCGTTCGTGGGCGAGACCGACTTCGACGCGCTCGGCTTCCCGGCCGACGACGCCCGCCGGGTCGCGTTGCGGCTGGCCAACCCGATCTCCGAGGAGCAGCCGCTGCTGCGCACGACGCTGCTGCCCGGCCTGCTCACCACGCTGCGGCGCAACGTCGGCCGCGGCGCCACCGACGTCGCCGTCTACGAGGCCGGCCTGGTGTTCCGGCCGTCGCCGGGGCCGCTGCCGGTGCCGCCGCGGCTGCCGGTCGACCGCCGGCCCACCGACGCCGAGCTCGCCTCGTTGCTCGCCGCGGTCCCGTCGCAGCCGCGCCGCATCGCCGTCGCGCTGGCCGGTGAGCGCGAGCCGGCCGGCTGGTGGGGCGCCGGACGCCCGGCCACCTGGGCCGACGCCGTCGAGGCCGCGCGGGTCGTCGCCCGGTCCGCCGGCGTGACGCTGCGGGTCGAGAAGGACGAGCACGCGCCCTGGCACCCGGGCCGCTGCGCCGCCCTGTACGTCGGCGACACCCTGGTCGGGCACGCCGGTGAGCTGCACCCGCGGGTCGTCGCGACGCTCGGGCTGCCGCCGCGCACGAGCGCCATGGAGCTCGAGCTGGACCGCTTCTTCCCGGCGGGCCTCGACGGCGTCGCCGACGACCCCGTGCGCGCCCCGTCCGTCCCGACCTTCCCTGTCGCCACCCAGGACGTCGCCCTCGTCGTCGACCTCGCCGTCCCGGCCGCCGACGTCGAGGACGCGCTGCGCTCCGGCGCCGGTGAGCTGCTCGAGTCGGTGCGGCTGTTCGACGTGTTCACCGGCGCGCAGCTCGGCGACGGCAGGAAGTCGCTGGCCTACGCGCTGCGGTTCCGCGCGCCCGACCGCACGCTCACCGTCGACGAGACCACCGCCGCCCGCGACGCCGCCGTCGCCGCGGCCACGCAGCGCACCGGCGCGGTCCTGCGCGGCACATGAGCGTCGCCGGGGTGCCCGCGGCCCGGACGGCGCTGGTCACCGGCGCCAGCCGGGGCATCGGCCGGGCCATCGCGGTCGGGCTGGCGGCGCGCGGGGTGTCGGTGGGCCTGGTCGCGCGCGACCGCAACCGCCTCGACGACGTCGTCGCCGAATGCCGGGCGCAGGGCGCGACGGCGGTCGGCGTCACCGCCGACGTCACCGACCACGACGACGTCGCCGCGGCCGTGTCGGCGCTGGCCGGCGGCCTGGACCGGATCGACCTGCTGGTCAACAACGCCGGCGTCATCGAGGCCGTCGAGCAGCCGTTCCTCGACACCGACGTCGAGGAGACCTGGCGCGTGGTCGAGGTCAACGTGCGCGGCCCGCTGCTGGTCACCCACGCCGTGCTCCCGGTCATGCTGGCCGGTGGCGGCGGCCGCGTCGTCAACCTCAACAGCGGCCTGGGCTTTCGCAGCGCCGAGATCTACACCGGGTACGCCGTCTCGAAGGGCGCGCTGGCGCGGTTCACCGGGCTGCTCGACCTGCAGTACCGGTCGCGGGGCGTGCGCGCCTTCGACCTCGCGCCCGGCCACGTCGAGACCGAGATGACCACGGCGATGCCCATGCACGCCGGCCGCACCTCCTGGACCGCCCCGTCCGACGTGGTCGATCTCGTCGCCGCCATCGGCGACGGCATCCTGGACGACCTCGGCGGCCGGTTCTTCCGCGCCGGCACCGACACGCCCGCGTCGCTGCTGGCCCTGCGCGACGACATCCTCGCGCACGACGCGCGGGCCCTCCGCCTCCCCACCGCCGGTCCGGACGACCCGCTCAGCTGAGTTATCCACAGCCCTGTGGATAGCGATTCGCGCCGACGTCTCGGGCCCGGCAGCATTGGCGGTCGTGACGAACAGGAGGCACGATGGTGGCCATGACCGTTCCGCGCAGCGACGAGCTGCCGCCGCTCACTCCGGGGCCGATCACCCGGGCCGAGCTGGACGCGATGCCCGATGACGGGCGTCGGCACGAACTTCTCGACGGGATGCTCCTCGTGACCCCGGCGCCCACGGGAATGCATCAGGTCGCGGTGATACGACTTGCGCGGTTGCTCGGCGACAGCTGTCCGCCCGGGTTGGAGGCGATCGTCGCGCCGTTCGATGTGGCGCTGGCCAAGGACACGGTGCTTCAGCCGGATGTGCTGGTGGCGCCATGGGAGGACGTCATCAAGCGCGAGCTGTCCGGACCGCCGCTGCTGGCGGTCGAGGTGCTGTCGCCGTCGACGCGACGCTACGACCTGCTGCTGAAGAGGTCGCGCTACGAGGCCGCGGGCACGCCGTCGTACTGGGTGGTCGACCCCGACGAGCCGTCCGTCATCGCCTGGGAACTGCGCGACGGCGCGTACGCCGACGCCGGCCGGGCCAGTGGCGACGACGCGCTCGAGCTGACCCGGCCGTACCCCGTCCGCGTCGTCCCGGCCGCGCTCGTCGCGCCGCGCTGAGGCGTCACTCCCAGCCGGTACGCCGGCGCACCCAGGCGAGCGTCGTGGCGTGCTGGGCGAGCTGGAAGGCGCGCACCGTCGGCAGCCCGGGCGGCGGCGGCCGCCGGCCGAAGGCGCCGAAGAAGCCGGCGAACCCGGCCAGCACCGCCGTCACGTGCCAGGGGTCGACGCCGTCGAGGAGGGGGTGGCCGTCGAGGTAGGGCTCGGGATCGTGGCCGTGGTAGGCGGCGTTCAGCAACAGCAGCACGGAGTCGAGCCAGGCCGCGCCGCGGAACGCCCACGGCCAGTCCACGAACCAGACGCCCGACGACGAGAGCAGGACGTTGTCGGCGCGCAGGTCGTAGTGGACCAGCGTGTCGCCGTCGACGACGTCGAGCGAGGACGCGGCGAGCTCGGCCAGCCGGTCGAGGTGGCGCCGCTCCCAGGGGTCGAGGTCGTCCGGCGGGTCGCCCGCCAGCGACCGGTAGCCCAGCATCGGCTCGCGCATCTCGTCGCGGGCCCGCCGCGGCGACGGCACCGGGCACGGCGTCAGCGACCGCGACAGCCCCGTGACCGCGTCGACCACCAGCCGCAGCTCGTCCGGACGCCAGGGCTCGTGCGGCATGCGGCCGTCGACCTCGTCGAAGACCAATGCGACCCAGTCGCCGTCGTCGTAGGAGCCGCGGAACCGCGGAGCGGGAACGCCCGGCGGCAGCGCCGCCGCGACGTCGATCTCGCGCCGGTGGAGGTCCGGCGACTCGGGGTTGAGCGGCGTGCCGACCGCCTTGACGAACGCCCGCCCGCCGTCGGCGCAGCGCACGCGCGCGGCCAGCCCGGGGGAGAAGCCGCCGGACTGGTTGTGGGCGGCCACGACCGGCGAGCCGAGCACGTCGTCGATACCGGCCCGCACGGCAGCGGGCAGCGACTCCCAGGTCGCGCGGACTCCGGACGCGGTGACGGCAGGCATGCGACCATCCTCGCGAAGCCCGGCGAGCGGCCGCACCCGATTTTCGGCGTGACGCCCACCACGTTGCATGAATTTGCGGAACTCTGCATAATCATTCGCATGGGAGCGACTGTGGCGATCGCGGGAGCGAGCGGTTACGCGGGCGGCGAGCTGCTGCGCCTGCTGCTCGCGCACCCCGAACTCGGCGTGGGGACGGTGACGGCGCACTCGAAAGCGGGCGACCGCCTGACCACGCACCACCCGCAACTGATCGAGCTGGCCGACCGCACGCTGGAGCCGACGACGGCCGAGACGCTGGCCGGGCACGACGTCGTGATCCTGGCGCTGCCGCACGGCGCGTCGGCCGAGATCGCGGCGCAGCTGCCCGACGACGTCCTCGTGCTCGACTGCGGCGCCGACCACCGCCTCACCGACGCCGCGGCGTGGCAGCGCTTCTACGGCACCGAGCACGCCGGCAGCTGGCCCTACGGCCTGCCCGAGCTCGTCCACCACGACGGCGCCAAGCAGCGCGCCGCCCTCCCGGGCGCCCGGCGCATCGCCGTCCCCGGCTGCAACGTCACCGCCGTCACGCTGGCACTGGCGCCCGGCCTGGCCGCCGGCGTCGTCGCGCCCGACGACATCGTCGCGGTGCTGGCCTGCGGCCCGTCCGGCGCCGGGAAGTCGCTGAAGCCGCACCTGCTGGCCAGCGAGATCCTCGGCGCGGCCACGCCGTACGCCGTCGGGGGCGTGCACCGGCACATCCCGGAGATCCAGCAGAACCTGCAGCTCGCGGGCGGCGCACCGGTGAGCCTCTCGTTCACGCCCACGCTGGTCCCGATGAGCCGCGGCATCCTCGCCACGGTGACGGCGAAGCTGACCGGTGACGCCGGCAGCGTGCGCGCCGCATGGGCCGGCGCCTACGCCGACGAGCCGTTCGTGCACCTGCTGCCCGAGGGGCAGTGGCCCACCACGGCCGCCGTCCTCGGCGCGAACACCGCCCACGTGCAGGTGACGGTCGACGAGGCGGCCGGCCGGGTGGTCGCGGTCGCCGCCATCGACAACCTCACCAAGGGCACCGCGGGCGCGGCCGTCCAGTCGGCCAACCTCGCGCTCGGGCTGCCCGAGACACTCGGCCTGCCGACGACGGGGGTGGCGCCGTGAGCGTCACCGCTGCGGCCGGTTTCCGGGCCGCGGGCGTCGTCGCGGGCCTGAAGCCCAGCGGCAAGCCCGACGTCGCGCTCGTCGTCAACGACGGGCCCCACCACAGCGCCGCCGCCGTGTTCACGTCGAACCGGTGCAAGGCCAACCCGGTGCTGTGGAGCGAGCGGACCATCGCCGACGGACGGCTGTCCGCGGTCGTGCTGAACTCCGGCGGCGCCAACTGCTACAACGGCCCCGAGGGCTTCCAGACGACGCACGCCAGCGCCGAGTTGGTGGCCGAGCTGACCGGCGGCCAGGCCTTCGACGTCGCCGTCTGCTCCACCGGGCTGATCGGCCAGCCGCTGGACCGGCCGATCCTGGAGAAGGGCATCCGCGCCGCCCACGCCGAGCTGTCGGCGGACGGCGGGCCCGCGGCGGCGACGGCCATCATGACCACCGACACCGTGGCCAAGCAGGCCACCGCGGCCGGCGACGGGTGGGTCGTCGGCGGCATGGCCAAGGGCGCCGGCATGCTGGCGCCCGCGCTGGCCACCATGCTGGTCGTCATCACCACCGACGCCGTCGCCGACGCGGCCACGCTCGACGCCGCGCTGCGGGCGGCCACCAGGACGACGTTCGACCGGCTCGACACCGACGGCTGCATGTCCACCAACGACACCGTCGCGCTGCTGGCCAGCGGCGCGTCCGGGGTCACCCCCGGCGAAGCAGAGCTCACCGCCGCGGTGACGGCCGTCTGCGCCGACCTCGCCGAGCAGCTCTGGCACGACGCCGAGGGCGCGCACCACGACATCGCCATCGAGGTCACCGGCGCCGCGAGCGACGACGACGCCGTCGAGGTCGCCCGCGCCGTCGCCCGCAGCAACCTGTTCAAGGCCGCCGTCTTCGGCAACGACCCGAACTGGGGCCGCGTGCTGGCCGCCGTCGGCACCACGAAGGCGGCGTTCGAGCCGGAGCGCATCGACATCTCGATGAACGGCGTCAAGGTCTGCGTCGCCGGCGGCACGGGGGTCGGCGCGCCGTCCGAGCAGGTCGACCTCACCGGCCGCGACGTGCACGTGCTGGTCGAGCTGAACGCCGGTCCGGCCACGGCGACGATCCTGACCAGCGACCTCACGCACGACTACGTGCACGAGAACTCGGCGTACTCCACATGAGCGTGACGACGACGGCCGCGCTGGCCAAGGCCGGGGTGCTGGTCGAGGCGCTGCCCTGGCTGAAGCGGTTCCACGGCAAGATCGTCGTGGTGAAGTACGGCGGCAACGCGATGATCGACGACGACCTCAAGCGGGCCTTCGCCGACGACATCGTCTTCCTCCGGCTGGCCGGGCTGAAGCCGGTGGTCGTGCACGGCGGCGGGCCGCAGATCAGCGCCATGCTGGACCGCCTCGGCATCGAGAGCGAGTTCCGCGGCGGCCTGCGGGTCACCACACCCGAGGCGATGGACGTCGTCCGCATGGTGCTGGTCGGCCAGGTGAGCCGCGAGATCGTCGGCCTGATGAACGCGCACGGGCCGCTCGCGGTCGGGCTGTCCGGTGAGGACGCCGGCCTGTTCACGGCGCAGCGCCAGGCCGCGATCATCGACGGCGAACCGGTCGACCTCGGTCTGGTCGGCGACGTGGCCGAGGTCGACGCCGGCGCGGTGCTCGATCTCATCGACGCGGGGCGCATCCCGGTGGTGTCGTCGGTCGCGCCCGACGCCGACGGCGTCGTGCACAACGTCAACGCCGACACCGCGGCGGCCGCGCTGGCGGTCGAGCTGGGAGCGGAGAAGCTGGTCGTGCTGACCGACGTGGAAGGGCTGTACCGGAACTATCCGGCCGACACCGAGATCGTGCAGGAGATCACCGCCGGCGAGCTGACGACGCTGCTGCCGTCGCTGTCGTCCGGCATGATCCCGAAGATGCAGGCGTGCCTGCGCGCGGTGGAGGGCGGGGTGCCGGAGGCGACGATCATCGACGGCCGGGTCCCGAACTCGCTGTTGCTGGAGGTCTTCACCGACGAGGGCGTGGGAACGATGGTGGTGCCGTCATGACGGATCTGGAGCAGGTGCCCGGGCTGGGCGCGCTCGGCAACAACGACGCGTGGACCGCGCGCTACGGCCGGGCGCTGATGAACACGTTCGGCAGTCCGCAGCGGGTGCTGGTCCGCGGCGAGGGCTGCTACGTGTGGGACGCCGACGGCCGCCGCTACCTCGACCTCCTCGGCGGGCTGGCGGTGAACTCGCTCGGCCACGCGCACCCGCTGCTGGTGTCGGCCGTCACGGCGCAGCTCGCCACGCTCGGGCACGTGTCCAACTTCTTCGCCAGCGCGCCGCAGATCGCGCTGGCCGAGCGGCTGCTCGACCTGCTCGGGGTCGCGTCCGGCGCCGGCCGGGTGTTCTTCGCCAACTCCGGCGCCGAGGCCAACGAAGCAGCGTTCAAGATCGCCCGGCGGACCGGCCGGCCGAACGTCGTCGCGACCGAGGGCGGGTTCCACGGCCGGACGATGGGCGCGCTGGCGCTGACCGGCAAGCCGGCCATCCGCGAGCCGTTCGAGCCGCTGCCGGCCGGCGTGACGTTCGTGCCGTACGGCGACGCCGAGGCGCTCGCCGCGGCGGTCGACGCCGACACCGCGGCGGTGTTCCTCGAGCCGGTGCAGGGTGAGGGCGGCGTCGTCCCGGCGCCGGCCGGCTACCTGGCGGCGGCCCGCGAGATCACCGACCGGGCCGGAGCGCTGCTGGTCATCGACGAGATCCAGACCGGCATCGGCCGCTGCGGCGACTGGTTCGCGCACACCGCCGAGGGCATCGTGCCCGACGTCGTCACCGTCGCGAAGGGCCTCGGCGGCGGCTTCCCGATCGGCGCCTGCATCGGCCTCGGCCGGGCCGCCGACCTGCTCGGGCCCGGCGCGCACGGCACCACGTTCGGCGGCAACCCGGTCGCGGCCGCCGCCGGGCTGGCCGTCCTGCACGCCGTCGAGCGCGACGGCCTGCTCGAGAACGTCCGCACCGTCGGCGCCCACCTGCGCGCGGAGGTGCTGGCGCTGGGACACCCGCTGGTCCGCGGCGTGCGGGGACGCGGGCTGCTGCTCGGCATCGAGCTCGCGGCGCCCGTGGCGCCCTCCGTCGTCTCGGCGGCGCTCGGCGCGGGATTCGTCGTCAACGCCGTCACGCCCGATACGATCCGGCTCGCGCCGCCACTGATCCTCGACACCGCGCAGGCCGACGAGTTCCTGGCGGCGCTGCCGGCGGTGCTCGACGCCGTCGGGACCGCCCCGAAGGAGACCCGATGACCCGGCACTTCCGCCGCGACGACGACCTGTCGCCGGTCGAGTACCTGCAGGTCCTCGACATGGCCGCCGAGCTCAAGGCGGACCGGTTCGCGTACCGGCCGCTGGAGGGCCCGCGCGCCGTCGCGGTGATCTTCGACAAGCACTCCACCCGCACCCGCGTCTCGTTCAGCGTCGGCATCGCCGAACTGGGCGGGTACCCGCTGGTCATCGACGCGCAGACGTCGCAGCTGGGCCGGGGCGAACCGATCGCCGACACCGCGCGGGTGCTGGACCGCCAGTGCGCCGCCATCGTCTGGCGCACGTTCGCGCAGCAGCGCCTCGACGACATGGCCGCGGCGTCCGCCGTCCCCGTCGTCAACGCGCTGACCGACGACTACCACCCGTGTCAGATGCTGGCCGACCTGCAGACCGTCCGCGAGCGCAAGGGCACGCTGGCCGGGCTGACGCTGACCTACGCGGGCGACGGCGCCAACAACATGGCGCACTCGTACCTGCTGGCCGGCGCCCTGGTCGGCATGCACGTGCGGGTCGCGTCGCCGGCCGGTTTCGCGCCGGCGGCGGACGTGCTCGCGCGGGCGGGGGAGATCGCGGCGCGCACCGGCGGCTCGGTCGCGCACGTCACCGACCCCTACGACGGCTTCGCCGGCGCCGACGTGCTGGCCACCGACACCTGGGTGTCGATGGGCCAGGAATCGGAGGCCGGCGACCGGGAGGCGCCGTTCGTCCCGTTCGCGCTGACGGCGTCCGCGGTCGCCGCGGCCGGGCCGGACCCCGTCGTGCTGCACTGCTTGCCCGCCTACCGGGGCAAGGAGATCGCCGCCGACGTCATCGACGGCCCGGCCAGCGCCGTGTGGGACGAGGCCGAGAACCGGCTGCACGCACAGAAGGCGCTGCTGACCTGGCTGCTCGCGCAGGAGGCGACGTCGTGACGCAGCCGGCCACCCGCGCGGCCCGGCACGGGCGCATCGCGGAGATCCTCGCGCAGACCCCGATCCGGTCGCAGACGGAGCTGGCCGAGCGGCTGGCCGAGAACGGCATCGAGGTCACGCAGGGGACGCTGTCGCGCGACCTCGACGAGCTGGGCGCGGTGAAGATCCGCAACGCCGACGGCTGGCTGGTGTACGCGCTGCCCGGCGAGGGCGGCGACTCCCGGCCGCTGGCCACGTCCCGGTCCGCCGTCGACGCCCGGCTGATCCGGGTCTGCGAGGAGATCCTGATCTCGGCGCGGTCGTCGGCCAACCTGGTGGTGCTGCGCACTCCGCCCGGTGCCGCGCAGTACCTGGCGTCCGCGGTCGACCACGCGGCCCGCGCGGAGATCCTGGGCACCATCGCCGGTGATGACACCGTCCTCGTCATCTCGGCCGACCCGGCGGGCGGGGAGCGGGTGGCCGCGTGGTTCCTGGCCCTCGCCGAGGGCACCGTGCCCCCGCCGCCGTCATGAACGATTCCGGAGGATCTGTGAGCAGCAGTGCATTGTGGGGCGGCCGGTTCGAAGGCGGTCCGTCCGACGCGCTGGCCGCGCTGTCGAAGTCGACACACTTCGACTGGCGGCTGGCGCCGTACGACATCGCCGGGTCGAAGGCGCACGCCGCGGTGCTGGAGCGGGCCGGGCTGCTGACCCCGTCCGAGCTGGCCGGCATGCTCGACGGGCTGGACCGGCTGGCCGCCGACGTCGCGTCCGGCGAGTTCGTCCCGGCCCTGGCCGACGAGGACGTGCACACCGCGCTGGAACGCGGGCTGATCGACCGCGTCGGCCCCGAGCTGGGCGGCAAGCTGCGGGCCGGGCGGTCGCGCAACGACCAGGTGGCCACGCTGTTCCGGATGTACCTGCGCGAGTCGGCGCGGGCGGTGTCCGCGCTGGTCCTGGACCTGGTCGACGCACTGGTGGCGCAGGCGTCCGGCCAGTTCGGCGTGGCCATGCCGGGCCGGACGCACCTGCAGCACGCCCAGCCCGTCCTGCTGTCGCACCACCTGCTCGCGCACGCGTGGGCGCTGCTGCGCGACGTCGACCGGCTGCGCGACTGGGACCGCCGCACCGACTCGTCGCCGTACGGGTCGGGCGCGCTGGCGGGGTCGTCGCTGGGGCTGGACCCGGCGTTCGTCGCCGCGGAGCTGGGCTTCTCGACGTCGGCGGAGAACTCGATCGACGGCACCGCGTCGCGCGATTTCGTCGCCGAGGCCGCGTTCGTGTTCGCGATGATCGGCGTCGACGTGTCGCGCATCGCCGAGGAGGTCATCCTGTGGGCGACCAAGGAGTTCTCCTTCGTCACCCTCGACGACGCCTGGTCGACCGGCTCGTCGATCATGCCGCAGAAGAAGAACCCCGACATCGCCGAACTGGCCCGCGGGAAGGCCGGCCGACTGGTCGGCAATCTCTCCGGCCTGCTGACGACGTTGAAGGCGCTGCCGCTCGCGTACAACCGTGACCTGCAGGAGGACAAGGAGCCGGTGTTCGACTCCGTCGACACCCTGACCGTGCTGCTGCCCGCGTTCACCGGCATGGTGGCGACGCTGCGGTTCAACGCCGAGCGGCTGGAGGAGCTGGCGCCGCAGGGGTTCTCGCTGGCCACCGACGTCGCGGAGTGGCTGGTGCGCGAGGGCGTGCCGTTCCGGTCGGCGCACGAGATCGCGGGGGCGTGCGTGCGCGTGTGCGAGTCGCGCGGTCTGGAGCTGTGGGAGCTGACCGACGCGGACCTGGCCGAGATCTCGCCGTCGCTGACGCCGGGGGTGCGCGACGTGCTGTCGGTGCCTGGCTCGCTGGCGTCGCGGTCGGCGCGTGGCGGGACGGCGCCGGACCGGGTGCGCGAGCAACTGGACGCGGTGCGAAATGCCGTGGCGACGGGCCGCGCCTGGGGCTAGGTTCGGCGTCATGGCACGCGTCGAGGTGGTCCGGGGCGACATCACCCGCGAGGCCGTCGACGCGATCGTCAACGCGGCCAACTCGTCGCTGCGCGGAGGTGGCGGCGTCGACGGCGCCATCCACTGGGCCGCCGGCCCGCGGTTGAAGGAGGCCGGGGCCGCGCTGGCGCCCTGCCATCCGGGCGACGCCGTCGCGACCCCGGCGTTCGACCTCGACCCGCCCGTCCGCCACGTCATCCACACGGTCGGCCCGGTGTGGCGCGGGGGAGCGGCCGGCGAGGCCGCGCTGCTGGCGTCGTGCTATCGGCGCTCGCTGGAGGTGGCCGACTCGCTGGGCGCCCGGTCGGTCGCGTTCCCGGCGATCTCGACCGGCATCTTCGGCTACCCGCCCGACCAGGCCGCCCGCATCGCCGTCGACACCGTCCGCTCCGTTTCGACACAGGTCGAGCTGATCCGGCTGGTCGCCTACGACCGCCCGGCGTACGACCTGCTCACCGCCGCCTTGGACGTCTGAAGCTGCAGAAACCCCGGCGCGGAATCACCGCTAAGAGAGACGCGCCGGGGTCCGGCCGGGATCGACGGTGTTGGAGCACCTCCACCGGCCATGAACAGCCTACCGTTATTGACGGCGTATTGACCAGGTGTCATCCTGGAGGGCTAACTACATCGGGAATCCGCCCGGCGTGGTCCAGAGATGGGCTACCGGCGGACTGTTGGAGCGGTTCACCGTGTGGCCCCTCGCGAGAGAGGACACCGTTGAATCACCGCGACAGAGACGAACGCACCACGTTGGCCAGGCTCGTACAGCTGCGCCGGCACACCGAGGTCATCGGTCAGATCCTGCGGGATCTCTGGCCACTGATCGCGGGAGCGTTCTCCATCCTGGGTGTTGCCCTGCATCAGGTCGTCGTGCTGCTGAGGTAGCCGGCGAGCCGCAGGGAGCGATACGGGGCTGGCGAGAGCCGGCCCCGTTCGTGCGCTCACCGCCGGAGCGCCAGTAGCGAGAACGCGTTCGGCAGCCGCCCGCGCCAGGCGGCCGCGTCGACGCCGTCCGGCCGCCAGAACGGGTCGGGGTACTCGGCGAGGTGGCGCAGCTCCAGCCCGGCCGCGACGACCGCCGTCACGATCTCGCCGAGGGTCGCCTGCCGCTCCACCGCGCCGCGCGCCGGGAACGTGTCGTTGACGTGCTGGCGGTCGAAATAGCCGCGGTCCGGCCGGATGCGCGGCTCGTCGGCGTCCCACGCCCACAGCGGCACCGCGGGGTGTGCCTCGTAGACGAACAACGACCCGCCTGGGCGCAGCAGCCGCGCGACGTCGCGGGCCCAGGCGAGCAGGTCGGGCAGCCAGATCAGCGCGCCCTTGCCGGTGTAGACGAGGTCCGCGGAACCGGAGCGCAGCGGAGCGCCGGGCAGCTCGCCCACGACGTACCGGCACGGCAGCCCCAGCCGGGCGGCCCGCCGCTGCGCCGCCCCGACGGCGACCGCGCTGAAGTCGACCCCGACGACCGACCGCGCGCCGGCGCGCACCAGCGCGGCGTCGTCGAGGCCGTGACCGCTCTGCAGGTGCACGACCTCCGGCGCCGCCGCCAGCACCGGTGCGAGCAGCTCCAGTTCGGCCGGCAGCAGCGTCGCCGCCCGCGCCTGCGCCAGCAACCCGTCGTCCTCGCGGACGTGCTTCAGCGACGCGTCGTCCCAGGCGGCGCGGTTACCGTCCATGATCGCGCAGCCACGCGGCGGCCCGCGTCTTCGAGGCGCGCGCCAGCCACGCGTCCTGGACCTGCTCGGCCAGCTCGGCGCGGGTCAGCTCGCCCAGCCGGGAGGCCCGCACCAGCACCGACCGGTGCCCGTCGAAGTGCGGCGTCGTGAAGTACGGCGTGCGTGGGTCCTGGACCAGCGCCGCCTTCTCCGCCTCGGACTCCACCCACAGCACGATGACGTCGTCGTACCGCTCGCCCGTGTCCGGGTCGACGGCGTCGGGCCGCGGGTTGCGGAAGAACACGAACGACCGGCGGCCGACCTGGTAGACGGGCTTCTGCTCGGTGCCCGGGTACACGGTGACGTGCGGCATCGCCAGCGCCACCTCGTGCACGTCGGCGACCGTCGCGGCCCGCTCGCCGTCGTCCACCATGAACCCACCATAGCGACAACGCAACCTTCCGATGGTCTCGGGCGTCTGAGCCGGTAAGGGGGGTGACGGCGTGCCCGGTGGGCTCCGGACGACCATCGTCACGGCGGTCGCCGCGCTGCTCGCCGCCGTCCCGCTGCTGGCGCTGATGGAGTCGCCCGGGTGGGCGACCGCGGTTCCGGCGGCGGTCGAGCTGGTGGCGGCGGCCGGCTGGACGCTGCGCCGGTCCCGGGTGCCGGCGCCGCTGGTGGTGGCCGTGCAGGTGGTCGTCCTCGGCTGGTGGCTCGGCGTGCTGGCGTCGAACGCCGACCGCGGCGGGTCGCCGTGGCGTGCGCTGCTGCCCGATCCGGCCCGGCTCGCCGCCACGGTCCGCGACGGCATCGACGTCATCCGCGAGAACGCCGCACCGCTGCCGCCGGACCCGGGCGCCGTCGTGCTGCTGGTCGCGTGCGCCGGGGTGGTCGCGATCGCCGCCGACCTCGTCGTCGCCGGGCGGCGCCGGCCGGTCCTGGCCGGGCCGGTGCTGGCGACCGGGTATCTCATCGCGGCCGGCGTGCTGCCGGGCGGCGTCGCGTGGTTCTGGTTCGTGCCGCCGGCGGCCGGCTATCTCGTCCTGCTCGCGACGGAGGGCCGCGACCGCGTCGTCCGCTGGGGCCGGTTCGTCGGGCCGGGCGCCGACCCCGGCGACCGGCCCGGCCGCACCGGCCTGCGCACCGGCCGCCGGGCCGGGCTGGTCGCGGTGTCGGCGGCGGTCGTCGTGCCGGCGCTGCTGCCCGGGCTGGGCGACGGCGTCGTCGACGAGTCGCTGTTCGCCCGGCTCGACGACGGGGTCGCGCGGGCGCCGGCCGTCCTCGTCGACAACCCGATCGTCGACCTGCACCGCAACCTCACCCGGCCGCAGGACCTCCCCGTGCTCCAGTACACGACGGACGCGCCCGAGCCGCCGTACCTGCGGGTCGCCGTTCACGACGAGTTCGACGGGAGCCGCTGGCACCAGGGCGAGGGGACCACGCTGCAGCCGCTGCGCGGCGACCTGCCGGCGCCACCGGGGGCCGGCGCCGAGCCGCCCGTCGCGGACATCGAGATCACGGTCACCGAGAACTACCCGTGGCGCTCGCTGCCGCTGCCGTACCCGCCGCTGCGGGTGGTGGTCGCGGGGGAGTGGTTCTACGACCCGGACACCCTCGAGGTCGGCTCGCCCGACGGCGACCCGCGCGGGCTGACCTTCAGCGCCGACGTCGCGCTGGTCCCGGCGGACGCCGAGCGGCTGCGGTCCGCGCCGCCGCCCGGCCCCGAGCTCGACCCGCTGCTCGCGCTGCCCGCCGACGCCGCCGTCGTCGACCCCTACCTCGAGGAGGCTGTCGGCGCCGCCGAGACGGACTACGACCGGGCCCGCGCGCTGGAGGCGTGGTTCCGCGGCGGCGGCGGGTTCGTCTACGACACCGACACCGTCGACCCCGGCACGGCGACCGGATCGCTGCTGACGTTCCTCCAGGACCGCCGCGGCTACTGCGAGCAGTACGCGGCGACGATGGCGGTCATGGCGCGCCGGCTCGGCATCCCGGCGCGGGTCGCGGTCGGCTTCCTGCCCGGCGACCCGTCGCCCGGCGGCGGCCGGATCGTCACCACGCACGACGCGCACGCCTGGCCGGAGCTGTGGTTCGAGGGCACCGGCTGGGTCGCCTTCGAGCCGACCCCGGCCCGGCCGGGTGCCGCGCCCGGTCCCGGTACCCAACCACCGGCCGAGACGCCGTCGCCCGAGACCCCACCGGCCGAGACGCCGTCGGCCGAGCCCAGTACCGACTCGGTCGCGACGGCGGCCGTGGACGAGCCGGATGACGTCGCCGCCGGCGCCGCGGGCGGTGACGGGCCCGGCGCGCTGGGCGGGCTGGTCGCCGCGGCCGTCCTGGTGCTGCTGACGGGCCGGCCGGCGGGGACTGCGTTCCGGCGGCGACGGCGCTGGCGGCGGGCCGCCGGCCGGCCGCGGCGCGAGGCCGAGGCGGCCTGGACCGAGCTGCGCCTGGCCGTCCGCGACGCTGGGCTCGGGCCGGTCCAGGACACGCCGCGCGCGACGACCGCCCGGCTGACGCGGGCCGTCACCCTCGACGACGCCGCCCGCGCGGCGCTGCATCGGCTGGCGACGGCGGTCGAGCGGGCCCGCTACGCGCGGTCGGCCGCACCGGTGGCCACGCTGCGCCAGGACGTCCGCGCCGTCCGGCGGGCGTTGCTGCGCACGCGGCCGCTCCGGCGGCGGGTGCGGGTCGCGCTGTGGCCCGCCCTGTGGCCTGCCCGGACGTCGCCGCCGTCGGCTCCCGCGGCGGTGACGCCGCTGGTCCGCGCGCTGCCACGATGACGAGCGACACCCTAGGCGGGCGCGAGGTCCGGGCCGTCCGGCGTGTCGACGATGCGCCAGCCGAAGCCCGGCAGCCTGACGTCGGTGCGGGCGCCGAACGTGCGCAGCAGGGTCGCGACGTCGCCGGCCGGCAGACGGCCGGCGACCTCGGCGAAGAGCCGCGGCGCGTCGAGCCCCAGCTCCCGCGCGACGTGCAGGTGCGGCGCGAGGCCCACCATGGTGTCGCGCGGGTCGACCATGCCCAGCTGCTCGGACACCGCGGCCGCCGTCAGCGCGTCGCGGAGCAGCCTCGCGGACCGGGTGCGCAGCGCGACCACGACCAGCCGCGCGCTGTAGCGGCCCAGCGCCAGCACGGCCGGGCGGCCGAGCCGTGCCAGCGCCGCGTCGTCGACGACCGCGGGCAGGTCACGCAGGACCTGCTCGGCCAGGGCGTCGCCGCCGCCGGGAATGCGTTCGAGGTTCGGCCGCACGCCGGCCAGCTTCGCACACGCTCAGCCGTCCGACACGACGGCGAAGCCGCCCGGCCGCAGCGTGATCGTCGTCCGCCCGGTCAGCTCGCGGGTCGTCTGGAGCCGGCCGGAGCCGTCGTACACCCGCACCGTGCCGGGCCCGTCGACACCGACCCGGCGGGGTGTCGCCGCAGCCGAGTGCAGCAGCTCGGCCCGTGCCCCGTCGTCGCCGGCCAGGGCGAGCCGGGACACGTCCGGCCGGACCAGCAGCGCGTCCAGCTCGACCGCGCCGCGCGACGCCGTCACCGACACCGACGACGCGCCCGCGGGCACCGGCCGGCGCAGCGGCAGCGGCAGCAGCGCGCCCGGGACCGCGGTCAGCCCCTGCGCTCCGGCGCGGTGCTCCAGCGCGCCGACGGCTCGCCCGGACGCCGTCCACGCCGACCGCGCCGTCCCGTCGAGCGGCAGCCACGACACCGGCTCGACCAGCCGCGGCGCGTCGGACGGGCCGAGGTCGAAGGTCGCGGTGTCGCCGGGGCCGAGCGCCAGCAGCGACCCGCTCCACAGCGACTCGCCGGTCCACGCGGCCTCCGGCGCCCGCACGGCGCCGGTCGTCGACGTCGCCGCCTCGGCCTCGACCAGCCGCAGCCCGTCGCGCGCCACGACGTCCGTCAGCCCGGCGGCGCGCTCCCGCACCTCGGGGTGCGCGTCCAGCGCCAGCATCGACAGCTGCCCGTGGATCGTGCTCTCCGCGCCGCTGTTGCGGTTGATCGTCCCGTCGGCCGCGACGCCGTCGTACGTCACGCCGGTCGCGGGGTCGTACATCGGCGACCCGGACGCGTTGGCGCCGAAGTACCACGCCGCCGTCAGCGCCGCCAGTTCGCCGAACCCGGGCCGGTCCGCCGCCTCACCCACGGCCAGCAGCGACTGCAGCCGCGAGTCGACGCCGTAGGCGATCTGCACCCGTTCCGTCGGCGTCGGCATCCACCCGTTGTCAGCGCCGCCCGCCGTCAGCAGCGTCGGGACGAACCGGGCGGAGTCCTGGACGGCCGGGCGCAGCAGCGCGGGCGCGTCCAGCGCCGTCGAGGCCGCGGCCAGCGACGCCGGCAGCTGCGAGCCCCACGCGTGCCACATCGACCGCGACTGCGCCCACGGCAGGATGGCGCCGTACGGCCACGCGTCCGGGTCGCCGCCGCCCATCGCCGCGACGCCTTCGGCCAGCTTCCGCAGCGCGCCGGCCGCCGCCGCGTCGTCCGGCGCCGCCGTCGTGTACGCGGCCAGCCCGAGCACCGCCTCGGACGTCGCGTCGGCGCCGTCCACGATCAGCCACGACGGCACCCGCAGTCCGTCGGCGACGGTGTACTCGCCGTAACGTGTCAGCACCTGCCGGTCGACGGCGTCGACGGCCAGCCGCAGCCGGTCCCGCAGGAAGCCCGCGAACGCCGGGTCGGCGGCCTCGAACGCCGCATACCCCTCGCCGAACGCCCAGATCGTCCGTGCCAGCCAGTAGCTCGGCCCGGAGTCGGACGGGTCGGGCAGCTCGACCGGCTCGGCGCTCGGGTTCAGCTCGCCATCGGGCTGGATCCAGAGCACGACGTTGCCGGCGTCCGGCCCGCTGGCGGTCTGCAGGTAGGCGAGCGAGCGCAGCAGCTCGTAGGCCTTGTCCTGGCTGGCCGACGACCCGGTCTGCTGCCAGTGCCGCAGGTAGACGACGGCCGCGCGGGACACGTCGTCGGCGTTGTAGGCGCCCTGCGACCAGTGCCCGGTCGCGGGGTCCAGCTGCCCGCCGCCGATCCGCTCGAACGTCCCGCCCGCGCGCGCGTCGGCGTACGTCCACGGGAAGGTCAGCTCCGGCTCCTCGGCCAGCCGGTACGTCGTGTGCCCCGGTTCGCCGGCGGGGGAGGCGTGGTCGAGCAGGAAGTCCAGGTGCGCGGTGTTCGCCAGCGTCTCGACGGGGTCCGCCGGGGGCGCCGCCGCGGCCACGAGCGTCCCGGTCGTCAGCAGCGTCGCGGCCAGGGCCGCCGTCCACGAGCTCCGCGTCATCGCGGTCTCCTTCCAGGTCAGGTGCCGGGGGAGTGTTCTGTGCGGTCCAGCCGGGCGACGCCGATCTTGCTGTCGGCCATGCCGTAGAAGACGTAGTGCACGCCGCCGATCTCCTCGATCGCGGTGGGGAAGACGACGTTCGGCACGATGCCGCTGCGCTCGTCGTCGGTCTCCGGCGCCAGCAGCGGTTCCGGCGTCCGGGCCAGCACGACGGACGGGTCGTCGGCGTCGAGCAGCAGGGCGCCGGCGGCGTAGTTGACCCGCTGCTGCTGCGCGATGCCCGACGCGAGCACGCCGGTGACGCCGTGGTGCAGCAGCAGCCAGCCCTCGGGGACCCGCAGCGGCGCCGGCCCGCCGCCGATCTTCAGCTCCTCGAACGGGTACTCCGGGCCGGCGAGGAAGCGGTGCTCGCGCCAGTGGACGAGGTTCACGACGTCGTCGCGGACCGACGCCAGCGGCACGTACGAGATCCAGACGCTGTGCCGGTCGTCGGTGACGCCGCGTGGCAGCACGACGCCCTGACCGGGGCGGATCTCGCCGAGATCCCACATCGGCCGGTGCAGCACGGCCAGGCTCTCGATCCCGGACGGCGACGTCACCGGCGTCGGGAAGAACACGGTGTCCTTGTTGTGGAACAGGTTGAGGTCGACGTCGAGGTCGTCGTCGTACGCGAACAGCGCCGGGCCGAGCCGCCGCCACGTCCGCAGGTCGTCCGACACCGCCAGCGCCGTGCGCGGCCCCAGCGGGCCGTACGCGACGTACGTCATGACGTGCAGCCCGAGCGCGTCGATCCAGGTGATCCGCGGGTCCTCGACGCCGCTGTGGGCGGCGCCGCGCTCCCACGCCCGGTCCGGCTCCAGGACGACGCCCTCGCGCGCCACGCCGACCGGCACGCCGTCGTCGTCGACGACCACGCGGGCGAGGCCGACCCGCGACACGTTGCCCGCCGCGACCAGCCGGGGGAGCAGGTACAGGACGCCGTCCGGGTCGCGGCCGGAGGCCGGGTTGAGCACCCCCTCGGCCTCGAGCGGGTCGCCGTCGAGCGGGGCCATGACGACCCCGAGGCGGGTCAGCGTGTACGGGACGGTGGTGGAGACGGGCATGCCTAGCCTTTCACGCCGGAATCGAGGTTCGTGCTGGTGAAGTAGCGCTGGAAGACGATGAACAGGACGACGGCGGGCGCCGCCAGCACGACGGCGCCGGCCAGCACGGCGCCGAACGGGTTGGCCGCCGACGCCGCCACGTTGCTGATGTAGTTGGCCAGCGACACCGCCAGCGGCTGCATCGACTGGTCCTTGGTGATGAGGAACGGCCACAGGAACTCGTTCCACGGCCCGATGAACGTGATCAGGACGACCGTCAGCAGCACCGGCCGGACCAGCGGCAACGCGACGTTCCACAGGGTCCGCAGATCGCCCGCTCCGTCCACAGCCGCCGCGTCGAACAGTTCGCGGGGCAGTTGCAGGAAGTACTGGCGGAACACGATCACCGCGGTCGAGTTGATCGCGAACGGCAGGATCATCCCGAGGTAGCTGTCGGCCAGCCCGTAGTCGCGGGCGATCAGCACGTAGAGCGGGATCATCAGCAGCTGGAACGGCACCACCTGCACCAGCAGGGCCAGCGCGAACGTCGTCCCGCGGCCGCGCCACCGCAGCACCGCCAGCGCGTACCCGGCCAGCACGCCGAACACGACCGTCCCGAGGATCACCCCGCCGGTGAAGATGCCCGAGTTCACCAGCCCCTGCAGCAGGTCGATGCGCCCGTCGATCGCGGCGTAGTTGTCCAGCGTCAGGTTCGACGGGTCCGGGAACGCGCCGGCCGGGGTGGGGTCGGGCGCGGTCTGCAACGACCCGACGACCATGTAGTAGAAGGGGAAGAGGAAGGCCAGGGCTCCGACGCCGAGCACGACGTACCTCGTCACCGTGGCGCGCCGGTTCACGACTCACCACCTCCGACGAAGCGCCGCTGCAGCCACGCCACCAGCAGCACCAGCAGCACCAGGATCACGCCGATGGCCGCGGCCACGCCGGGCGCGCCCTGCTCGATGCCGCGCTGGTACATGATCAGCACCGGCGACGCCGACGCGCCGTTCGGGCCGCCGCCGCCCGTCAGCAGGTACGGCTCGGTGAACAGGTTCGCGCCGATGATCGTCGACAGCAGCAGCACCAGCACCGTCGCCGGCCGCACCGCCGGCACCGTCACCGACCAGAACGTCCGCAACCGGCCCGCCCCGTCCGTCGCGGCCGCCTCGTACAGCTCCTTCGGGACGTTCTGCAACGCCGCCAGGTACAGCAGGATGTAGAAGCCCAGCTGCTTCCAGGTGACGAAGAACGCGATCGACGGCATCGCCCAGAACGAGTTGATCAGCCACGGCGGGTCCGGCGCCAGCGGCCCCAGCACCTCGTTGACCAGTCCGTTCCCGCTGAACAGGAACAGCCACACGCCCACCACCGCCACCGACGCCGTCACGTACGGGACGTAGAAGCCGACCCGCAGGAACACCCGTCCGCGCACCACCTGGTTGAGCAGGGTCGCCAGCACCAGCGACAGCACCACCGTCAGCGGCACGTTGATGACCAGGAAGACGCCGATGTTGACGAACGAGCGGCGCACGTCCGGGTCGGCGAGGACGTTCGTGTAGTTGTCGAACCCGACGAAGGGGCGGTCGACGTCGGCGCCGGGCGCGGCGAAGAAGTAGTCGTGGAACGACATCCACACCGCGAAGCCCAGCGGCACCGCGAACACGACCAGCACGTACGCCAGGTACGGCGCGCTGAACAGCAGCCCGGACGGGTTGCGGCCCAGCACGCGTCCGCGCTGTCGCCGCGCGTTCTTCTGGTGCCGGGCGGGCGGCGACGCACCGCCCGCCCGCGCCCCCGAGTCGACGACCGTCATACCCGGCCGCCCGTCAGGACTGGCCGGCCAGGCCGTCGATCTCGTCGGCGGCGCCCTGCAGCGCGTCCTGGAGGTCGCCCTCGCCGAAGATCACCGACTGCGACCACGCGTCGCGCAGCGTCTGCCACACGGCGACGGAGTTCGGGATGTTCGGCACCTCGACCGTGCGGGCCGCCTGGTCGCCGAACGCCTCGTACGCCGGGTTGGCGGCGAAGTAGTCCGGGTAGGTGCCGGGGAGGTCCTGGCGCATCGGCATCTGGCCGGTCATCTCCAGCAGCAGGCCGTCCTGCTCCTCGCTGGTCGCGAACTTCAGCACGTCCCACGCCGTCGCCTGGTTCTCGCACGCGGTGTAGAGGCCGATGTTCTTGGCGTCGCTGAACGTGTAGGTCTCCTCCGGCGCGGTGCCGGCGGACGTCGGGACCGGGACGGCGCCCCAGTCGATGTTCTCGCCGTAGACGCTGATCGCCCACGGGCCGACGATCGCCATGGCCGCCTGGCCGTCGGCGAACGAGTCGCCCTGGTACGCCTCGCGGCTGGCCAGGCCCTCGTCGTAGAGCGTCTTCCAGAACTCCGCGACGCTCTGCCCGGCGTCGTCGGCGAACGTCGCCGCGCCGTCCTCGACCAGCGGCGTGCCGCCCGTCTCGGCCGCGTAGAGCGGGTAGAAGTCGAACCAGTTCTGGAAGAACTCGCTGGTCGGGGCCGGCCAGATCGCCTTCGGCGCGGCGCCCGACTCCACCAGCGTGCGTGCGGTCTGGAGGAACTCGTCGTGCGTGCCCAGCGGTGGGTTCTCCGGGTCGAGGCCGGCGGCGGCGAACATGGCCTTGTTGTAGAAGATCATCACCGGGTTCGACTTCCACGGCAGCTGGAAGTACTCGCCGCTAGCCGACTGGTACTGCCCGGCGATGTCGCCGCTGCGCTCCTCGACGTAGCTGTCGCCGTCGTCGAAGCCGGACAGCGACACGAGGCCGCCCTGCCGCTCGAAGTCGGGGACCGCCACGGGCGCGGTGTTGAAGATCAGGCACGGCGCGTTGCCCGCGGTGATGGCGGCGCCGATGACCTCCTCGCTGCTGGCGCCGGCCGGGATCTCCTGCGCCTCGATCTGCTCGTCCGGGTGCTCGGCGTTCCAGGCCTCCACCATCTGCTCGCCCCACGCGACCTCGGCCTCGTTGTTCGAGTACCAGATGGTGATGTCGCCGCGGCCGCCGTCAGCGCCGTCGCCGCCGGTGGCCGCGTCGTCGTCATCGCCGCCGCAGGCCGCGACGGTGAGCAGGCCGGCCGCGGCCAGCACCGCGGCGGTGACTCGGGTGCGTCGTTGCACGGTCGTCTCCTTCTGTCGTCCGGGTGGGTCGGTGCCTCGCCCGGGTGGTTCGGCTTCTTCGTCTGGTCTCCTGGCCTGGGGCCCGGCCTGGGTCCTGGTTCGGATCGCTGGCGGGCCGGGCCGGGCCACCGCCGGCGTCCGGCCCGGTCAGGTTCTGGGCCGCCGGGTGGGTGGTTCGGGTCGCCGGCCGGTCGATTCGCGGGGGACGAACCGCGCGGGCGGCAGGTCGGTGTCGCCGGGGTTCTCGCCGGCGATCTCCTGCAGCAGCACCCGTGCGGCGACGGCGCCCCAGCTGACCGCGTCGGTGGCCACGGTGCTGAGCGCGGGGTAGATGTGCTCGGCGATGTCGCTGCCGTCGAATCCGGTGATCGAGAGGTGCTCCGGCACGCGCAGCCCGGCCCGTTGCGCGAATCCGAGCCCGGCGATCGCCATCGGGTCGTTCGCGTAGACGATGGCGGTCGGGTCCTCGTGGCGGGCGAGCAGGTCGCGCGTCGCCCGGGCGCCGTCCGCCGCCCGGAAGTCCGTCTCGACGACCATCGTCGCCCGCAGGCCCGCCCGTGCCATCGCGTCCTCGAACGCCTTCCGGCGGCGGCTGCCGTGCAGCATGCGGGCCGGACCGGCGACGTGCGCGATGCTGCGGTGGCCGAGCCCCACCAAGTGGTCGACGGCGGCCTCGATGCCGGCCCGGTCGTCCATCGACACCGCTGGAAACGGCGACGGCCCTTCCGGCCGGCCGAGCGTGACGGCGGGGACGCCCAGCTCCTCGGCGAGCGCGATACGGGCGTCGTCGTGCCGGAGGTCGGTGATGAAGATGCCGTCGACCCTGCGGTCCGCGACCAGCTTCCGGTACGCGGCCAGCTCGGCCTCCTCGTCCGGGACGACGCTCAGGACCAGTGCCTGGCCGGCCGGCGCCAGTTCGCGTTCCACGCCCGCGATGAACGACGGGTAGAAGGGGTCGCCGGTGATGATCTCCGGGTCGCGGGTGATGACCAGGCCCAGCGCGAACGCCCGGTTCACCGAGAGCGCGCGGGCACGCAGGCTCGGCTGCCAGCCCAGCTCGCGGGCCGCTGCGAGGATCCGCTCCCTCGTCTGCGGCGCGACGCCCGGCCGGTCGTTCAGCGCGAACGACACCAGCCCCTTGCTCACGCCCGCCCGCTCCGCGACGTCGGCGATGGTGGGTCGTTCGGTGGGCATCGGCGGGCGCCTCCGTTGGCGGTTGCTGCTGCTAAACCGGTTTAGGATCGGAGCCTATACCGGTTTAGTCCCGTCGGCAAGGGCGGTCGCCGTCGCTGCTGCCGCTGTCGCCGCTCGCTCCGCGGCCGTGACCGCGTGTGGTCGCTCTGGCCGCCTGTCGCCGGGGCCGCCCTGTGCGGTGGACCGCTCAAATGCGGGGGGCGCGCTCTGCGGTGGAGCCGCGCTTCTGGGTGGGGTCGCGGTTCGCGGCGTGGCGGCGCCTTCGCGGTGGGCCCGCGCTTCGGGGCGGGGCCCGCGCCCCGCGATGGGGCCACCGTGCGGTGGACGGCTTTCTGCGGTGGGGCCGGGCTCTGCGGTGGAGTCGTGCTTCTGCGTGGGGTCGCGGTTCGCGGCGTGGCGGCCCTTCGCGGTGGACCCGCGTTTCCGGGCGGGGTCTGCGCCATGCGGGTGGGCCGCCCTTCGCCACGGTGGTCGCGGGCCTTCCGTGCCCGCCGTTGGCGGGGCATGGGCCCTCATCGGCCGATCCGCCCGCCCGTCGGCCGCCACCGACCCGCTGGGGGCCACGTCCGCCGAGGGCCACGTCCGCTGGAGGTGCGCTCTGGCTCAAGTATTCGGGCGTGCTGGGAGCCGCGGTCGGACCAGCCGGGGGGTGTTGCCTGCGCCGAGCTGCCGCGGTCGACTACCGCTTCCGAACCGCCGCTGTCGTGCCGCCGGCGCCGAGGTGCCGCTGTCGAACCGCCGCCGAGTGGCCGGTGCCTAGCGGTCGGCGCAGAGCGGCTGCTGCCGAACCGGCGGTGCCGCTACCTGGGCGTCCCAGCCGAGCTCAGCGGCCGGGACGCGCCTCCGTCACACCCGGGGCCGGCGTCCGCACATCCGGCGGACAGCCCGGCCCCCGCATCCCGGCGAACAGGGGCGCCGACCCGGCCAGCGGCGACCACCGAAGAGCCCCAGCGAGCCCCGTCGCCCAGGAGACCCGGGCGTGTCAGCGCCCGCCGGCCTGCCAGAGGCCGAGCACGTTGCCCTCGCTGTCGCGGAAGTAGGCCGCGTACCCCATGCCCATGACCTCGGCCTTCGGCAGGACCACCGCTCCGCCCAGTCGCTGCACCGCCGCCAGTGCCGCGTCGACGTCGTCGACGCCGATGGTGACGATGGGGCCGGGGCGGTCGGCGTCGCGGGTGAACATGCCGCCGTTGATGGCGCCCGCCTCCTTGGGCCGCCCGGCCTCGTCGACCGGGGTGGTGGAGACCATCGTGTAGTCGACGTCCGGCATGGGCGTGACGTCCCAGCCGAAGGCGTCGCGGTAGAACCCGCGGGCCCGCTCGACGTCGTCGGCGGGGATCTCGAAGTGTACGACTTGTCCGGTCATGGCGACCGCCCCCTCGAACTGCTCCTTCGTCGAGCCTAGACCCGTTCCACCGGCCGGAGCTGACGTAGATTCGAAGCAGCCGACGGAGCACATGAAGGAGCCGACCATGGCGCACAGTCCCAGGACCATCCAGCCGGGCGACGTCCAGGACGAGCGGGTGGCCCGGTTGTCGCTGACCGCCGCCTACACCTGGGCCTACCTGCCCACGGTCCTCGACGACGAGGGCCGCGCGGTCGACAACGCCGCGGTGGTGAACGGCCGGCTGTGGGCGTTGCGGTTCGACGAGCACCCGACGGCCGCCATGTCCGACGACCTCGACGCGCTGGCGTTCGAGGGGCTGATCTGCCGGTACGCGGTCGACGGCCAGGCGTACCTGCACGATCCGGCGTGGCGACGGCGGCAGCGGCTGGTCCGCCCGGCGAAGTCGGTGCTGCCGCGCTGCCCGGTCCACGACTCCGGCATCCGCGAGTTCGTCGGCGACACCATCACGTCGGTGCAGGACCAGGTCGGCTCCATCCTCGGCGGCGCCGCCACCAACGCCGGCACGGCGAAGGTCCGCGACACCTTCGCCCGCATCGTCGAGGACGTCACCTTCCCCGTCGACCCCTCGAAGGCGACGGCGTACGGCCAGCGCATCCGCGACTTCCTCGGCGGCGCACCCGCACGCCACGACGATCACCTCGACGACGCGGAGCGGTTCCCGGTCGCCGGCACGCTCGGTGCCGGGCCAGACCCGGCCGGCGAGGTCGAGTACGACGCCAGCGGCGCGGCCGTCGGGAAGGACAGCGCCGACCCTCTCCCCGTCGCGGACGAGCGGCCCGCGGCGGACGACGTCTGGCGCGCCGCCACCGACCACCCGGCCGAGCCGGCCGACCCCGCCGACCAGCCCGACCAGGCCGACGCCGCCGACCAGGCCGACCCGCAGGACCCCATCGACCCGCAGGACCCCACGGACCCGCAGGACCCGACGGACCCCGCCGACCCGCAGGATCCCGCCCGCTGACCCCACCCTGTCAGTGCGCCGGGCCAGAATGGCCACGTGTCCCGCTGGGTCCTGCACGTCGACCTCGACCAGTTCATCGCTGCCGTCGAGGTGCTGCGCCGTCCCGAGCTGGCCGGCCGCCCGGTCGTCGTCGGCGGCGACGGCGACCCGTCCAAGCGCGGCGTCGTCGCCACCGCGTCGTACGAGGCCCGCGCGTTCGGCGTGCACTCCGGCCTGCCGCTGCGCACGGCGCTGAAACGCTGCCCCGACGCCGTCTTCCTGCCGGTCGACAAACCCGCCTACGAGGCCGTCTCCGCCGACGTCATGCAGACGCTGCGCGAGTTCGGCACCGTCGAGGTGCTCGGCTGGGACGAGGCGTTCCTCGACGTCGGCGACCACGACCCCGAGACGACGGCGCGGAGCATCCAGCGCCGCGTCCGCGCGGCCACCGACCTCGACTGCACCGTCGGCATCGGCGAGAACAAACTGCAGGCCAAGCTGGCCACCGGGTTCGGCAAGCCGGCCGGCGTCGCCACGCTCACCTACGACTCCTGGTTCGACGTGCTGGGCGAGAGCTCGACGGACGCGCTGTGGGGCGTCGGCGCGAAGACGGCGAAGAAGCTGGCCGAGCTCGGCATCCACACCGTCCGCGACCTCGCCACCACCCACCCCGACGACGTCGCCAAGCGGTTCGGCCCCACCATCGGGCCGTGGCTGGTCCGCGTGGCCCGGGGTGTCGCGTCGGCGCGGGTCAGCGGCGAGCCCTGGCTGGCCAGGTCGCGCGGCAAGGAGTTCACCTACCAGCACGACCTCGACGACTGGGACGAGGTCGCCCGCGAGGTCGCCAGGCTGGCGCACGAGGTCGCCGGCGAGGTGGTCGCCGAGGGCCGCCCGGCCGTCCGCGTCGTCGTCAAGGTCCGCCATGCCCCGTTCTTCACCTCCACCCACGGCCACAAGCTGGCCGAGCCCACGAGCGACGCCGACGCGCTCGCCGCGGCCGCGCTGGTGGCGCTGGCCCGGTTCACCGACCACCGCCCGGTCCGGCTCCTGGGCGTGCGGGCCGAGTTCGGTACCTGACGAACCGACCTCGCGAATGCTCTGGACTCAGGACCTGGGTGAGAGGACCATGTGCCCAGGGTGGGAGGGCGCGCCCGCAGGCGCGAGGGAAACGGGGTGGAACGATGGGGATCGTGTCTCCGGGGTTCCGGAGGAGAAGGCACGACGCTGACGTCCAGCTGCCGCCGGGGCAGTACCTGACCGAGGACTTCCCGGTGCTGTCCGCCGGGCCGACGCCGAACATCTCGCTGGACCGGTGGGAGTTCACCATCGCCAGCGAGACCGGCCAGGAGTACCGGTGGACGTGGGACGAGCTGCTCGAGCTGCCGGCCGAGGAGCCGACGGTCGACATCCACTGCGTCACGAAGTGGTCCAAGTTGGCCACGTCCTGGCGCGGGGTGTCGCTGGACCTGCTGATGGAGGACGTCGACACGACGGCCGACTACGCGCTGGTGCACTGCTACGGGGGCTACACGACGAACCTGCCGCTCGAGGACCTACTCGACGGCAGGGCGTGGGTCGTCTACGAGTTCGAGGGCTCCGAGCTGGCGCCGCAGCACGGCGGTCCGGCCCGGCTGCTGGTGCCGCACCTGTACTTCTGGAAGTCGGCGAAGTGGGTGCGCGGCCTGCAGCTGCTCGAGTTCGACGAGCCGGGGTTCTGGGAGAGCGTCGGCTACCACAACTACGGTGACCCGTGGCGCGAGCAGCGCTACGCGGGCGATTGAACGCCCGCCTCGAGTGGCGCGTCGCGACCCTCGCCGGCATCCGCACCGAGACCGCGACCGCCCGGACGTTGCTGCTCGACGTCCCCGGCTGGCCCGGCCACGTGCCCGGGCAGCACGTCGACGTCCGGCTGACCGACGAGGACGGTTACAGCACCCAGCGCAGCTACTCGCTGGCCGCGCCGGCCGACGGCGACCGCGTCGAGCTCACCGTTCAACGGGTGAACAACGGTGAGGTGTCGGAGTACCTGACGGACACGTTCGCCGTCGGCGACCCGGTCGAGCTGCGCGGCCCGGTCGGCGGCTGGTTCGTCTGGCACCCGTCGCGGACGGCGCCGGCGCTGCTGGTGGCGGGTGGGTCGGGCATCGTCCCGCTGATGGCGATGGTCCGGTCCCGGCGCGACGCGCGCAGCCGGGCGCCGTTCCGGCTCATCCACTCCGTCCGCTCGCCGTCCGACCAGTTCTACGCGTCCGAACTGCGCCGAGCCGCCCGCGACGACGGCGGGCTCGACATCGCCACGCTGTTCACCCGGTCGGCGCCGGCCGGGTCCGTGCGCACGCCGGGCCGCATCGGCCCCGCCGACCTCGAGCTGTACGGCTGGCCGCCGCAGTTCGAGCCGACGTGCTTCGTCTGCGGCCCGACCGGGTTCGTCGAGAAGGTGGCGAACACGCTGGTCGGACTGGGCCACGACCCGCGCCGCATCCGCACCGAGCGGTTCGGCCCGACAGGAGACTGACATGACTGACGACTACCAGGACGGCAACGCCCTGGCCGGCCCGCTCGCCGAGCTGTTCGCCGTCGACGTCACCGCCGCCACCGGACGCTGTGTGAGCTGCGGCGACACCCGCCGGGTCGCGGACCTGCGGGTGTACGGCCACGCGCAGGGCTGGGTGGCGCGCTGCCCGAGCTGCGAGCACGTCATCCTGCGGCTGGTCCGGGCGCCCGACGCGGCGTGGCTGGACCTCCAGGGCACGGTGAGCCTGCGCGTCCCGCTGCCGCCGGCCTGACGCCGTCGTCGATACTGGCGCGGTGGAGACGGCGACGATCGACCGCGCGTTCCTGGCCCGGCCCGGCCTCGAGGTGGCACCCGACCTCCTCGGCAGCGTGCTGCGGCACACGACGCCGGAGGGGACGGTGGCGGTGCGGCTGACCGAGGTCGAGGCGTACCAGGGCGCCGACGATCCGGGCTCGCACGCCTTCCGCGGCCGCACCCCGCGCAACGACGTCATGTTCGGGCCGGCCGGCCACCTCTACGTCTACTTCACCTACGGCATGCACTTCTGCGCCAACGTGGTGTGCGACGTCGACGGGACGGCGACGGCGGTGCTGCTGCGGGCCGGCGAGGTGATCGAGGGCCCCGCGCTGGCGGCGTCCCGGCGGCTGTCCGCGCGGACGGCGCGCGAGTACGCCCGCGGCCCGGCCCGTCTGACGTCCGCCCTGGGTCTCGGCCGTCCCGACAACGGCGCCGACCTGTGCGTTGCCGACTCGCCGACGCAGCTGCTCCCGGGCCCGCCGGTCGACGGCGGCCGGGTGCGGACCGGCCCGCGGGTCGGCGTCAGCGGCGCCGGCGGTGACGGCGTCGCGTTCCCGTGGCGCTTCTGGCTGGACGGCGAGCCGACGGTGTCGCCGTACCGGCCGCACGTGCCCAAGCGCCGTAAGTGATTCGCGC